>JAFUCE010000060.1 GCA_017459805.1 Eggerthellaceae bacterium
AGACTTAGTGGCAAGAAATGACGGAATTGTACGGATTTTTCCTATTGAACCCGTACAATACCGTCATTTCTTACCACTTTTGAGTTCCAACTCGTACAACTCCGTCATTTCTTGCCACCAACTGCCTTATTTCTTGCCGGAGCGCTATGATTATCGCGCTGCGCTTGGAGCGGGCTTATTGCACTCAGCAGGCCGCACCCTCGCTGTCTTACTAGCGCCAACCTGCGGGTTAAATAATCGCGCTTATTGTTGAAAGACCCAAAAGCGTGTTTTTGCGCTACCATGTTTATTGTGGAACGGAGGGCGCTATGAACCCGGATCAAGAGTATGTGCTTAAAACCATCGAGTCGCGTGACGTGCATTTCGTGCGTTTTTGGTTTACCGATGTGCTCGGTCAGGTGAAGTCGTTTGCGGTTAACCCCAACGAGCTTGAAAGCGCCTTCGAGGAAGGCATGGGCTTTGACGGGAGCCGCATCGAAGGCTTTTCCGATGAGTTCGGTACCGACTGCGACCTCCTTGCTTTTCCCGACGCATCCACCTTCCAGGTGCTGCCCTGGCGCCCTGATTCAAACGCGGTGGCGCGCATGTTTTGCAGCATTCGCAAACCCAATGGTGAAGTACATGAGCGCAGCCCGCGGCACATTCTTGCGCGTGTGGTCGAGGCGCTTTCCGAGGCAGGTTTCGAGGCGGCCATTGCGCCCGAGATAGAATACTTCTACTTCCAGAATGCCCAGGGCACAGAGCTGCTCGATGACGGTGGCTACTTCGATCTTAATACGCTCGATTCGGGCTCCGACTTGCGTCGCGACACAATTCTGACCCTTGAAAAAATGGGCATTCCTGTCGAGATGAGCCATCATGAAGTTTCGCCAAGCCAACACGAAGTTGACCTGCGCCCCACGGGCGTGCTTGAGGCGGCGGACGAGGTGCAAACCTGCAAGATGGTGGTAAAAGAAATTGCTGCCGCCCATGGCGTGTACGCGTCCTTCATGCCTAAACCGCGCGAGGACTGCGCGGGAAGCGGCATGCATGTCAATATCTCCCTGTTTGACAAGGCGGAAAACAATTGCTTCTTCGACGCCACGGATTCGGCAGGACTTAATTTGTCTGCCACCGCCAAAAGCTTCATCGCTGGTTTGCTGAAGTACGCGCCCGAGCTTTCGCTGCTCACTAATCAGTACGTAAATTCCTACAAGCGGCTTGCGGCGGGCAACGATGCGCCGATGTGCACGAGCTGGGGTAGGGTCGGCCGCAATCTCATGGTGCGTGTGCCAGGCCATAAGCCCAACAAGGAAGCAACGCGTCATGTAGTCCTGCGAAACCCCGATCCTTCATGCAATCCTTACCTTGCCTTTGCCGCCATTCTTACCGCGGGCTTAAGTGGTATTCAGGAAGGCTTAGAACTGACAGCGCCCATGGATCTTTGCCTGCCAGAGGAAACGCCCCTGCCGACGAACTTGGGTGAAGCGCTGGCATTGTTTGCCAAGTCTGAACTTGCGCATAAGGTGCTGGGTGACGACGTTTTCACCTACCTGTTGAACACGAAGCGTGCTGAATGGCAGGACTATCAGCAAAGCGTTTCCACGTGGGATATTAGCCGATACTTGGAAGTGCTCTAGGTGGCATATATGCAGCACAAGCACGTCATGTTCATAGCCGACAGCTTGGACAATGCCTATAAGTTCCAGGCGGTCTTGTCGGATCTTGGCGTCGATGTAGACGCGGGCTCAAGCCTGCAGTTTGGACGTCTTTTGGCGTCAATGCCCAGCTGCGATTTAGTGATTTACGAGCTGCGCGATGCTGCGCTTGATTCCGTTGCGACCATAGAGCGCGCTCTGCTTGAACACGGCGGTATTCCGCTTCTGCTTATCGTGCGCCCGTCGCTACTAGACAAATTGAGTCTGCCTATTCAGGTGCGCAGCGATTTTTGCGTGACCGCTGCTGAAGCTGCAGAATGTCGTTTGCGCATTCAGTCTTTGCTGTGGCCTGCGTCCGACCGTTCGACAAGTGAAATCATTACGGTTGATTCCATGACCATTAATCTTGCGACCTACCAGGTGCAAGTGGCAGGTAATCCCATTGATCTTACCTATTTGGAATACGCCCTCTTGTCCTTTTTGGTTACCCACCCAGGGCGCACCTATAGCCGCGATGCGCTTCTAAAACGCGTGTGGGGTTTTGACTACTACGGCGGGTCGCGCACCGTCGACGTGCATGTGCGACGGGTGAGGGCAAAGCTTGGGCCTGAACTCGCGCAGCATCTTGAAACGGTCCGCGGCGTTGGTTATTTATGGGATTGATTAGTTCCGCCGACCTGACGGTCGTCTGAACTACTTTTGGTGGACCCGCGTGTTCACCATGGGCGCCCTGTGGCCTTATGTCTTTGAGAAGGTAGATTACTTTGAACGGTCG
The DNA here is from genome assembly GCA_017459805.1 of Eggerthellaceae bacterium. Taxonomy (GTDB): domain Bacteria; phylum Actinomycetota; class Coriobacteriia; order Coriobacteriales; family Eggerthellaceae; genus CACXMZ01. The sequence goes on from JAFUCE010000060.1 coordinate 2,413, forward strand.
GCGGACCTGATAAATTCAAGAAGGCTGCCGCGACTGTTGGGGACTTCGCCTGACATGACAGCAGCGAGCGCTTCTTCCAATACCTCACCTACGCGTGGTCCTGGTTCAATCCCGAGTGCTAACACATCGTCACCGTTCACCGCAAGGTGCTTGAGTGAAAAAGCTTCGTCCTGCGCTAGCACCTCTTCTAGACATTGCAGAACCTCTTCTGCCATTGTGCTGCGTTCCGTGTAGTCGGGATGGTGTGCAAGCGCGTCTGCAATTTGTAACTCGCAAAGTGCGCGCATCAGTTCGGGTCGGTCGGAAAGCTTGTGCAACAGCCGCTTTACCGATGCAGGCTCCGCCTGAATATGCGTGTCGTGATAGCGCACGAGCAGTTCTACGTCTGCGGCAAAGCGCGGCGTCATTTTGAAGCGTTTCATAATCTGCGCCGCCATTTCGGCTCCTATTTTTGCATGACCAAAGAAATGCCCGCGACCCTTTTCATCTTCATGAAAAGCTGCTGGTTTGCCCACATCGTGTAAAAGCGCCGCCCATCGCAGCAGGGGCTCGGCAGCTGTGTTCGCCACCACGTAGGCCGTATGCTCCATGACGTCATAGATGTGGTAGCGACTTTTTTGGTCCAAGTTGCGCATGGGTCGGAGTTCAGGAAGCACTGCATCGATGATAGTGGGGTAGTCCATAAGAATCGCGCGCACGTTTTGCCCGCACAAAAGGCGCGTCATCTCTGCTACCTTGCGCTCGACGGCAATGCGCTCAAGCTTTTCCACCTGGGCATTCGCGCCAGTAAGGGTGTCCTCTTCAATGCTGAAACCCAGCTCGCTCGCAAAACGCACGGCTCGCACAATGCGCAGGGCGTCTTCGGCAAAACGCTTCTCGGCTACGCCCACGGCGCGAATGACGCCAGCCTTTAGGTCTTCCACGCCACCATAGCAATCGAGCAATGCGCGCGTGGGGTGCCAGGCAAGGGCGTTAATGGTAAAGTCGCGGCGCGCCAGGTCTTCTTCGATGCTGCTTACGAAGTTCACTTCGTCGGGATGGCGCGCATCTGAATAAGTGCCGTCGCTTCGGTATGTCGTTACTTCTATCGTTTCGTCGTCGACCAGAACGGAAAGGGTGCCGTGGGCAACGCCTGTTTCACAGGTCTGCTGCCCCGCCGCTTCGCACACAGATTGCACCTGCTGCCAGGTGGCGGACGTGGCAAGGTCTACGTCATGTACTGGCCGCCCCAAAAGCGCATCGCGCACAAAGCCGCCAACCGCCCAGGCTTCAAAACCTGCTGCTTCCACAAGTTCAAGCACCCGTATGGCATGCTTGGGCAAAGAAATGCTTTCAATGTTTGCGTCTATGTTGGCTATGGGCGAATCCATGCAGATATCGTATCATTTTATGTATGGGTCGATTGTTTTCAAAATCATCTTTCCCCGTGCGAAGGTCCGCGCGAACTTTTGCGGCATTGCTGATTGTTGCCAGCATGGGTTTATGGGGGCTTTTTGGGCTTGCGGCCTGTGCGCAGGCGCCGCGTTTGCCGGGAACTTCGGGTGGTACTGCGGTAAACGATGTGGCGCAAACGGTCGAAAACAAGGCTATCGATTTGTACACCAACGATTTGCAGCTGCAAATAAGCGAAGCCGTTAAAGTTGCCCTTGAACTATCACAGCTTGAAGGTGAAATTGAGGCCCTGTGTTCAAGGGGCGACAACTCGCTTTTTTATGACGACCTTGATGCTCTACAAAAGCGGCACTCCGAACTGCTTGACAGCGGCATTATTAAAGTGGCCGATGCGCGCAGTGCGGTTGATGACGGAATTGAATGGGTGACGGCTTACGCGGAGCAGTCAGAGCAGGCCGCGCAGGATACCCAGTATTTTATGCAGCAGCTTGAAAATGCTAAGGAAGGCCTGTCTGATGTTGCAAGTTTGATGGTGTATGAGCAAAAGCAGCTTGCGGCACACGAAAAGCTGGGCTATCCACCTGGCACGCCCGAATTGGAACATGAATACGACTACTACAACAGTACGTGGACGGCCCATAGCGACTATGAAGCAATTGAGGCGCCACAATGTATGGCAGACCTGCACGAGCGCTTTGTTCGCCTGTGGGAAATGGCGGGGACTTTTTTCTATAACGATACGCAGGTAAATAGTTCTTCGGAGCTCAATCGGCGCAGTCTTGTCCAAATGGTCGATTGGATTTCTGCACGCGAAAAGATTATTTTGCGGCAACAAAGTTGGGTAGCGGGCAAGCAATACAGTTTTGCATCCGATCTTATTACCAGCAAGCTTTCTTCTGACGACGCCCCTATGGTTGAGTTCCGTGCCATAGAGCGAATTTCGCCCAATTTGTATCAGTCGCTCGATTCGGTGCTGGATTTAACGATTTGTGCCACGCACGAACAAGATGTCATTATTGAAGTTGAGATTGCGGGATTTACCTTGGCGCATACGACCAAACTTACTTTGCAGCCTGGCGTGAATTACTTCGAACTAAAACCTGAGTTGCTGCCGAGTTTGGGGGTGGTAGATCTGGAATCTGCTTCTACTACGCAGTTGAACTATCGTATGACCAGCCCCGATGGCACGGTGGTTGACGCACAAAGCGCTAGCGTGGAAGTGCTGACGCTCTATGACTATCTGTGGTACAACGACAATTTTGGTTATGCCGCCCAGTACGAATTGTTTGCCTGGTTGCGGCCAGGGCAGCCAGTAATCGATGATTTGATTCGTCGTGCTGCTGACTATGTGGGCGAATGGACCGATGGCTTGTTCCGCGAAATCAACGGCTACCAATATGGCGATGATTGGTATGGCACGCTCCTGCAGGTGGCAGCAATTCAGAAGGCGTTTTCCGATTCAGATATTGCCTACGTGATTGATACGTACACGCCACGTGCAGACCAACGCGTGTTGACCGCGGCTGCCGTGTTCGAAAAACGCCAAGCGCTCTGCATCGAAAGTTCGCTGGTGATGGCGAGTGCGCTTCTTTCGGCTGGCATGCATCCCATGATTATTATCACGCCCACGCATGCGCAAGTTGCGGTTGAAACCTGGGCTGATTCTGGTCAGTACTTCTTAATTGAAACAACGCAGTTGCCCTATAGCGGGCTTGATCGCGGCATTGACTCTGCTGAATCGTGGGCGTGGGGCGGCTTGACTCCTGTTTACGATGATGGTTGGGGGTCTATTGCTTGGGTTGAAACGGGCGGGTCGTCCGATACCTGGGTGCGCTATTTTAATTGGGTGCAAGATTTCGATTCCGACAGCTACGGCGGCATTTTCGTCCTTGACTGTTACCTACAGCGCACGCTTAACATAACGGGCCTCGAGGCTTTTTAAGCCTGCGTCTTGTGATTTACTTGAACCCAGATTATATGTGCTTCGGGCATGTCAAGCTCGCTATACGAGGCTTGCAATTGCCGCCATTACCATAAGGATGATAATGGCAACGAGGGTAACTCCCAGCCCTGCGATGATGTAGTGACGTAGCGTCCATGTTCCAATGGTATTGGGGAAACGCTTTTTAAAAGGCGTTTTGTCCATAAGGATGAAACCGTAAAACACTACAAGCGCTGGAATTAAAAAGGCATAACCCAAGGTGTTGAACCAGCGGGGGTATTTTTCCATGCCTACAGGTGCATTGAATACGTTGAAGATACTTGCCACAACTATAACCACAACAACAAAAGCTACGAGCATGTTCCAAATTATGCCTACTGTTTTACGTAAGGGCCCAGGCTCTGCGGGCCGCACAGGCTTTGGTCTCGCGTCGGCGGGCGCTGGATAGCCCACTGCGTTAGTACTTGCAGGATAGCCCACTGCGTTAGTACTTGCAGGATAGCCCACTGCGTTAGTACTTG
>JAFUCE010000061.1 GCA_017459805.1 Eggerthellaceae bacterium
ACCGCGGTATTATATTTTCATAGAATGAAAGGAAAGAGCGCGCAGCTATGGATTCTGGGCGGCATGCCAAAGAAGAACAACCAGGTTTGTTCAGGAGCGTATTGAGCTTTATTTTGATGGTGGCAATTGTTTTTGTTGCCGCTTGGTTGCTGCGCTCTTTTGTTATCGCGCCCTATAAAATTCCTTCTGGGTCCATGGAAAACACCATCATGATTTCCGACAAGCTCTTTGCCGAAAAGGTGAGCTATTATTTCCGCGGTCCAAACCCAGGTGAAATCGTCACCTTTGAAGACCCTGAAGTGGAAGGGCGCACGCTTATCAAGCGCTGTATAGCCGTGGCTGGGCAAACGGTCGATTTGATCGACGGCGCCGTCTATGTTGACGGCCAGCGCCTGGACGAACCCTACACGAACGGGCAGCCTTCTAACCCCCTTTCGACGGCGCATGGTGTTAGTCTTGAATACCCCTACACCATCCCCGAAGGGCATATCTGGGTTATGGGGGACAACCGTCAAAACTCGGCTGATTCGCGTTACTTCGGAGCGATTTCCGTTGAAAAAGTTACCGGACATGCCGTCATGATTTACTGGCCAGTTAATCGCGTGGGTACCTTTTAACCTGCGCCTTCAAGGAGCATTGTATGACCGAAGAGCTCACACCAAGCTTTCAAGACATCATCATGAGCCTGCAGCGTTTTTGGGCTGACCAGGGCTGTGTTGTTTTGCAACCCTACGACAACGAAGTTGGCGCTGGCACTTTCCACACGGCTACGACCTTGCGCTCGCTTGGTCCAGACCTCTGGCGTGCCGCGTACGTGCAGCCTTCGCGTCGTCCAACCGATGGCCGCTATGGCGAAAATCCTAATCGCCTGCAGCACTATTACCAGTTCCAGGTGCTCATTAAGCCTTCGCCTGAAAATTCACAGGAGCTGTATCTGGACTCCCTGCGCGCCATTGGCATTAAGGTGGAAGACCACGACGTTCGCTTTGTCGAAGACGACTGGGAAAGTCCAACGCTTGGCGCCTGGGGCCTTGGTTGGGAAGTGTGGATTGACGGCATGGAAGTCACCCAGTTTACCTATTTCCAACAGGTGGGCGGTTTCGAATGTAGCCCCGTGCCTGTTGAGATTACCTATGGTTTGGAACGTCTGACCATGTACGTGCAAGGCGTAGACAATGTCTACGACATCATTTGGAGCCGCGGCGACGACGGCACGGTTTTCACTTACGGCGACGTGTTTTTGGAAAACGAACGCGAGTTTTCGACCTACAACTTCGAAGTGGCCGACACTGACTTTTTGTTTGCCGAGTTCGACCGTTACGAAGCCGAATGCCTACGTACCCTGGAGGCAGGCCTGCCGCTGCCAGCCTATGACTATGTTCTGAAATGCAGTCATGCCTTCAACCTGCTTGATGCGCGTGGTGTGATTTCGGCAACAGAGCGCATGGGCTACATCCTGCGCGTGCGCACCATTGCCAAGGCGTGCTGCGCAAGCTATTTGGAACATGTGGTGGGCCAAGTGCCTGCTAACGCTGAAGAGGGAGGGGAATAAGATGACGCTTTATACCCTCGCCTTTGAAATTGGTACCGAAGAACTGCCCGCTTTTGACCTGCATGCCGCAACGGAAAAGCTCGGTGCTCTTATGGCGGACGCCCTTGATGCTGCCCGGGTGCCGCACGGAAACATAGAAGTCTATACAACACCGCGCCGTTTAGCGGTGCTTGCAAGTGAGGTACCCGACGCCACGGAAGCTTCTGTTCAGGAGTTCCGCGGTCCCGCCGCTGCGATTGCCTTTGATGAAGCGGGCGAGCCCACGCAGGCAGCCCTGGGCTTTGCGCGTGGCAAGGGCGTTGACGCGTCTGCACTTGAACGCCGCGACGAAGACGGTACCGAATACGTCTACGCTGTGGTTGAAACGCCGTCTGTGCAGGTGGCCGATTTGCTTCCCGCATTGCTGCGTGGTCTTATCGAGTCTATTTCCTGGCCAAAGGCTCAGCGCTGGGGAAGCCATACCGAAGTGTTCTCGCGTCCCGTTCGCTGGCTGTGCGCCATGTTGGGTCCTGTTGTTCTTCCCGTTGAATTCGCCGGTCTTGTGGCTACAAACCAGACCTATGGGCATCGTTTCTTGGCACCTGGGCCACATGCGCTTGACTCAGCCGAACAGCTCATCAGTGTTTTGCGTGGCGCCTTTGTCATACCGAGCGAAGCAGAACGCGAACAAACGATTCGCGAACAGGTTGCCGCCCTTGAAGAGCAAACAGGCTTGGTGGCCGAACTTCCTGCAAAGACTTTGCAGGAAGTAGTGAATCTGTGCGAATATCCCACGCTTATGGTGGGCACCTTTGATGAACTCTTTTTAGATGTTCCGAAAGAAATTACCGTTGATGCCATGCTCATGCATCAGCGTTATTTCCCCTTGTTTAATGCCGACGGCAGCTTGACGAACAAGTTCCTCATTACTTCGAATGGTAACCCGGACTGTGCCGAAGGTATTATTGACGGCAACGAACGCGTCGTGGCGGCACGTTTGTACGACGCAAAGTTTTTCTATGACGAAGACTTAAAAGTGCCCTTTGAATCCTTTGTTGACAAGCTCGACAGCGTTGTCTTCCAAGAGCAACTGGGTACAACCCGTGCAAAAACCGAACGTATTGAAGCCCTTGTGCAGCACCTTGCCACCGATGCAGGCCTGAGCGCGTCTGATGCAGCCGACGCTGTGCGGGCAGCACACCTTTGCAAGGCGGACCTCGTCAGCGGTGCCGTGGTTGAATTTACTAGTGTCCAGGGTGTTATGGGCTCGTACTACGCGGCTGCTGCGGGTGAAAACGCCCAGGTAGCACAGGCAATCAAGGAACACTACCAACCAAAGTTTGCGGGGGACGCTATTCCCAGTACGCAGGTTGGCCAGGTGGTCGCAATGGCCGACAAGCTCGACACCATCTGTGGTCTGTTTGCTATAGGGCAGGGGCCCACGGCTTCGTCTGACCCCTTTGCCCTGCGCCGAAGCGCCATCGGTATTGTGGCCATGCTTGAAGCAGGTTTGCCCGTGTCGCTGGCGGCTGCCATTGACGCCTCGCTTGCACAATACGCGGCGCAAGGCCTTTCCTTCGACGCCGAAGCCGTGCGGGGTGAAATCATTGACTTCTTTGTTACGCGCACGAAGGTTATCCTGCGCGATGAAGGCACTACGGCCGATGCCGTGGATGCGGTGCTTTCTGTGGGCGTCGTTGAACCTGCTGTTATTGCGGCACGCACCCGTGCTCTGGAGGCCGCCCGCGCAAACGACGCGGAAACCATGGAAGATTTAGCAACGGCTTTTGCGCGTGCAAATAACCTGTGCAATCCCGACCTAGGGGCCGATTTTGACGAAGCCTTGTTAAGCGAACACGAACATGCCCTGTCGTCGGCTGTGGTGGAAGCGGAAAGCCGTGTGGCACAAGCCCTTACGCAAGATGATTATCCTGCTGCGCTTACTGCTTTGGCTGCGCTGCGCAAACCCATCGATGAATTCTTTGAAAACGTTATGGTTATGGATGACGACCCTTCCATTCGCGACAACCGTCTGCGTTTGCTTAACCGCTTTGTGGGCGTCTTTGCCGACGTTGCCGACTTTAGCTTGCTGGCGAAAAGCTCGACTCATTAAGGAGCGCGCATGGGAAAAATGAATACCGCAGGCTTTGTCACCCTTGATGACATCAGTGCTGTGCCCGAAGATAATACTGCACCTGCACCTGCGCCACATCTCATGCCCATTATTCACGTCATCAGCGACTCCATTGGTATTACTGCACAAACCATCGCGCGAGCTGCCGCTAGTCAGTTTGGGGTAACCAATCCCTTAATTGAGCTTTTGCCTAATATCAAAACGATTGACGACATTACTCAGTTTCTCGAACACCACGTTGAAGTTGAAGAGCGTGAAACGGGAAGCCGCGAAATTGTCTGTTTCTATACGCTTGTTGAAGGCCCGACCTATGATGCCTTCCAAGAATATTTGGCGCACAACCCCAACATACATGCCGTTGACCTGATGAGTGATGCCATTCATGCCATCATGGATGTAAGCAATCTTCAGCCGGGCTATGAACGCGCCGTGCTTCGCGAAACTGACGACACCTATTACCAGCGCATTGAAGCCATGGAATTCACCATCGAACACGACGACGGGCGCAACCCCCAGGACCTGACCAAGGCCGATATTGTGCTTTTGGGTGTTTCGCGTTCTTCGAAAACCCCCACGTCAATCTATCTTTCCCAGGAAGGTTACAAGGTCGCCAATATCCCGCTTGACCCTTCCACCGCACCGCCCAAGGAAGTCTTTGATGTGGAGCCATCGCGCCTGTTTGGCCTGATGATTTCACCCGAAGTGCTCTACGGCATTCGTCAGCGCCGCTTAAATAGTGCCGAAAAGGCGGTCGCGGGCGAATATGCAAGCATCGAATTTATTGAACAGGACTTAGAAAAATCCCGCAAGCTTATGCGCCAACTTGGTTGTATAGTAATACATACCGATAATCGTGCCGTTGAAGAGACCGCTCAAGAGATTTTGCGATACTATGAAATGGCTCATCCACGTGGTTTTGTTATGCCACGTTTATGAGATACAAGGTAGGCCGCGTTTTTAGGAGTTCAACGTGACTGAAGTAGTAAAGCGTGTCTATGCATTTGGTAGGGATGCAGAAGGCAACAACGTAACCGCAGGCAACACATCCATGAAGGCAGTCCTTGGTGGAAAAGGTGCCAATCTCGCGGAAATGGCCAACATTGGCTTGCCCGTGCCCCCTGGTTTCACTATTACCTGTCAGACCTGTATGGAATATGCGGGCGCTGGCAACACTTGGCCAGAAGGAGCGCTTGACGAAATCGAGCAATACCGCGCAGACCTCGAAAACCGCCTCGGCAAAAAGATTGGGGATACCAATGACCCGCTGCTGGTTTCTGTGCGCAGCGGTGCTCCCATTTCCATGCCAGGCATGATGGACACGGTGCTTAACCTCGGCTTAAATGACGACTCCATCAATGGTCTTATTGCGCAAACTGAAAATCCGCGCTTTGCCTGGGACAGTTATCGTCGCTTTATCCAGATGTTCTCGAGCGTGGTTATGGGCCTTGAAGGCGACCTTTTCGAAAACGCTATCACCGCCATGAAGAACATTCGTGGCGTTCGTTCCGACACAGATTTGACGGCAGAAGACCTGCAGGAACTGGTGGACCAGTTCAAGCAGATTTTTGCTGAGCATGTAAAGGCTGCTGACTATCCCGACC
>JAFUCE010000062.1 GCA_017459805.1 Eggerthellaceae bacterium
GCCTCGAAGGTGCAGCCTTCCGTCACATCCAGATCGTTGTTGTTCGTATGGACATCGTTGTCGAAGGCGTAGCCTTTGGCCACGTCAATCGTGACATTGGCGCCGTTCATAAGTTTGAGCGTGTTGGTGTAGAGCATGTAAATGCCGTTAATGCCATTAGAAGTGCCGTCGATATCGATATTGATATCCACACCCTCAACGGTAATCGACTGGTGATGCTCGAGACCGAGGTAGCGCTCTGCGGTGTTGGCGTCCTTCATATTGACGTTCAGCGTGCCGCTGCCTGTGTAGGTGACAGGCCCGGAGCTCGCCACGAAGATGCCGTATTTTTTAGATGTTCCCTCGTCGTTTGTGCCATCGGAGATCGTGTTGGTCCCGATCAGTTCGATGGTCAGCGGCTTATCACGGAACTCCGCTATGCCGTCACCAAGGTTGGAGCGGATGCCGTACTCGTTACCATCGTCGCCGTCCTCGCGACGGGAGATCTCGATATTGGCGTTGTTCAGCGTGAGCTTTACGGCCTCGGGGTCGAACTTCACCGTGCCGTCGCCCAGAACGTCGTCTTTGTTGCTATCCGTCACATGCACGCCCTGAACAAAGAGGTTGTAGGTGAAGTCGGAAGGTACCTTGCCCAAGATGTCGCGATAGTAGTGGTCGCTATATAGGACCGTATCAACGGCTTTTCCGTTTATAGTGGCATATGCAGGGTCGTCAAGTTTTTTGAACGCCCAGCCGAGCTTGGGCTCGAGCTGGATAAGCACCTTGTAGTCTTTGCGGGCCTGGATGGTGCCATTGAACGGTTTGTCGTAATCGTTCTTTGTAATGTCATCGGTCACCCAATAAGGAAGCTCGTAGTGCTTCGCGACCTTATCGTCGGAGATAGTGGTCGTGGGTAGACCCTTTGCCCCGTCCTGTACGTGGCCGTCGTCTGTCTGGACAGCAACCTCAGTGCCTGCCATGGGCCTTTCTACCGTTACATCAAGCTCCTCGATGAATTTATCCATGGGCACGTAGAAGGTAGTGTTTTCAGTGAGTGCCTTGTAGAAGAGTTCTTCATCGGCGTCATCGACATCGGATTCACTCGTGTATTCAGAGTAAGGCTTGTCCGTCACAAGGACGTATCCCCAGAGGGGATAATACCCCTCATTCATATTCTCGAACTGCTCAACCAGTTCGGCGTACCTATCATCTGGAGACAAATATGAGTCCAGAGAATCACCCTTTGGAATGGTGAGCACAACGGGGTCACCGATCTCCGAGCCATCCATGGTCGAGGGGATAAGCGTGACGGTGATCAGCTTGTCGATCGGCTCGGTCTTGGTGCCGCCACAGGTGTCGAAGTGCTTGCACTTGTAGGTCTTCTCGCCATCTTCGGTGGCGGTAGGCTCTTTGGTAACCTCGCCCTCGTCTTCCCAGTCGTGTTCGGCGGTAACGGTAATATCCAATGCATGAGGAAGTTCGCTGATGTCTGTACTCTTAGCGTTCGTAACCGTCACCTGCGGAAGATTATTCTCGTCGACAAAGAAACCGAACTTGGGCCTCATTCCTGTCTTCGCCGTGTAGTCTTCTCCACCTGTGATCGTCAGCTCGTCAACGGGCCAGCCGCCGTCGCCCACCCAGTAGGCATTGTTTCCATACGGAATGACTTCGCTGCCGTCTGCTGCAGTAATTACCGGTCCGTTCACGATAATACCCTCATACGGATCTTGTGTGACCTCCGTACCGCAGATGGGCTTCTCGATGGTGAGGGTGGCTTTGGTGGCCGGTTTCGCCCAGAGCATATAGTACTTCTGATTATCTGCGATAGCGTCAGTGGCTTCGTCAAGCTCATCATAGATGTCTTGTTCGGAGTCGTAGTTCTCAATGGTTTTGAGGGCGGTATCGATAAGCTCCTCGCCGTTATCCCGCCAATATCCGGAACCGGGGCCGAAAGCCGTGCGTACCAGCTCGTAGATGACATCATTCGCGCCATCTTGCACGGTCACTGTCTTGCCAGTCTCGTCCAGCACCGGGAATTTGGCCATGGTCAGCGTGGTGCCGGAAAGCGTGGGCTCATAGCCCTCAGCCTCGGCTGCGTCGGAGATTTTCCTCGCAAGGGCCTCGTGGCCTTCTCCGACCTCAAGAATGACGGTAACGGGATCGGGCTCATCCTGAACGAAGAAGGCCGCCAGCCCTATCTGAGGATACTCAAGGGTGAACTCTAAAGGATTATCGGTCTTCTCCACATAGCTGCTGCCATCGAAGTAGCTTTGGAACTTCTCGAAGGTATATCCCTCAGCTGCAGTGGGCGTGATGGTGATCGTATCGCCCACAGCGAAGAGACCCGAGATGGCACCGTTTTCGCCTGTGGTGAAGGTATCGCCCGAGGTAGCCGTACCTGCAACCGTGCCGCCGGTAGTACCGGCCTCATAGTAATTCTCGCCGATATCCTTAAAGGCGGGCGCTACTTTAACCTCGTACCAGGTCTTGTCTGCAAAGCCAGGAGTCGCGCTCTTAACATCGGTGCCGTATTTGGCCCAGACGTTTACGCGATATCTGCCGTCTTTGGTTATGTAGCTACTGAAGTCCTGCTCCAGCGCGGTGGTGTTTGTATCAACCAGTTTTTCATTGCCCGGGCCTATAAGCTGAACATCGTAGCTCGTGGCCGAATCCGCCGCCTGCCAGGAGGCCTTCTTTCCGTTCCACGTAGGCTTGGGGCCGGATCCGCCGTACCAGACGACAGGGACCGTGGGCTTGGTATCGTCGGTAAAGTCATTCACGAAAACGTAGTCGTGACCATTGCGCCAGATATAGGTCTGTGTTGAGGTGGAAGACAGTAGATCGAGACTGGCCGAACCGTTGACGTTATCAAGGGTGCCAGCAGCAGTATTGAGGGTCGCACCCGTAATAGTGATGATAAGCGGCGTGTCGACATTTGCGCTGAAGTTGTAACCCTTAACAGTAAGGCTGTACTCGTTGTTGCGCGTTATCTGCGCAGAATCATCGTTCGCCGTGATAGCGCTTGCCTCCGGCAGCTTGACAATGTTGTTCACGATGAAATACAGCGTCGTTTCGTCGCCCCACTGCGGGTCGCTCGCGGTGAGTTGCTTCGCGGTGATGGTGATGTCGTACGGGCCGTTGGCGCTACCCGCAACCGTTACACCCACCTGCATGTTCTCATCCGAGGCACTCTTGAGGGTGGGCGACTTAAGCGTGCTCTTCTTGCTGTTTGCGGTGCTTGTGTCCTTCGAGCCGTTAGGGCTTTTCGCGCTGCTCGAATCTTTGGAGCTTGAGCTCGTCGAGCTACTTGCGTTCTTCGAGCTAGAATCCTTTGCCTCGATATCCTTGGTGCTCGAGCTTTTCGTGTCCGCATCTTTGGCGTCGCCAGCGTCCTGAGCGTTCGCATCCTTTGCCTCAGCGTCCGTGGCGTCTGCGTCCTTTACATCGCTTGAGGTCTTCGCATCACTCGAGGCTTTCGCGGCACTCGATTCCTGGGAGCTACCCGCTCCTTCTGCGGCTCCATCCTTTACCTCAGCGGTGTCTTTTGCGCCCTGAGCGGCTTGGCTGTCAGCCTTGCTCGACGCGGAGGAGTTGGCGTTGCTCGACGCATCACCTGCTTCAGATGATGCCGCGTCCTGTCCAGCCGCGCTATTCGCGTTCTCAGCCTGCGCAGCGTCCGGTGCCGCCGACTGTGCGCCTTCGTCGGCAAAAGCGATAGCCGAACTGGGTATAAGCAGATTCGCAATCAGGAGCACTGAAAAGAGAACTCGCAGTTTCTGCGTAAAAGATTTCCGAGATGCCATTACGTCAACCTTCCCTCTGCATGCAAATATTCAGCGCACCGAATACGTCCGTACGCCAAACTAAAATTATAAAGAAAAAGGGGCGAACAGGCAATGCTTGCACAACGCAAACTGCCTATTCGCCCCGCAAATCTAACCCGCACTTTTCCTTGGCTTATTCTTGCAAGCTTTTCTTAATGCAAGATGCGCTCAGCAGTTTTTTAATGCAGCGCTTGAAATCTAGTTGACCGTATGGCGATACGTGGGAACAGCCGATTCAAGGACACGAATGGCTTCTTCGTCGGTTCCGTTAATAGCCGATTCGAGTTCTGCAAGCTTTTTCGCCACTTCCTCGTAGCTGATTTCAACACCCTTAGAAATCATGATGGATCGGTTTTCCGTGGGAAGCGTCGACTCTTCATCCATAAGCAATTCTTCGTACATCTTTTCGCCGTCACGCAGGCCAGTGAAAACAATTTCGATGTCCTTACCTGGTGTTTTACCAGAAAGCTGAATAAGACTTTTCGCGAGCTCTACAATCTTAACGGGCTCGCCCATGTCGAGGATGAAAATTTCACCGCCCTTGGCCAAGCCGCCCGCCTGAATAACCAAACGCGACGCTTCAGGAATGGTCATGAAGTAACGCTCGATGTCGGGATGGGTTACCGTTACGGGCCCACCAGCAGCAATCTGGCGTTTGAACACGGGGATAACGCTGCCACTGGAGGCAAGCACATTGCCGAAGCGCACCGCACTAAAGATGGTTTTCGAATGCTGCGCGTAGTATTGCACCACCATTTCGCCCATACGCTTGGTGGCGCCCATAACGCTTGTGGGGTTCACCGCCTTGTCAGTCGAAATGAAAATGAAGCGCTCGACACCATACTTGTCGGCTGCGCGCACCGTATTAAGCGTTCCAAACACATTGTTTTGCAAGGCTTCACGCGGACACACTTCCATCAAGGGCACGTGCTTATGCGCCGCTGCATGGAACACCACACTGGGGTGATGACGTTCAAAAACGTCCTCAAGACGCGCTTCGTCACACACGCTGCCGATTTCAATGTCTACCTCAATATCGCTATAGAGCGCCAGCAGTTCATTGCGCAGCATATAGGCGTCGTTTTCATACATATCAAAGATAACGATGTGCGCAGGGGCGACCGTACACAGCTGGCGACACAACTCAGAACCAATTGAACCACCGCCACCGGTAACCAACACTGTCTTACCCGCAATATAGCCTGCCACCGAACGCGCATTCATCATGATTTCTTCGCGGCCAAGCAAGTCAGCAACTTCAACGTCGCGCAGGGCCACGTCATCAAGTTCGTCCACCCGTAGCTCACGCACGTTGGGCAAAGTGCGCAGCTTGCAGTCGGTCTTCGTGCAAATATCGTAAATCTTCTTGCGTTCCTCGAGCGTGGCGGAAGGGATAGCAACAACAATCTGTTCGATGTCGTGCTCTTGAACCAATTTCAGAATATCTTCGCTGCTACCCGCAACTTTCACACCATGTATGCGCGAGCCCTGCTTGTCGGGGTTGTCGTCAGTAGCCACCATGGGAATACCAGGCATAAGTGGGTCTTTGGTAACCATGCGATCAATTACTAAAGAGCCCGTTTCGCCCGCACCCACAACCAAGGTACGCAAACGCGTTTGGTCGTCGCTTGATACCGCGCCCTTGCGATTCTGACGGCGCAGTACGCGGAACAAACCACGCATGCCGCCGCATAAAAATACGAGCAAGAACCACGCAACCACAAAAACGCGAATGGGCAGGCGCGTGCCGATAACCCAAAGAAACACGGCACCCGCTAGCGTAGAAACCGCTAAAGCAACCACGATCTTCACAGCTTCGTCGACGCTAGCGTATTCCCAAAGATTGTTGTACATGCGGAAAACAACAAGCCCCGTAATATTGAAGAGAGCAAGGATGCCCAAGATGAAATAGATTTCGTTGTCGACGAATACCTCGTTAAATACAACGGTCAGCACCGATGCAAGAAAATAAGCCAAATAGGTGGCAGCTACGTCATAGACCAAAAGCAGGCCTGTGCGCTTTGTAATTTGTAGACTCAAGCTACCCCTTTACAGTAAAGATGCATTAAAAGAAGCCTTTTAATGCATGCCGAATGTCCTTTCGGATTTTCGTTTCGCATAATTGTACAACTTGTGGCACATGGCTGCTTCAGTTGCGCTATTATGTCCACAAATAAGAAATGTGCGTTAATGGGAGGATCCATGGGAAACGCTGGTAAAAAGGTTAAAGTGCACTACGTAGGGACACTGGATGACGGAACCGAATTCGACTCTTCGGTAAAGCGCGGCGAGCCCATTGAGTTTGTCTGCATGGCAGGCATGATGATTCCAGGCTTCGACAAAGCTGTGGAAGACATGGTTGTTGGCCAGAAAAAATATGTGCGCATTCCAGCCGAAGATGCCTATGGGCCCTATGAAGAAGAACTAGTGCAGCGCATCCCGGTCAGCCAGATTCCCAATGGCGAAAACCTTCCCGTGGGGCAAACCGTGTTCATGCAAACCCCTGCTGGCCAGCCACTGCCCGTAAAGGTGGTAGAGATTGTGGATGGCGTGGTCACGCTGGATATGAACCACGAAATGGCGGGCAAAGACCTCAACTTCGAAATCTCACTCATGGAAGTCGAAGAGGAATAGGTAGTACTATACAGCCCCTTTTCATTCGCGTGGTTTAGCCGCGGACTTCGGCGCCGGTGGCGCCACAAACCTTCTTCACGAGACGCGCATGGGCGGTTTCGGCCTCTTCACTTGAAAGCGTGCGGTCAGGCGCGCGGTATTCGAGCGCATAGGCCATTGACTTTTTGCCTGCACCCAAGCGCTCTTCATCGCGGTAGACATCAAACAGCTGTACGGAATCAAGCAAGTTGCCGCCGGCGCTTTGCATGGTTTGCAAAAGCTTCTCATGCGTAACCGCTTCATCAACCACAAAGGCAACGTCAAGGCTAACAGGCGGGAACTGACTGACTTCCTGCGTTTCGCGTTCCACCGTTGCTGCTTTTTCAAGCGCACCTAAGTCAAGTTCGAAAGCCACCACGGGTGCCTCTGCTTCAAATTCCGCTACCGCGAGCGGATGGATTTCGCCCACCCAGCCAAGTATGCTGCCACCACTCAACACCTGGGCACCACGGCCAGGCTGTAGATGCGGGGCATCGCTCGCCTCAAGTGCCTTAAAACGCAGCTTGGGAATAGCCAGTTCGCGGGCAATGTTTTCAATTGTGCCTTTGCCATCAAAGAAATCGTATGCTTGCGCGGCACGGTTCCAAGTAGCATCGGTTGTGCCTGCCATTACACCCGCGAGCTTCGCGCGCTCCTTGGGCTGTTTGCGCCCTTCAGCGGTGCTGAATACATCGCCCACTTCATACAGTGCGATATTGCCTACCCCATGGTTTTGGTTGAAGGCAATGCTGCGCAAGAGGTTAGGAATAAGGCTTTGGCGCATGACGGACTGTTCGGCATTAAGCGGGTTAATAAGCTCTACTGCCTCGCCGTCGGTAACCGCATCTATGCGTAGCTTAGCCAAGTCGTCGGGACCTGCAAAGGCGTAGGTTTGCGTTTCGGAAAGCCCTGAAGCACGCAGCGTCGTATGCAAGCGCGCCACCACTTGTTCGTGCCAGCTACGCTGCCCAATGCGCTCGCGCCCACCTGGCAAAGTCGATGCAATGTTTTCCATGCCATAGAGACGCAGCACCTCTTCATAAAGATCGATTTCGCGTGTGAGGTCTGGGCGGAAGCTCGGCACGACTACATCAAGCACACCGTTGCCGGCATCGGTAAGCTGGCAACCCAAACGCGTAAGAATATCTTCAATTTCTGCCTGAGGAATGTCTGCGCCGAGCATGCCTTGGCAGCGTTCAACGCGCAACTGCAGCTGTGGCTGATCTTCGTGTACAGGCCACACGTCTACCAAGCCCTTTGCTACTTCGCCACCGCAGATGTCTGCGATAAGCGCAGCTGCAAAGTCCGCATTGCGAGCGATAGGCGCAGCATCAACCTTGCGTTCGTAGCGCATAGACGCTTCACTGAACAGACCGAGATTGCGACTCGTGCGACTTGTATGCCCCGGATTAAAGGTTGCCGCCTCAAGCAAGATATTGGTGGTTTCTTCGGTCACCTCCGTGTCCAAACCACCCATCACACCAGCCAGTGCTACCGCACGTTCCGGTGTCGTGATAAGCGCCATGTCGGGCGTAAGTTCGCGCTCTTGTTCATCAAGCGTCGTCAGCTTTTCACCAGCATTGGCCGCGCGAACAATAATATGGGCCATGCCGTCGGAGCCCTGCAGTTTGTCAAAGTCAAAGGCATGAAGCGGCTGCCCGAGCAAATACAGCACGTAGTTCGTTATATCAACTACGTTATTAATGGAACGCGTGCCAGAAGCCTGTACGCGCTCAGCCAGCCAGTCGGGGCTTGGGCCCACCTTGACTCCGCGAATAAGGCGCGCGGTATAGCGCGGACAGAGTTCAGGGTCAGCTATTTCGACGGTTACCGCATCGGCCGTAGGTGCACCAGCCTCTTTCAGTTCAACACCAACGCAGGCATCCTTCACGGGCAGCTTGTACATCGCCCCTACTTCGCGTGCCATGCCTTCCACCGAAAGACAGTCGGGACGATTGGGCGTTATTTCAAGGTCAAGCACACGGTCGGCAAGACCCATGTACTGCGCGAAGTCCACACCCAGTGGCGTGTCTTCAGGCAAAATCATTATGCCCTCGTGGTCTTCGCCCAGACCCAACTCGCGCGCGCTACAGTTCATACCGTTGCTTGTCTGGCCGCGCAGCTTGGATTTCTTGATTTTAAAGTCGCCTGGTAGCACGGCGCCCACCAAAGCTACCGCCACCTTGTCGCCCGCTTCAAAGTTCTGGGCGCCACAGACAATCTGCAAGGGTTCGGGTTGACCGTCTGCGCCAAGATGCTGTTCACCCACATTTACCTGGGTTACCCACAAATGGTCAGAGTCGGGATGTGCGGTCTTTTCAACAATCTGACCCGTATAGACACCAGAAAAAGCAGCGCCGGCAACGTCTACGCCTTCGACACCTGTGCCCGTCAGGTCAAGCTTGTCGCAAAAAGCTTTGGTGTCGGCTGGTACGTCGACGTATTCATTGAGCCATTTCAAACTTAACTTCATGTTTCAACCTCTTAGTCTTCCAATACTCACACCGTAACTCGTAGGTCAATTCTTATACTCGCTGGTCCACCAAAAGTCAGCGAGGGTTCGCCTGACGAATGCGATAAGCCCGACTGGCGAAGGGAGCGCACTTAGGTGCGTGACCGAAGCACGGAGGGCTTAGCGCATTCGCCAGGCGAAGCCGCAGCGTCAGCATGTCCGCCGTTCGCCAGAACGGCGGAACCTAAAACTGACGCAAAAATCGCATGTCGCCTTCTAACAGCATGCGCAGGTCGGGTACGTTGTACTTCAAGCAGGCAATGCGTTCCACCCCCATGCCAAAGGCAAAGCCCGAATACACTTCAGGGTCAATGCCCGCATAGGCAAACACATTGGGGTCCACCATGCCGCAGCCCAGCACTTCCACCCAGCCTGTGCCTTTACAGAAACGACAACCTTCACCATGGCAGATGCCACAGCTAATATCGGCTTCCGCAGAAGGTTCCGTGAACGGGAAGAAATGCGGACGCAGGCGCGTCTTGCGGTCTTCGCCAAACATTTGCTTGACGAAGTATTCCAGGGTTCCCTTCAGGTCGCCAAAGGTAATACCTTTATCAACCACTAGGCCTTCTACCTGGTTAAACTGAGGCAGGTGACTGGGGTCTGCCACGTCGCGCCGGTACACTTTACCAGGCGCAATAATATAGATGGGTGGCTTTTGTTCCTCCATCACGTGGGCTTGCACGCCAGAAGTTTGAGTGCGCAAAAGCACGTCGGATTCGCCCTTCACCGCCGCAATGTCACCCGAACGATCCACCACATAGAAAGTGTCTTGTAAACCACGCGCAGGATGATCAGCCGGGGTATTTAAAGCTTCGAAATTGTAGTAGTCGGTTTCAACTTCGGTGCCCGATACCACGGTATAACCAATGCCTAAAAAGATTTCGGCAATTTCGTCGGTAATGCGCGAAATAAGATGGCGCGTACCCACCTGTTGGGCACGGCCTGGCAGCGTAATGTCAAGCGCATCAGCTTCTATCTTGGCAGCAAGTTCTGCTGCACTCAGTTCTGCTTTGCGGGCTTCAAGTGCTGCCTCAATTTCTTCGCGAACGGCATTAACCGTCTTGCCGACCTCGGCGCGTTCTTCAGGCGCAACCTGGCCCATGGAACGCAAATAGGCCGTCAGCGTGCCGGATTTGCCCACTACAGCCACACGCACAGCATCAAGCGCGGCGGTGTCGGTAGCTTCCGCGATTTCAGCAAGCGCCGTTTCGCACACCTGCTTTACTTCTTCAACAATTGCCATCTTGAATTCCTTTTAATCCATAACAAGAATATGAACTGCACTATCCTAGCGCAAAGCAAGCATTTACGCAGGTAGCTGCGCATAAGTTACAGATTGAATCTTTTTTGATTACGAAAACCTTGAGTTGCATGCTGAACCGTACACAAAAGAAATTTTTGCATACTCAGCCCAACGCGTACGGATAAGTATGCAATATTCCTTTCTTGAAGTGCAGGCAATAGGGCCTGCCTGAAAGAAAGGAAAACAAA
>JAFUCE010000063.1 GCA_017459805.1 Eggerthellaceae bacterium
CATACGTCCCGCCGACCCATGAGCGGCCTGCTGCGACGTGCGCGGCGAACTCTGCAGCGTCGCACTCGGTGGCTCCCGCGCTCTGGACTCTGCGAGTGATCGCGCCGATGTACGGCTCAGGCTTGGACGTATAGCTCACGCTGTCGAGCGTGACGAGGAACTTATCACTCATGATGCCACCTCCAGCAGCACGTCAAAGACAGAGTTACGCAGCCTGATGTAAGGCCGGGTCTCCGGGTACTCGGCGATGAGCCAGCGCGCGAATATGGCGCGGTACCCGTTGCTAACGCGCGTGTCGTTGCCGTAGCGGTCGACAAACGCCTTCTTTCGCACCGACTCTAAAAGAGCCTGAACCGCGATAGGCTGCTTCAGCGCGGCCAACTCCAACGCCTGCGCAACCATCCGATTCCATGCGTCGGGGTTGTTCTCCCGCCAACGCTCGGCGCGGTGCAGAGTAAGACGTGCGCGGTAAAGCTGTGCGTCGGTGTACTTGATAACTGCTCTAAGCACGTCCGCACCCCCTCATCCACTGCACGCCGCCACGAGAACGACGCTCGGCATCCGCGCCGTACATATAGACCCAATACTTGCGACACCCTGCTTCGACCTCGCGATGACGATAGTCGATTCGCGGGCTTGCGGATTGGCTACTGAAGCCGCTATCCTGAGCACAACGAGACGGGTCACTTGTGAACTCCGTCCTGCTGAGTCCATCGCGCCGCTGCTCGCCAAAGTAACCGGCGCGGTGGATTCCCCTAGCTCTAAGACTCATCCTTTTGACCTCCCTTGTACGAATACAGCCCGACTGCTCGCGCCTCACATTCGAGAGACACATCGTCAACCTGCGTGGCGACCTCCTGAAGCTGCTGGCCGAACCGTTCTGCGATGGCCGCAAAGTCCGGGTCAACATGACCTCGGTCGACAGCGGGCATGATTCCGACGGTGTTGTAGATCGCTTCGTCGAGCTGCTGCCGTGCCGTGACTGCGTGGCAGATGAGTTCGACAATGACCTCGTAGCTGCTCTGGAAGTCGAGACGCTGAGTGTTTTCCATCGCTATTCCTCCCCGTCAATCAGTCCGCCGTACTGTGCGACGCGAACCTTGTTGAACTTCCAGCCGTCGCCGAGCTTCTTACCCGGCAGCTCGCCCGTGCGAGCCTTCAGCTGCACCGTGCGCGGGTGCATCCCAAGAAGTGCGGCCACCTCGCGAACTCCGATGAGCAGCGGCATCTGCTCGAACTGCTCCTTCGTGACTGTTGCTTTCATCTGCAGTTCCTTTCGTTATCTGTTTCTGAAGGTGCAAGGCCTTGCAGATGCATCTTAAACATCAATCAAATGTGTTTGCAAGTCGTGAAATCCGCACGTAAACAGCGTAAAAAAATCTACTCCTACAAATAGTTGCAGGAGTAGAGTCATAAACAATCGACTATTTCGTTCTACTCATACGGAAAAATGTAGGAGTAGGCGATTTGCTTACATTCAGTCAACAGCTTTTCTTAAGTTCGCCATCCTCATATATCCACACATTGCGGCTGCGGGGGTTTGCCATTACCTCAGCGATATCTACCAGCGTCCTTCTGCCTCTTTCGTCCAGCTTTGAGTAATTCCGGAGGATTGACAGCTCTTCATGGTTGGCGATGCCCAATAGTTCTAGCGGGTGAACCCTCAGCACTTCAGCAAGCTTGAACAGCTCGGAGACTCGAAGCTCCCTCGACCCTGCTTCGATCTCTTTGAGCGTTCTATCTCCAAGCCCTGCCATCTCCGCAAAAGTGCCGCGTGCAATCCCGCCGTACTCAGTCTTTAATTCGGTCTTGTAAGTGCCATCTTCCTGTTCAACCTGCGTTTCCGTATGTCGAATACTGGTGCGGGCGGACTGGATTCGCTCCCCCACGGTTTCAGCCAGTCTTTCAGGCGTTGTAAGTATCCCGACCCCGTCGCCGTCGTGGCCGCGGACTATATCCCACCATGGTTCGGGATAGCTCCCGCCAAAGCCCAAAACGCCGCTCGGATTATCCTCTGAGAAACTATCGCGCCACTTCGTTTTACCCTTGTGGTTGCTTTGCTTGTCAGCCATTATTTCAGCCCCTTCCATCCCTGCGAGTACTATGTCGCCCGCACCTGTCAGCTCGCCTTATTACGCGCCTTACGCGGGTGCGACGATTTCGAGAAACTCCGCGCGCGTCATGTCTCCGAACAAAGCGGCGTGAACGTTTATGACCTCGCGCACGGTGAACCCGCGCCCCTCGCCGTTGAGCCATCGCGCCACGGTCTGCGGCCTGCGTCCAATCGCCGCCGCGACCTGCTCGACTGCCACACCGTCCCGCTCCATCAATCCGCGCAACGCCTTGCCGCTATCCATCCTCGTTCCTTTCGTCCTTGGCGGCATCACAGCCACCGTCCATTACACGCCCGCGCTAGTCTCTGCCATCCGTCCCCGTCGCGGGCATCGCCAAAACTGCTGGCGCGCCCGTGGTCTGCGAAAGTATCTCGTCCATCTGATGCATTACCGCGCGCTTGTTGTCTGGCAGCGCATCGGCGTAAATGTCGAGCGTCATGCTCGCGTTCTTGTGACCGAGTATCTTCGAGACGCTTTCAATGTCCATGCCGCGGGCTAATGCGTGCGTAGCGAACGTGTGCCGCAGATCGTGAAAGACCGGCTTGATGTTCTGCGTGCCGACCAGCCGATATGGGAGGACGATTTTCTTCGTGAACCACTTGCTTGCAATGTCCGGCGACATGGGCTTGCCGCTAACCGTACCAAAGACGAACATCTCCCTGCGCGCTTCCTTGCTAACACCCAGGTGTGCGCACGCCTCGGCCTGCTCGGCCTTGCGCCGCTTCAGAATGGCCGCGACCGTCGAGCCATAGTCGATTCGACGCTCGCTGTCATCGTTCTTCGGGGTCTTTTCGTAGGGACTGCCGTTATCCATGCCGATTGCGTTTCGGACTCTGATGGTCTGCGCCCCTTCGTCAATGTCCATCCATCGCAGGCCGCACAGCTCGCCGCGACGCATCCCGGTTAGAAGAGCCATTCGAACCATGTCGGGCTTCACGCCAAACCCAAGAGCTTCCAGCGCACCGTTCAGGCGTGCGACGTTCTCGGCATCCAGAGCGTTTGGCTTGCGCCTGCGCGTTTTGGGCTTCTTGACCCCGCGGCACGGATTCGATGCAATGGCCTTGCGCTCTATTGCGTGGTTGCAAATCCTCGAAAGCAGGCCAATCGCCTTTTTAGTGGTGTACTCGCTGTGACCAGCGTCGAGCATGTCGGTTTTCATGCGGTCGACGCGATCAGTGTCTAGATCGCTGAGACGAACGCCTTCGAGAAACTTTCGAAGATACTTCGCGCCCGACCTGTAGCCGCTGAGCGTCGAGCGTTCAATCGTCTTGTCGGCCTCGCGGAGCTTCAAGTATTGGTCGATGTACTCAGTAACGAGCATGTCGCCGTTAGGCAATGCGTTACGCTCGCGCTGCTCTTCCTCCAGCTCGGAACGCCACGACTTCAGGAACCGTTTCGCGGCTGGTCTGCCTTTGGCGGTGGTTTTATCGCAGGCAACGCCGCTGTTCTTGTACTTGGTGCGCCACTTGCCCGAATCGTCCTTGTAGCGAACGCACGCAACCCACACGCCGGAGCCGTCTTTTCTGAAGCGTTTAATCAAAGTCCCGTCAGCATCGGAGTATTGCATTCGTCCTCCAAAGTCAGCAAAAAGTCAGCAAACTTATCGCCTCACTAGTATACCCCAAAATTCGCTTATGTTCCTTGATTGTCCTAAAAGTGCTGGTAGATAGTACTACTACCATCGTTCATTTCTGCTCATCTTCCAACATGCTTACGCTGAACATAGTTCTTCTAATCCCAAGGTCGAGCGTTCGAATCGCTCAGGGCGCGCCAACAAAACCGCAGGTAGACGGCTTATAAACCGCCTGCCTGCTTTTTTGTATCTCGCGAAGTCAGCAAAAAGTCAGCAAATCGCCGCGCTTACTCCGTTTTGGGCGCGAAAAATGAGACCCCGTCGCAAAACCTAGCTTTAGGGTGGGAATTACTACGGCGGCAGCGAAGCGAGTCGAGATGACGAAACTTCAAGATTTCGACACCCCTCCCCCTCAGCCGTCGGCAGCTCGCAGCTCATATGCTAGAACGATGCACCTTAGCTATTCTGTTATGCGTAATTGGAATAAGGCTGTCCCTCGAAGCGGAGCTGCATCGGCTCATGTCGCGCGGCCTTGCGCGCTCCAGCAGCTACCTGCTCAGCGCACGCATTACAGACCGTCCAACTATCCGTGTGCGGCTCCGGTACCGCGCTTGTGATCTCTATTCGAGCCGGTCGCTCATCCTCGACCGACCGACCGCACATCTGACAGCACATCACTACGAACACGGCAACGCCTCCCCATGGTTGCGCTACGGCCTCACATAATCGATTCTAACGGGTCTTTATATGCCGGTTTGACCTCGTGGGCGGGTATATGCAACGGCCTTTAGAACGCGCCATATCGCGCCGGGTAGGGGTGTTCGAATCTTGGCGCGCGCCCTCCTGCAGTCCCCGGCGACGATTGCAATAAATCACACACTAGCAAGAGCAGAAACGGGGTGGTCGCCGCGTCGGCGCGCCTGTGGATTTCGCGCCTGCATGATTTGACCTAATGTCCCTTGACACTTA
>JAFUCE010000064.1 GCA_017459805.1 Eggerthellaceae bacterium
AGACGGAAGCGGCGACTGGTGCGACGAGGAAACAGCCACCTGCAACCCGCTTCATATAGCAAAACTTGTTCTGCAAAAAGAGTCTGTGCTGTAACGCAAAGACCCCTTCTGGAGTTGTTCCGGGAGGGGTTCTCTTAAGATGGTGCATACTGCCTATGCGTATGCACCATCGAAATATATGTACATGCTGTGAGCGGTACGATGATTTTGCCCCGATACGGTAAGCACTCTTTTCCGAGCGCGGTAACGAGTTTTTCCTGATTCGCGGTAAGGAGATTTTCGTCGCACACGGTAAGCAGTTTTTCTCCGGGGCGGTAAGCAGAATTTGCATGGATTGATGAGAGGAGGTCGCATCTGCGCCATCCTTTGGGTCGCCACAACCCTAGGAGAAGGAGGCGCAGATGCTAAGCAAGATGTTAGTCCAGGAGATACAGGACCTCAGGGACGGGGGCTACGCCCTCGGCGAGGTGATCCAGCACCTGAAGAATCGCTACGGAGCGAAGGCCCCGTCGGTCCCGACGGTCCGCAAGTACTACGACATGGACGGCGTGCCCGAGGACCTGCACGCCAGGACCGCGAAGGAGAAGGCGTTCGACCGGCCGCCCTTCCGCGACGCAATCGTCGAGATCCTCGAGAACAACCCCAAGTGCTACATGAGCTCGGTCTACGACGTGCTCGTGGAGAAGTACGTCGAAACCGGCGAGTTCGAAGCCCTGCCCGGCAACGAGCAGACGCTCCGCAACTTCATCCACTTCCTCGAGGAGTCCGGCGCCGTCCCCGAGGAGAGGCGCGAGGGCCGCAAGTACGACCACGTCGACGACCCGCCCGCCGGCAAGCAGATACAGCTCGACTTCGGCCAGGAGAAGTGCGAGGGCGGCCTGACCGTGCACTTCCTGTGCCTGCTGCTGCGTCATTCGCGCTACCTGGGCGTATACGCCCAGGACCACAGGTTCGACTCGGCCGAGGCGTGCGCTGCCATATACCGGTTCCTGTGCAAGATAGGCGGGCGGGCCGAGGAGTTCGTCATCGACCAGGACAGCGTGTTCGTGGCCAGCGAGGAGTACGGCGAGGTCGTCGAGACGCAGGTGTTCGGCGACTTCCTGGCCGAGCAGCAGATGGGCCTGTGGGTCTGCAACAAGGCCGATCCGGAGTCCAAGGGCGCTGTGGAAAACCTCGTGAAGTTCGTAAAATCCAGCTACTTCTCGGCGCGCACGATAACCTCGATGGCCCAGGTTCGCGACACGCTGCCCGCATGGGTGGAGCGCAAGAACCGCCGCATACACCAGGCGACCTTCAAGGTTCCCGGCGACGTGTTCGAGCAGGTGGAACGGGAGGCGCTGCGCCCGCTGCTGCCGTCGGTGCACGAGGCGTCGCCCACCAACCTGGTGAGGGTGCCCATAGGGTCGCAGCCCTTCATGCAGTACAAGGGCGCGAAGTACTCGGTTCCCTGGGACATGTGCTTCCACGACGCCTACTACAAGGCGATCGGCTCGAAGCTCCACATATACGGCGAGGACCGCCGCCACGTCTGCACGCACGAGATAAGCCCGGTGAAGGGCTCGTTCAACCGCCTCGAGGAGCACAAGAAGGAGGAGCCGAGCGAGTGGCTCGACATAGCCGAGCGGCTGCGGCAGAAGTGGAACTGCACGAAGTTCCAGCACTTCATCAACGGCTTCAAGAAGGAGAACCCGCGGCATCTGGCCAAGCAGCTGCGGGCGGTCGAGTCGTTCCTCGACTCCGAACAGCCCGACCGCGCGCTCGTGGCGAGCGTGATGGCGCAGTGCTGCGCCGACTGGCGCTACCGCTTCACGCAGTTCAAGCAGGTATACGAGCTGCAGAAGGCGCGCTTCGAGGCGGGCGACCGAGGCGGACAGCCGGATCCGGCGATGACCGAAGTGCAGAAGCGCGACATGGACAGGTACCGCAAGGCATTCGAGGAGAGGTGCGCATGATGGAGGCGACGATGCAGATCGGAACGATAACGGCCACTATGGAGGCGTTCGGGTTCAAGCACGCCACGCGCCAGCTCGCTGACGAGCTTGAGGTCGCGGAGCGCAACGGGCTCACCCACCGGGAGTTCCTCTCGCGGCTGCTCGATTGCGAGGTGCGTGGCCGCAACGAGCGCAAGCGCAAGCGCAACTACGCCGCCGCCCACTTCCCGCCGCACGTCAAATCGATAGACGAGTTCGACCCGTCGGAGCTCGAGTCGGGCATCACGCAGGGGCACGTCGACTCCCTCAAGGAGCTGACCTGGCTCGACTCGCATGGAAATGTCGTGCTCGCCGGCCCCCCGGGCCTGGGAAAGACGATGGTGGCCTTGGGCTTGGGGCTGCTGGCCGTCGACGAGGGCTACACGGTCGCGTTCGAGAAGATGGAGTCCCTGGTCAAGATCATGGACGATGCCGACGTCGACCGCAAGGCGGGGTTCCGCCTGCGCTACCTGCGCAAGTGCCAGCTGGTCATAATCGACGAGATTGGGTACACCCCGATCACGAAGGCCCAGGCCAACCGTTTCTTCAGCTTCGTGTCGGACGCCTACGAGCGCTCCTCGCTCGTGTTCACGACGAACAAGGAGATACCCGACTGGGCGGAGATGGTGGGAGACCCCGTGCTCTCGACGGCCCTCATGGATAGGATCTTGCACCATGCCCGCTGCTTCTCCCTGCAGGGCGAGTCCTACCGGCTGAAGCATCCCGAGCTGTACGCGCACCGCATCTGAACTGGGGCGGGGTCGGTTGGCCAGGCGCTCAGGCCGAAAGGCCATCGCGCTTGGCCGCGCCGCTTCGCGACGCTGTTTTTGAATGCCGCGCTCCGCGCGGGGAGATCTTACCTTCGGAATAAGCGCTTACCAACCATTGGAAAGAAGTGCTTACCATGCACTCGAAAAAAGTGCTTACCGAGGTGCACGAAGAAGTGCTTACCGTAGAAAGCTAAAAAGTCCTTACCTTGAAAAGAAAATTCTGCTTGACATTCTCAGTACATGCTTCATAAAAAGTTACGCCAGGTGTGCACATCGTCGGTGTACACACCGATTGATGCGTAATGCTCACGGGGCCTCTAAAGATTATCTAAATAATCCTTTATTATCCCGTACATACAATGAGACGCATTCGTGCCAGGTCTGCATTGCATCCCAAGAACTAGACCGAGGGAAGGAAAAACCAGAGTGTCCTGACCGAAAGACCCTGAGGCACGTACTACCCTCGAGTCCTTTGAGCCCTTCCAATAATATCCGTAGGTCCATGAAAAGAAACTGTTATTTGTCTGGACATGAGCATGGAAAGACTCTTGCGCCCATGAGGCCGAAAACAGGCGCCTACCACCTGCGACACCTTTGTTGAGATACAGCACACCAAGCTTGGCCATATCCACAAGCCTAAGACAGAGACCGGACCCCCCACATGTATGTCCACATAAATCGGTTTCCCAAATTGGGTACTCGATACCCATGGGTTCAAAGTATCTGTCGTATAAAAACGACAACAGCGACGTACGGCAAGCTTTTTCGAGCATGCAACCAGCTAGAATTGAATCGCCTGTAGAGTATGCGTATTTCTCCCCAGGCGCGAATGCCATTACCTGACTCATCATGTGCGCAACGTAATCTCTTGCGCCAATACCAGCCCTCCGGTCAAAATACATCAGCTGAGGCCCCAAAATACCCGACCGCATTGTCAAGAGGTCGCTGAGAGTCATTTTCTCCCAGCTTCCATCGTAAGTCCTGTGATTATCTCCAAAGAAGTCTGTTGGCTTATCTTTAAGGTCGAGGTAGCCCTCATGTATGGCCATGCCAATCGCAGCGCTGGTAAAGCTCTTCGTGTTCGAATAAATGTCACGCGGATAATCATCCACCCATCGTTTCTCGTACAAAACACTGCAGTCTTTGTCCAGAACTACGATGCCTTCAAGCCCTAAATCCATAGGTAGGCCATTTGTTTTATCAGCCATGTATTCTGTCAAGCATTGGCCCATTGTTCACCTCCTCACACTTTCCCTTGCCTTGCGCCACTGCTGGGAATGACCCATTTATCCAGCTCGTCATCCACCTCTCGGGCCCTGCGCCGTTGCCGAAGAGCGTCATTCCTGCTGGGGCTCCAACTGGAATTGCTCGTTCCACTGGCTTTTAATTGCCTGCTTTAGTTCATTGATGGCAACATTGCCTACGCACCTTCTGCAAATCTCGTAGGGGCTATTCCGCCGATAGCACTTCCTTGTTGTTGAAAAAGCCCGCTCATATCCAAGTCTCTGGAGAAGATCCATCGTCTCTTCTGAATAATCAGATAGCCCCCCGAACGGATATGCAAACTGAGTCACCGAAGACCCCGTCAGCCTTTCTAGAAGGTCTTTAGATTCAGCAAGTTCATATAATTGATCACTAATGGACAACCTCCCAATTGAAGGATGGTTAACCGTGTGTGACCCTATCGTGACGAGCGGCGACTGAGACAGCTCTTTTAATTCTTCCTGATTGAGCATCCTAAATTGTCTCCGAGGCTGTCGTCCCTCAGTTCCCGACCATTCTCTAAGAAGTCCCATCTCTCGATTCCTTGATTCGACATCCATATCCAACATAAACTTAAAGAGCTGGCGGTTGGCCCACCGCCTATCAAGCCTGCTTTCTGTACTCAATCTAATGCCGCAAGCGCACACCTCGTTGTTTCTAATCCCTCCCTCAATAATCAATCTCGAAAGTTCGTTGCACCAGTCCTCTTCTGACGATCCAATGCGCGCCGTTGAAACAAAGAATGTTGCGGGTACTCCGTATTCCTCTAATATGGGCAAGGCGTTGTAGTACCCATCCGCATACCCGTCGTCAAACGATATGGATACGGCGCGCTCACCCTTCTCTATCTCGGATGTAGGCAGAACCTCATAATTCTCAACAATGTATTCCATATGCCTTCGGAAGACATCTGTTGGAGTAACTATGCCGTTCCAGTCTGCGCAGTCATCATCAATTTTGTGATAGCACAGGACACTCATAACGACATCTTCTTTGCAAGCTCATCAACAACCGGTAGGTTTTCGGTTATTAGACCCGCCTTTAATCCAATGTCGTTGATTAACTTGATCATCGACACTGTTTCTAAATCGGGATGTGTCAAGATATCCTTTTTGAACATGGCTTCGCAACGCCCCAGAGAAGTCTTAGCCATCTGGCCATACCCCCGTTCCAATGAGAATAAAAGATTATCGTAGACGCCTTTCAAGGAGTCACAAACATGTTTGCCGTTTTCTAGTCGGTCTTGATGGCCCTTGCGATAGCAATGGAGTGTGACTGGCGCTATCGCGAATTTGGACGCAGCGTCAAGTGCACGCAACAAAAAAGGGGGGTCTTCATATCGCCTATAGGCAGGAAATCTCAGGTGATGTCTTTCGATAAAAGCGCGCTCAAAGATGTACGACTGAAAGAAAAAGTCGAATTGATAGTTACTGAAGTCGAGAACCGCGCCTTCTCGCGACAGTCTGCCTAGTTCACGAAACATGCCAGCGTCATTCACGACGCCGTCACGCATCTCACACCGATAGCTAGCGCATACGCTAGTGCCGTTTGCACTGCATGCTCTAACCATCCAAGACAAGGCGTCATCATCTTGGTAAAAATCATCTGCATCAAGAAAGCTGATGAAGGACCCATTTGCACAAGAGAGTCCCACATTCCGAGCCACGCCCGCACCGGAGTTCTCGATCCTTAGGGCCACCAAATCCTCGGCCTCTAGTTCCCTAAGCACCATTCCCGTTTCGTCGGTCGATCCGTCGTCCACCGCTATTATTTCGACAGATACATTCTTTTGGCGCCGAACGCTTTCAATACACTCCCCGATGTACCTCTCCTCGTTGAAAGCGGGGATAATAACGGAAACGACTGGGGTGTCACCCGTAGCCATGTCAACATCCTTTATCTGGAGTCCACAGTATTTCGGCCTTTTGGGTTTCCGAAAGACGTTCGTATCTTTTCTTGACCTGGTCCATTATCTTATTTGCCTGCACCTCTACGGCGCGCCTGAATTCGTGATTTGTCTCGTCTTTTGCTAACCTTTGCATTTCTCTGTATGTATACAGAAAAGAATTGACCTTTTCTACTGTTTCGGGACTGATAGTAATAGACCCATCCCGAAAACGTTTCCAATAACCAACT
>JAFUCE010000065.1 GCA_017459805.1 Eggerthellaceae bacterium
AGTAGGAACAACGCTTGCCATAGCCGCCTGCATTGTAGCAGGGGGCGGGCGAAGCATGCCCTGATACGCCTCCAAACGACAACCTTTGCATTAGGCCATTTGTAGTCCCTACAAGAAAATCTCTCCTGTAGGTTGATAACAAAAAGTGCGCGCTTGTCCGTGTTTCGGGACAGGTGCGCTGCTCTTTCAAGCTACAATAATGCCCATGCAAGAAAAGCTGCAAGCATACCCTGGCCTGGAAGCGGCGCGCGATGCCCTTATTGAAGCATGTGTGGCTGCCCGGCAACAAGGTAAGCGCCCCGTGGTGCTTGTCGAAAGTGCCGCTCGGGCACTTGCCGAAACCCGCGCATTAGCGGCGGCGGGGGCAGGCTTCGGCGTTGAAGTCGCGACGCTTTCGAACTGGGTTACGGAGCTCTGGGCACTATATGGCGACGAACGAACCGCCCAAGACTACGCCCAGCGCATCGCCTTATGTGCGAATCTCATCGGCGAGCAACGTGCGCTCCCCAAAACTCCGGGCATGGTTAATCTGCTGGCACAAGCCGCCCGTGAAACGCTTACATACCGGGCCCTTCCCGCCCAGCTCAGAGGCAACGAAGAGCCCTTTGTTGAGCTACTTGAAGCGTACGCGCAAGATATGGCAGCGGCTTCTTCTGTCGAATACTGCGAAATGCTCGATGCGCTTTCAGCCCGTGCTTTGCAGGATAGCTATGCGGTCTTTACCTTTGATGTCCTTCCAGAAACTTACGGTGCAGCGGAACGTGACTTTCTGCAATCGGTGCAAGCAACAGTCATAGAAGCCGAGCTTTCGACGCCAGCTTTGGACGATCGAGTGCCAGAGCTCAATCAGATTCTTGGCGTGCTCTTCAGGCGCACGGCAGACGACTCTGCGGTGCCAGCAACGGGTGCCCTTGTTCCCGCCTTGTCGGCAGGGCCAACGGCCGAAAAGAAGCTTGTCCACACTTGCATCAGCAAGGAAATTGCTGAAGGGGCATCGTGTGTGTACGTGGCCGCAAAAAAGCCCGCTGCATTTTTTGACTACTGCGCCCCTTTGCTTTCCCAGGAAGGCGCTAAGGTTGAACTGCAGGCCGCCAAGTCCTTCGCGCAAACCGATGCGGGGCGTGCCATCTTGCAGCTGTTTGACCTGGTCGAACAAACCGCGCTTGAAGAAAAGGAACTTGTTGCCCTTGAAGCGCAAAAGGCTACGAAGGCGCGTGACCGCATTGGTCTTGAAGAAATGCCGCGCTACATCGACAAGCTGGAAGCGCTCGATTATGCGCTCAATCCTTTTGCGGGTATGCACTACGACAGCGCATTTAGTGCCGATGTCATCTTGCGCGGCAACCGCCTGTTTGATGGAAGTGAAACCCTGAGCGAACTGGCAAGCCGGGCCAAGGACAAACTCAACGGTGTCATCGGCTGCCTGGAAAGCGGGGACTATGAAAACGCCTTTGACATTCTGCAGGCTTATGCCGAAACAAGTTTCGTTACGCAGCCTGCCTACAAAACAGAACAGCTGCGGGCCATCCAGATGGCGCGACGCGCATGTGGTGCTGCCCAGCGCTGCGGTGCCCCTGCGTCATTGGTGCTCGCCGCCTTTGCCCAGCAGCCCATTTCTGCCCAGCTGCAAACAGAGCCAGCCACCAGTAAAAAACAAGCGGCACCGCGCGTGGTTTTCACCACCTTGCAACAGGTGGCAAAGCTGAGCCCAGCAAGTGTTGATGCCGTCATTATGTGCGGGCTCGACGTGGAAAACTACCCCGTCAAAGCCCAGGATAATGCCTACACCACGCTCCTTACGAAGTGGTCAAAATATGTGCCAGCAGCAACGCTTGCCGCACAGCATCGTCTGTTTTATCGCGCTGTTGCAGCGGCGCAGCGGCGCGTGTATCTGCAACGCTCCATTAACGACAGCAACGCCGACAAGCTGCAGGCTGCGGTGCTCTTTGAAGAAGTCATGGACTGCTACCGCGCAAAGCTCGACGATTTTTCTGACCTCGACAAACAGCTCTCCGTTGCAAAGGCGCTCGAAGACTTTTGCGTGCAGGCGGGCGAAGATAGAATCGTTGAAAACGCAACGGGGGCCCCTTCTGCAAGCAGCAAAAAACTGGCATGGCCCGCAGCGGGCAGCATGAGCGAAGAAGCGAAGGACTTGCTGGTGCTTCCTCGCAACTATAAGGGTGCATATTTCGACGGTGCCGACCTTTCGCCGTCGCAAATTGAAAGCTATTTGGAATGCCCCTATAAATGGTTTGCGCTTCGTCGGCTGAAGGTCGAAAGCTTTGTTGAAGGCTTTGGGGCTATGGAGCGCGGCTCTTTCGTGCATGCCGTTTATAGGGCCTTTTATGAAGCAGTGCAGGCGCAAGGGATGCAGCGCGTGACGGCCGACAATCTTGCCGAGGCCCAGGAATTGCTCGATGAAGTATTCACGCAAACGCTTGAGGAAAGCAAACATGAAAGCCCCCTGCGGCGCTATCTGGCCATCTCTGAATGGGAAGTGCGCCTGATTGACGACCTGCGCCAACAAATGCGCGAGTCACTGAAAACCGAAGCGGTCTTCCTGCCCGGCTTTCACCCTGAGTACCTGGAGTGGACCTACGGCAGCGAAGAACCCTTTGCCTATGCGGGTTGCAATATAACGGGCACCATCGACCGCATCGACGTTGACGACGCCGGTAACGCGGTGGTCATTGACTATAAAACGGGGGATGTAAAACAGTACGCCCTCTTTGTTAAGGACCAGAAAGAGTTTGTCTTGCCTGCAAAGATGCAAGCGCTCATCTATGCCAAGGTGGCTCGCGACGTTTTGGGGCTTAATGTGGTGGGGGCGCTTTACTACAACCCCTTTAAGGAAGACGTGTTCGGTGCTTTTGACAGGCGGGCCATTGGTGGTCAGGCCTTGCTGGGCATGACGGATATAACGGTTGATCGCAACTCGGTTCCTGCCTTCGAAATCGAAAGCTTCGACGAACTCATCGATGCCTGCGAAGGCCTGGTGGCCGAACGCATTCAGGAACTTCTGGCGGGCAATATCGAGCCTGCTCCCTTAGACAAAAATGTGTGCACATACTGCCCCGTTACAGTGTGTGACAAACGCAAAGGGAAGGATGCTTGGTAGCCATGAAGTTTCAGGACTTCGCTGAAAATCGCAACTTTACCGAAGACCAGGCAAGTGCCATTGAATACCTGCAAGGCCCCTTGCTTGTGTGTGCAGGTGCGGGCTCAGGCAAGACCTACACCCTAACGCAGCGTATCGCGTGGGCGCTTCTTCCTGGTTCAGGCGAAGCGGGTAAGCCGTTTTTGAATAGTGTCGACGAAGCGCTGGTCATCACCTTTACCGAAAAGGCTGCGGGTGAAATCAAGGAGCGCGTCCGTTCGACTTTGCGCGCAGAAGGCATGCTTGAAGAAGCGCTCAAGGTTGATTCGGCATGGATTTCGACCATTCATGGTATGTGCTCGCGCATCCTGCGTGAACATGCGCTCGAAGTGGGGCTTGACCCAGCTTTTACGGTTATTGGCGCAACGCAGGAAGAAGAGCTGCTTTCGGCCGCCATTGAGGCGGTGCTGGCGCGCACGAGTGAAGAAGGGTCGGCCTTTGAGCTGCTCTTTGACCAGTTCAGGGCTGAACATATACGGGAGTCTCTTGAACAACTTTTGAAAACGATACATACCCTGCCCGCAGGTTTTGAAGCTATCAACTTAGGTCCGGAAGGCAACTTTAAGGCTCTTGTGCGTGCCGCCATCGACAACATAGAAAATCCGACGGAAGCAAAAGCTGACAAATACTACGACTGGGCAGGCCCCGCCCTTGAAAACCTGAACAAGGCCCTCAATGATGACCTAAGCCCGAACGAGCTTGGAGTCACGATTAACGCTATCGGCCTTTCCGGCACGGGGTTGACCGATGAAATAAAAGACCCTATCAAGACCTTGAAGGCCGAAGTTGCGGCGGCGCCATTTCGCGCTTGCGCCGAAGAACTTATTGAACTTGCACGGCAGGTAGAAGACGAATACCAACGCTTCCTGTACGAAACGGGGCAGATTGATATTTCGGGTCTTATCCGCAAGACGCTCGCAGTTTTTGAAGAGTCGCCAGACATTGCTGCGCAGTACACAAATCGCTTCAAGCTGGTTATGGTCGACGAATTCCAAGACACGAGCCAACTGCAGATTGAAATGATAGAGCGCATCACAGGGAAGAATCGTTCGCAGCTTTGTACTGTGGGCGACGCGCAGCAAAGCATCTACCGTTTCCAGGGTGCCGACGTTTCGGTGTATATGCAGCACAAGCAGGACATGCTTCAGGCAGGTGCGAAGTTCGTGCAGCTGCAGGAAAACTTCCGTTCCCACAATGACGTACTTGCCTTCGTGCGCGCCGTCTGTGGACAAGAGAGCTATTTCCAGGAAGACTTTTTAGACCTTCAGGCAACGACGGAAGGTGCGGAATACAAGTCCAAGCAGCCGCGCATTGAATTGGCGCTGTCTATTACGCGAAGGAAAACAAAGGAAAAGCCTAGTATTAATGTAGCGGCCGCTCATCCATCCTTGGAAAAATACATTGCCCAGCGTTTTAAACAGCTTGCAAATGACGGCCACGTCTATTCCGACATGGTGCTCTTGCTGGGTAGGATGACGTACGCGCGAGAGTACGCTCGGGCAATGCACGAACTGGGTCTTCCCTGCGTGGTAACCGGTGGTTCGAAGTACTATGATGGTGCGCACGTTCAGACCTGTTTGAGCCTGTTGCAGGTTTTGGCCAACCCCTACGACGCCGCAAGCTTACTTACGGTTTTTACGAGCGAGGCGCTTCCCGTTTCGGCCGATGACCTGCTCTTTCTTTCGACAACTATAAGTGAACAGACGCAGATGCCCGTACGTCAAGGGCTTGCCAAAGGGCTTTTGTACAAAAAGCTCGCGCCCGAAAATCCATCCGATTTATTGGTCCATGCGCAGGCGGTGCTTGAACGCGCGTGGGAAAAACTGGGCAAAGTGCGTCCTGCTCAGCTGTTCTTGGAAACCGTTATTGACGCGGGCTGGCTTGCGCGCCTGGAGGCGGGCGGTCCAACGGAGCAGGCTCAGGCGGCAGACATTTTGAAGTTCGTTCGCTTGGTGGAAGACGCGCAGGAAGAACTGGGCTTCGACATGGCACGTGTTGCCAACGAGATGTATGCGCGGTCGGTTTCCAGTAGCGAAAAGCCGGGCGCTCTTTCGGTTGAAAACTTGGATGCCATCCGCATTATGACCATTCATTCGGCAAAGGGCTTGGAGTTTCCCATAGCAGCGGTGGCCGACTGTTTCGAAGTTGGTAGCGGCGGGGGGCGCAGCCAAAAGCTTGTGACGCTTGTCGAGGACGGTGTTTTGTATACATCGCTCAGTAGCGACGGTGCTTCAAAAGCGTATCCGCAGCTTCCCGACAAGGCTGCCCTTTGTACCGAACCTGGTGAGTTGCGCAGTAGCATTATGGCTATCAACAAGAACAAGGACTACGAAGAACGCAAGCGCCTGTTTTATGTTGCAGCCACGCGTCCTAAGACGGCGCTTATTGTGGGCATGTGCGTCAGCCATACCACGGCGGGCTATTCCTTTGTGGCAGATGATATTTTGAGAGGCCTCTTCCCTGGGCAGACCGATTTCCCTGAAGGCGAAACAAGCGTGGACTTTGGTGGAAGCGCGCCCCTGCGTTTTGTCCGTTTGGCGCCTGAAGAAATTGAAGAAGACCAGGTTGAGGCGCATCCAAGCAAGATTTCAGTTCCAGTTCTTGAAGATGTTGCCCCCTTGTCCTTTGAGCTGCTTTCTGCGCGCGATGGTTTCTTCTCGTATTCGTCGCTTGCTCATGCGGCTGCTGACGAGGCAGCAGGTGGCTCTGGTACAGCTAGTGGTGCCGACGCAGCGGGGGACGGTAGCGCGGCGCCTGGTAGCGCGGGTGCGGCAGGGGATGCTAGCGCGGCGCCTGGTAGCACTGACGCTCAAACAACAACCCAAGCAACTCCTGCGCTGGAGAAACCACATCCACCCCAAGGCGGTATGTCAGCCGAAGAGCAGCAGTTTAACTTGGGCGAAGAAGAACTGCCCGTCCCACCAGCGCCTGCGGCAGACGTGGATAAGGCGACCGATTTCGGGTCGGCCCTGCATCGTGCTTGCGAATGGTTGGCCTTGCAAGCTGCAGAACCGAGTGCCGCTGAAATTGACCATGCGCTTGCACGCGCTGCACAGGAATTTGGCGTGCAGGACACGGATCGGCTGCGTGCCGCGTTTGAATGTTGGCAGGGCAGCGACGCACGCCGTTGGGCTAACTCCTTTGAAACCCAACAGCCCGAACTTCCCTTCGCCGTAGAAAAAGACGGCAGAATCCTCGAGGGCGAAATCGACCTCTTCTGTGCAACGGGGTCGAAGGCGGGCATTATCGACTACAAAACGGGCGGAAGCGTTCAGGAAAGTGAAGCAGACCTGCATGCCAAACATCTGCTCCAGGCCCAGTGTTATGCCTATGCCGCGCTGCAAGCAGGCTACGATGAAGTCGAACTGCGCTTTGTGCGCGTGGAACAGCAAGACCCTGCTCAGTCTGGGCAGCCGCAGGTAGTGAAGTATAGCTTTACTCGCGATGACCTCAGTTCTTGGTAGCGCCACCCCCCCCACGCCTTTCCCGCGGCCACTCCCGCTTTTGATAGCGCTTCGCCTCACGCCTTTCCTGCGGCCACTCCCGGTTTTGATAGGGCCACCCCTCACGCCTTTCCCGCGGCCACTCCCGCTTTTGACAGCGCTTCGCCTCGCGCCTTATCTGCGGCAACCGTGCCCCCAGGAAGTGCATAGCTCCACACCCCACCAGCCATTATCGCGGGACCTGATCGCCTCACCCAGCGCTTTGCGCCCGCAAACGCGCGTGGGAATCTGTGTTCTTTCCTCAATTTAGTAACAAGTATTCGCTCGGTGCTTTTGCTCTTTCGCTCTTTGTGTCACAATACACATAAGCGGGCGCGCACCCGTAAAAACCACTACTGAAGGAGGCTTATATGCCCGGTTTAGACGATCTGAAGAATGCTGCAAAAGACATGCTTGATGGCGCTGTCGAAAATGCAAAAGAAGCTGCTGAAGAAATTACTGGCAGGGACCTTGACGGTAACGGCGTTATTGGCGACGGCGTTGAAGACGGCCCCGTATACGGCAACAGCGCTTCGGTTGTTGACTCTGTAAATGAAATTGCTGGTGGCGCTCCTGCTGCTGCCGCTGAAAAGGCTGGCGGTCTGTTTGGTGCTGCTATGGGTGCTGTTGGTGGCGCGGTTGACGCTGCTAAGAACGCTGCCACAGATGCGGCTGCTGCTGTTGACGGCTTTGCTCAGGAACACGGCATGGGTGCGGTAACCGATGCTGCTGGTGCTGTTGCTGGTAAGGTTGGCGAAGTTGCAGACGCTGCAGTTAACAAGGTTGAAGGCGTTACTGGTCTCGACATCAACGGCGACGGTGCCGTGGCAGGCGAAGGCGTTGCTGGCGAAGCTGCTGCTGCTGCAGAAGAAGTTGCGGCTGACGCTGAAGCTGCCGTGGACGAAGATGCCGCAGACGCTGAAGCTGCCGTTGACGAAGCTGCCGCTGAATAGTTTTAAGCTGCTTTTTCCGGGGCTAAGCCCCTGCAAACTCGGACTTATATGGCGCCTCGGCATGGGGGCGCCATTGTTTATGCTATACTTCCTTTTCGCCTTGAAAAAGGCACGCTTTTGCAAGCATGTTCTGTATGTAGGACTTGCGCAAAGCACATACGCCGACGTGGCTCAGCTGGTAGAGCAACGCACTCGTAATGCGTAGGTCCGCGGTTCGAGTCCGCGCGTCGGCACCAGAATTAAAAAATGGCTCAGTAGGGCCATTTTTTAATTCTGCTGGGGATGCCGTACAAGAAGCGCTCGGTTCGACTACGCTGGTATGCTTTAGCAACCAGCGTTGCGGCGAGTGTCAAGGTTGCGCGAAGCGCCGAGGCAATTATTGCTTGCGAAAATTGCCGTAGCCTTGACACGAGCGAATCCGCGCGTCGGCACCATCTTTTTACGCCGTTCTAACGAACGGCGTTTTTTCATGCCATACGACCAGATGCTGCGGCTGCGTCTGCTGGCGCATAAGCACCTCATTCGCTTCAGTCACGCACCAAAGTGCGCTCCTTCGCTATTCGGCACTTCTGCACTCAGCAGGCCGCATCCTCGCTGACTCACCATGGGCGACCTAGGATTCTGCTGGGGATGCCGTACAAGAAGCGCTCGGTTCGACTACGCTGGTATGCTTCAACGTGCGTTCTTCATATATGCAAGGGAGTAAGCACTTGGTGGCAAAAAAAGACGGAATTGTACGGATTTCTTCCGCTCAACTCGTACAACTCCGTCATTTCTTGCCACTTTTGGGTCCCAGCTCGTACAACTCCGTCATTCTTTGCCACCAACTACCCTTTTAGTCCTTAGCATCATTAAACCGAAAGGCGTTTTTGTTATACTTTCTTGTATGTTCCTTATTGTCGACGAACGATGAAAGGCCTTGCGCACATGAAAACCATCAAAACGCTCGCTAGCATGTTCTTTGCTGCAACCCTTGCTCTTTCTGCACCACTCGCAGCTTTTGCAGCAACCGACATCACAGTCGAAGATACCAAATACACCACAGCCGCAAACGGCACAGGCAACGGTGGTGGCACATGGACTTGGGACGGGCAGGATCTTCTAGCGCTTAACAACTTCATTTCAGACAAAGAGCTTGTCTACACAGGCACCTTAACCGTAGCACTTACAGGCGAAAATGAAGTTGCTGCCATCAATGGCGAACGCGAAGAAATTGACTACTCTGGCGCAGATACTAACGACTGGATTATTGATTACTATGTCAACGACGTCGGCGCGGCAAATACCACCATTACAAGCCAAGACTGCGGCACGCTCGAAACGGGCAAAATCGACATCGATGGCGGCCTCAATGTCAAAAACGCAAATCTTACGGTTGACTATGAATACACAGGCAATGCCGTAGAATTCCCAGCCGCAATACAAGTGGGTGATCTTACAACAGAGAATGCAACACTTGAAGTTACCGCTACGAAAAATGTAAGTACTGCGGAAGGTAGTGTCGTTAACGGCATACGTGCGGGTTCAGTTTCCTTCAAGGATTCAGATGTGAACGTTACGGTGAAGGCTGCCGAGAACGATATCGCAAGCGGCATTGTGGCACAGGGTATTGGCGACTATATTGAGGGGGCCACTCACAATCTTGGCAACGTTGCTCTCAATAACTCAGACGTAAAGGTTTCGCTTGAACCGAAGGGCGTCGCGGTTACAGCCTGGGGCCGTTGGATGCCCGATGGTGCTGGCTTGCGTAACGGCACTATCAGTATCGACAATTCATCCATCGCTGAGCCCGACATGCACGTTACTACCATCACTGATTATTATGGGGCCGATTTCCAGATGCTTAGCCCTGTTAGTGGTTCGGTCAATGGTGCCGAACTGCTTAATACGGAATATGCCTCATGGTCTAAGACGCCGTATGTTTCATCGGGTGTAAGCGTTAAAGGCACGGGTCCCAATGGCTGTGGCAGCGGCTGTAGTGGCGACTGCGGTAATCGCGCAAACTACGCGAAGCTTGCAGCGGCAAATGCTGCCGAGTCCATGGTGCACGCGACAGCAAAGACAGCCGATGACCAGCCAATTTATCTTCTGTTCGCTCTTGCGGTAGGCGCAATGGTACTGCTTGCTTTTGCGGCGTATCGCTTGCGCAAAGGGAATGCGTGAGTCTGCGCGTCATATATGCAAGGGAGTAAGCACTTGGTGGCAAAAAAAGACGGAATTGTACGGATTTCTTCCGCTCAACTCGTACAACTCCGTCATTTCTTGCCACTTTTGGGTCCCAGCTCGTACAACTCGGGAATGCGGTAAAAACTTGGACCTTCCATAGGCTCGTGAAGCGGGCAGGAAGGAGGACAAAATGTACCCGAAGGAGGACAGGGAGCGGATACGGGCGGACGGGCAGGAAAGCGGCCTTCCGAGGGCGGTTTTCTGCGCCCTGCCGGGGCGTCCCAGCCGGCAGTCGCTGCGGAGCTGGCAGGAGCAGGCGGAGGCCGGCCTGCTCGACGTGCCGAAGCGCAAAGTGCGCGGGCGCGTCGAGCATGAAAAGCACGCCCGCTACCCCGGGGAGACCAAGGCCGAGGCGGTCGCGCTGCTGG
>JAFUCE010000066.1 GCA_017459805.1 Eggerthellaceae bacterium
AAATGGAAACATAGCAAAGGATGCGAAAAAGAGAAACGCCGCTTGCTCAGGCCAATAGGCCCTCACAAACGGCGGGGCTTGCGCCCAATATAATTGCAAGGCTAACTTGGACAGATGTCCAGATTACAAATTCAATCAAAGCTGCGGTTATGGATACATTTGCTGGGTGTATCGGTAGGAGTTTTTGTACCTTGTATTTGTAGACGTTTTCGCGGAGTACTAGCTGGACATACTCGTTATAAAATTCGCATGCCGCGGGCAATCTACCGTTGCCGACTTCATCGAAATAGCAGTCCCTTCCGGTGATACAATGAAAGTTCAGAGCGGTTTAACGCAAAAGGAACGGGCGCGCATGCCAAAAGAGCACGAAAAGGCTTCTATTGCTGGCGGTATAGATACCGCAGAAATGCTGCGGCCCACCATCCACGTGGGCGCAGATATTGGCTCAACCACCACAAAGCTGGTGGCCTATGACGCGCGCACGAAGGCAGTCCTTTATTCGGTTTACAAGCGCCACAATGCTCACCAAGCGCAAAGCCTTATTCCGCTTTTACAAGAACTCCAAGCTAAGCTTCCCAATGGCCACTTCCGCATGGCCATGAGTGGCAGTGGCGGCAAGGCCATTGCTGACTACCTCGGCATTCCCTATATGCAGGAAGTGGTAGCAAACTCTATTGCCATTGGGCAACTACACCCACAGGCGCGTTGTGCCATTGAATTGGGCGGCCAAGACGCCAAGATGATTTTCTTCGACACGGACTCCGAAACGGGTGCCCTAAACGTTGCCGACATGCGCATGAATGGAAGCTGCGCAGGCGGCACCGGTGCTTTCATTGATGAAATTGCCACCCTGCTCAAAACGCCCGTCGAAGACCTTAACGCCCTTGCAGAAAAGGGAACTACGGTTTATCAGATTTCTGGACGCTGTGGTGTGTACGCCAAAACCGACATCCAACCCTTGCTCAATCAGGGTGCCCGCAAGGAAGACATCGTGCTTTCCACCTTCCACGCCATAGCCAAACAAACCTTGGGTGGCTTGGCACAGGGCTTAGATATTCACGCTCCTGTCGTCTTTGAAGGCGGGCCGCTTACCTTTAATCCACAACTTGTACGCGTATTTGCCGAACGCCTTGAACTGAAAGCGAGCGATATCGTCATCCCTGAGTCGCCCGAAACCATCGTGGCGCAGGGGGCGGCCTATTCACTTGAAGGGCTCTATGCAGACGAAAACTGCACGGTCGATATTGCAGGTCTAATTGAAGCGCTCGAACACTCCGCTGAAGCCCTGCGCGAAGCTTCGCAAACAAGCCAAGCTTTCTTCGCAAACGCAGAAGACTTGGCGGCCTTCCGCACGCGCCATGCACTACCCGAAGAGCCAACGCACGAGCTAAAGCAAGCCACAACAAACACCACCGTACGCGCCTATCTAGGAATCGATTCGGGCTCAACCACAACCAAGTTTGCTCTTATCGACGAAAACGAAGAACTCATCGATAGCTTCTATGCCAACAACGAGGGCGAACCTGTCGACATTGCCAAACGTGCACTCATAGAATTGAACGAACGCTACAAACAAACGGGCAACAAACTTGAAATACTAGGTGCGGGTACCACCGGGTATGGCGAGCTGCTTTTCGATGCCGCCTTCCATGCCGACGTGCACATGGTTGAAACGGTGGCGCATGCTGTTGCCGCAACTAAGTATGTCCCCGATGCCAGCTTTATCCTAGACATTGGCGGACAAGACATGAAGGCCATCTGGTTGCGCGACGGCGTGGTAACCGACATTTTGGTTAACGAAGCTTGTAGCAGTGGCTGCGGGTCTTTCTTAGAAAACTTTGCAGGATCGCTTGGTATTCCTACGCATAAAATTGCCGACGCTGCTTTCCGTGCGCAGAACCCTGCTGTGCTTGGCAGCCGCTGCACCGTCTTTATGAACTCAAGCGTTGTTACCGAACAGCGTAACGGGAAAACACCCGACGACATTATGGCAGGGCTCTGCCGCTCTATCATCGAAAATGTGTTTACCAAGGTCATTCGCGTGTCCAACATGGACAGCTTGGGGCCATCCATTGTGGTTCAGGGTGGCACTTTTGCAAATGACGCCGTTCTTGCCGCCTTCGAAGCACACGTAGGGCGCCCCGTAACGCGTGCACCCTACCCAGGCCTTATGGGGGCCATTGGTGCGGCACTGCTCGCCAAACAGGCCCGCACCGAAGCGCGGGCTCAGGGTAGTTCACAGGCATCGCGCTTCATTGGCTTTGATGCTGTTGCACGCCTTAACTACACCCAAACAAGTAACGCCATCTGCCCCTTCTGCACCAATGCTTGCAATCGCACGCTCGTTACCTTTAATGATGGCTCGACCTTTGTTACGGGCAACCGCTGCGAGCGCGGCTTGATTATTGGCGACCCGCAAGATAATGCCGTGCGCGAACAACTGCGCGCTACCACCGCGGCACAAAACGATGCTGAAGACTTGTTCCACGTGCGCGAAAAACTTCTGTTTGCCCACTACGAAAGTGAACAAATACAGCCCCTGCGCCATGAAAGCATTGGGCTTCCCCGCGTGCTTGCGCTGTGGGACAACGCTCCTTTCTGGACGACCTTCTTGAGAAGCCTGGGCTTCAATGTTGTGCTTTCGCGTCCTTCCACG
The DNA here is from genome assembly GCA_017459805.1 of Eggerthellaceae bacterium. Lineage (GTDB taxonomy): Bacteria > Actinomycetota > Coriobacteriia > Coriobacteriales > Eggerthellaceae > CACXMZ01. Next base: position 2,657 of record JAFUCE010000066.1, read on the forward strand.
CGCGCGATGTATGAAGCAGGCCTGCCCGCTGTTACGTCGGACACGGTGTGCTTCCCTGCTAAATTGGTACATGGGCATATTCGCGACCTGGTGCAGCAAAAGGTCGACTGTATTTTTATGCCCATCCTGACGACCGTTCAATCGGAAAACACGCAGGCAACAAGCCAGTCCATGTGTGCCGTGGTTAAGGGGTATCCTTACGTTATTCGCAATTCAGATAATCCCGAAACACGCTTTGGGGTAGCTTTTGAAGATCCACTCTTCCATTGGTATACCGCGGCTGACCGCGCCAAGCAGCTGGGTGCCTATATGAAAGAACGTTTCGACGTCGACCCAGGCAGTACCCTTGCAGCTATTGCAGCCGGCGATGCCGCAATGGAAAGTTTCCACAGCCAGCTTGTTGAAGAAGGAAGGCGTGTCATTGAAGCAGCCCGCGCGCGCAAGAGCTATGCCGTGGTCCTTGCGAGCCGCCCCTACCACAACGATCCCTTGGTTAACCACGACTTGCCCAAGCTCTTTACGCGCATGGGTATTTCGGTACTGCCCCCCGACGCTGTGCCAGGCGTTAGCAGTGTTGAAGGCTTGGATAAAAGCCGTCTGGACATCGTAAACAACTTCCATGCACGCATGATAGGCTCCGCCATAATTGCAGCCCAGGATGATGCCCTTGAATATTCCCAGCTGGTTAGTTTTGGCTGTGGCCACGACGCTTACCTGACCGACGAGATTATTCGCATCATGGGCGAACTGGGCTCAAAAAGCCCCTTGGTACTGAAGGTTGACGAAAGCGATATTTCGGGGCCGCTGGGCATACGCGTGCGCAGCTTTATTGAAACCGTTAATATGCGGCGCAGCAAAAATGCCGCGGCCGAGCAAACGAGCATAACGCTGCACAAATCCTTGGCCGACCCCTATCCGCAGAAGTACACCGCAAACATGCGGAAGGAAAAAGTCATCCTGATTCCCAACACTTCGCATGCTTTTAGCCGCATGATGGCAGCGGTCTTTAGCAAACAGGGTTGCCGTGCGGTCCCCATGCCTATTGGACGCGAGCGCGCCATTGCGCTTGGTAAGAAATATGTGCACAACGACATTTGCTTCCCGGCACAAATTGTCATTGGCGAAGCATTGGCAGAACTGGAAAGCGGCAAATACGACAGCTGCGACGTGGCCATTGGAACCGGCAAGTATATTGGCGACTGCCGCCTGACGCACTACACGGCACTTTTGCGTAAGGCCCTCGACGACGCAGGCTATAAACATGTGCCTATCATCACCAACGACGACAAAGACGACCGCAATGTACACCCTGGCTTTTTACTAAGCACGGCAAGTGCCGCACGCATAGCCATGACGCTTCCCATGATTGACGCGTTGGAAGAACTGCTGCGCAAGATACGCCCCTACGAACTGGAACCAGGAAGTGCCAATGCAGCCTTTGATGCAGCAATCGATGAAGTGATGGACGGCCTTGAACACCATGGTGCAAACGGTGCTACGCGGGGCTTTAAGCGCGCCATTGAAATCATGAAGAGTGTTGCCTACGACCGAACGAAGCTGCGCCCCACCGTGCTTATCGTCGGGGAATACTTGCTCAACTTCCATCCAGGCGCCAACCACGATATTGAAGCCTACCTAGAAGACAATGGCTTTGAGGTCATTGAAGCCAAGATGACCGATGTTATCCGTAAAAGCTACTTCTACAAACATACCCAGATTAAGGAGTTTGGCCTCAATAAACCCTTTGGCGAAGCAACGCAACTCGCCGTAACGAATGCTGTATTCGAACACGCGCATGACGTCTGCGACCGTATTGCGAGCGCCCATCCACTCTATACGCGCGCCGCTCGCATGCCCGAAATAGTGGAGGCGTCCGACCCCATTATTCATCACACCTTCGACGCGGGCGAAGGCGTGCTTATCCCCGCTGAAATTCTTCACCATGCTAAACATGGCTGCCGCGCGTTTTTGATTTTGCAGCCCTTTGGATGTTTGCCCAACCACGTGGTTGGGCGCGGCATTGCCAAAAAGCTTAAGGAAATGTACCCGGACGCGCAGGTGCTGCCCCTCGACTACGACCCCGATGTCAGTTTTGCAAACCTGGAAAATCGCTTGCAGATGCTCATCATGAACGCACGCACGAAAGATGCGGTAGCTGCTCATCCTGCGCGTGTTTTGGAAGTCGATTTCGGAAACGGACCCGACGACATGGATGGCGGAAGCGCCGTACCTGAACTAGCCGCTCTTTCGGGCGCCGCCTTCGATTTGGCCGAGATGTCAACCCGTGTTGCTGCTTGCGCCGCCGAAGTTGCCGCAGTAGCACACGAAGCTTCCCTGCTTGCAGAGCAAGCCGTGCAACGGAGCCGATGGAACATTGCCCAACAGCGCGACTGGCTTGAACATCATGCCCGAGAAACCTTAGATGAAATACAGGAAGTTGCTGCTCGCGCTGAAGAGACGCGACGGCTTGCCGAAAATGTGGCGGCAATTGTCCGCGATCACCTTACGGAATATGGCGCCCCTGCACGCAAACTCGACGAACTTGCCCAGCGCGCAGCAGAACTTGCCCAGCAAACGAGCGCAGATGCAAGCAGGTATCTTGAGGGAGCCAAGGATCGCCTTGGTTTTGTGCTTGACATGAGCAACCTTGCTGCAACCCAAGCTGATAAACAATTCCGCAAGCTAAGCAAGGACGCTAAAAAGCGTATTGGGCGTATGTCTGAACATACCGCACGTTTAGCACGGAACGCCGATATGCTTTCGCATCAGGCGGAAAGCCTTTCATAGTTAAAGGGGACATCGTGAAAACAATCGTCATTACTGGTGGCCCCTGTTCAGGAAAAACGTCAGCCATAGGAGTCTTGCGCGAACGCCTTAGGGCTGCCGACATCAAAGCGGTGTATGTTGCCGAAGCAGGGACTGACCTTATTCTGGAAGGCATCACGCCTGCCTCCCTTGGTTCCATGCGCGCCTTTCAAACACGCGTTGCTGCCCTTCAAATTGAACGCGAGGCACGGGCACAAGAAGAAGCTTTGGCGCTCGAAGAAGCGCAGCGGGCCACTGGAGCAAAAGCTGGGACTGAAACTAGAGCCGAAGCTGGGACTGAAACTAGAACTAACCAAGAGGTGCTTGTTATTTGCGACCGCGGCATTTGCGATGGAGCTGCCTATCTTTCGCCAGAAGACTACGCACGCGTATTGGAAGCAAACCGGCTCGACGCAGCAAACTTATTCGCACGCTACGATGCCGTCTTCTGCCTGGAATCCACCGCAAAAATAAAAGACGGAGCCTATACCACCGCCAACAACACCGCGCGCTCGGAAACGCCCGAAGAAGCCGCCGCCCTCGACGACCGCACGCGCGCTGCCTGGGAGGCGCACCCCTGCTTTCACTTTATAGCCAATGAGGAAAGCTTCGCCGAAAAGGCAGAAAAGCTGGTGGCAGGTATTCTGGCACTGGCTTAAAGCCCCACAAAGCATCGAGTGCTTACGATGCAGCTGCGGTGTAGTTGTGCTCTATTACGCTGCAGCCTGTGCAGCCTTGCCCAAACGGATAGCGGTTGCAGCAATAAAAATGGTAATAACAGGAACGATAATGCAGACAAACAATATAGGCATGAAGGAGCCCGTAAGGTCGAAGGTAAGCGTGTAAAAGGGAATACCGATGGCCATGCCTAAATTGCAAAATGCCGTAATGTAGGCAACCGCGTTAGCATAGACCTGTGGCTCGAAGGTTTCAGATGCCATGAGCGCAGGAGTAAGCGTTCCCAAGCAGGTGCAAAAGCCCGTCAGGAAACAGCCCACATAAAGCAGAGGCGTACTGGTGAACAAAACACCCGCCACCACGGTTGCAAATGCCACGACGCCAAAAATACAACCCATGGCAATAGCGAAGGTTGAGCCCTTGCGGTCCTTTACCCAACCCATGAGAATCTTGCCAACCATCAGCCCCGCTGAAGCACACGAAAGCGCAAAGCCTGCGGTTACTGCGTCGAAGCCCGACTTCTGCACCACGGTATTCAGCTGAGAATTAAAGTCGCCAAAAAAGCCACCAATGAGCCCAACTACGGCACAGAGCACAAAGGCAGGGCTGCGTACAAATGAGCTCTTTGCCTGTGCGGGTGCTGCGGTGAACACTTCTTTTTCTTCGTGGGCAATTTCTTCTGCGCCCATGGGCAAAAGCCCTTGGCTTTCAGGGTCTTCGCGCAACAAGAAAAGAGCGACAAAGACGCTGATGGCTATAACAAGCACGCCGGCAATTATCATGGCCGCCTGCCAACCCAAAGACGCAATGAGCGCTGTAAAAATGGGACTGAGGATCATCCCGAACACGCCAATCATGGCGAAAACGATACCGACATAGGTTCCTTGACGCTGCGCAAACCAATTATTGATTGCGATAGGTGCAAGCACCGTTGTGCATAACGGAAAACACAAGCCTGCAATAACGCCTGCTACCCACACCATCGGTACCGCAGGAAAGCTTGCCAGAGCAATATATCCCAAGCCCATAACAGTTGAGGCAACGATAACCGTTGCACGCATCGATCTCTTCAAGATGCGTGCGCCAAAAAGACTTGAAAGCACCGCAGCCGAGGCTGCAAAAGTAAAGTAGATGCTTATCTCGGTAACGCTGCAATTGAAGAAAGACACCATCGGGGAAATAAACACGCTAATGCTGAGCATTGGAATAGAAACGGAAAAGCCAAGGAGCAAGCATCAGCCCACCATTACTGACCAATGGCGCATGTGAGATTGCGCGTTAATGGCTCCCCCTTCACTTAAATAACGAATTCATTATAGAGCAAGGCAACGTGCAAGCTTATTTAACAAAACAGAGCGCAATAGTTTTCTTGAAGCTCATAGACGTACCTGGTGCTTTACAATAGGCACTACGGAAACACGAGTGCATACCGAAATATGTGTGAGCGAGGCAGGACAAGATGACCGAAGCAAATAACAGTGAAAACAGGGAAGGCGAAAAGCCCTTTGAAGTGCGTGACGGACGCAACGACACCAAGGCCCATACGCGGCCAGCAAGCAAGCCCGAGGCCAAAGAAAAAAGCATCGTTGACGGGGCAAGGGAAGCATCCGATGCTGTCGGGAAAACCGTTGTTGCTGCCGCACTAGCTGGAGCCGTTGCAACTGGTGCTGCCGCGGTAACCCCCGACCAAATTCATCTGCCTGACCCCACCCCTATCGTGCAGACTATCGACCAAGGGGTAGACCAGCCCGACCAGGTGGTTGATGATCAAGACACTAAAAAAGCAAGTGCCTGGAAAAGCATTTGGCAGATTTTGAAATTCGTTTTACTGGCCCTGTTTGTGGCTGCTGGTTTTATGCTTGCTGCCCTCCAGGGTTGCGCGGCTTGCGCAGGGCCCCTTGCAGCACCCGTGCAGAATACGGCATCATCTTCGCAAGCAAGCTCTGCGGACGAGGCAGCAAGCTCCGCGATGGATGATGCAGCTCAAGCTTCGGCAGGCTCTTCTGGCGGCGCTGTCAGTTCTGCTGCATAGAGCCGCAAGCTTTTATTAGGTGTTGCACGAAACGCTCTATTTTGAGGGGAGCAAAAAATGATTCGCGTGTTTGCTATTAACCTAGGATCAACAAGCACAAAGTGGGCCTATCACGAAGACGGTCAAGCCGCGAGCGAAGGCGCTATTTCCTACCACACCGCACAAATTGAGCAATTTGAAAGTCCCCTTGACCAGCGCGAAATGCGCACCGCAGACATTTTGGCTGCCATGGACGAACACGGTATCAAGCTTGATGAACTCGACGCTTTTGTTTCGCGCGGTGGACTCACTGAACCCGTTCCTGGCGGCGTCATAGAAATCAACGAAGCTATGGTAGAGCAAGCGGAAAGCGGCAACTGGGGTGTGCACCCCTGCAACGTGGGCGTGCGCATTGCATTTGATTTGGTGAAGGGGCGCAAAGCCCGCGCACTCGTGGTTGACTCCCCTGCCACCGACGAACTTTCGAACGTGGCACGCTATTCAGGGCTTCCTGGCGTAGAGCGCGTGGCGCATTCACAGGCTCTCAATAACAAGGCTATGGCTCGTGTCTACGCTGAAGAACAAGGGCGAAGCTTTGCGGACATGAACTTCGTGTGCGCATGCCTAGGCGGCGGCATTTCGGTTGTCGCCTTCGAACGTGGCCGTATGATTGAAGCGCCCGACGGCGTTGACGGCGAAGGTTGTTTTTCTACCAATCGTTCGGGCGGCGTAACCCTCGGGCCCATTATTCGCATGTGCTATTCGGGTGCATACACCATGGACGAAATGTTTAAAAAGATTAATGGCAAAGCGGGGCTGGTGGGGTACCTCGACACCGTTGATGCTCGCAAGGTTGAAGCCATGATTGACGCTGGCGATGAATACGCTGCAGAAGTCTTGGATGCCATGTGCTATCAGGTTGCCAAAGACATTGGTGGATGCGCGGTCGCCCTTGCCGGTGACGTGGACGCTATCATTGTCACGGGCGGTATGGCACACAGCGCACGCATTTTTGAAGCGATTGAGCGACGCGTAAAGTTTATTGCGCCCGTAGTATGCATGCCTGGGGAACGCGAGATGGAATCACTCTGCCACAACGCCTACGAAGCACTCCTCGGCAAACAGGAAATACAGCAGTTCGTCCCCAGCACCTAGGGAGAGACCACCTAGGGTGGGCCCATCCAAGGGTCGGGATACCCTCTTGGGCGAACACCCCTAGGCAAAGGCTGCTCCCACTGCTCACTTGGATGGGAAATTGCTACTTGCTGGCAAAAAATGACGGAGTTGTACGAGCTAAAGAGTCAAAATGGCAAGAAATGACAGAGTTGTACGAGTAAAACGGGAAGAATCCGTACAACTCCGTCATTTTTTGCCACCAAGTCCTTAACGAGCGTACATGGCTTAGGTGCGCTGAAGAAGCATGCGCGCACTGAGCTGAAGAAGCATGCGCGCACTGCGCTGAAGAAGTATGCACGCACTGAGTTTTATGCGCTCGTTGCTATTGGGTGTTTTCGACGCGGATGACTCGTTCAGCCCCACCGTAGATTTGACGCAACTTCGGCTTTTCAATCTTGCCTGTTGCGTTACGGGGCACTTCAGCAAAGGCATACGCACGGGGGCGCTTGTAACGCGGTAGTTCTTCGCAGTAGGCTTCCATTTGTTCTTTGGTGCAATCCGAACCAGGCTTGAGTTCGATGACGGCAAGCGCAATTTCGCCGAGGCGGTCGTCAGGTATGCCGATAACCGCTACGTCTTTTACGCAATCATTCGCGCGAATGAAATCTTCGATTTGCACGGGGTAGATGTTTTCGCCACCCGTAATGATGACATCCTTCTTGCGGTCAACCAGATAGATGAAGCCGTCCTTGTCCACTTCGGCCATGTCGCCCGTATACAGCCAGCCATCGCGCAAGGTGTCGGCCGTTGCTTCGGGATTTTTGTAGTAGCACTCCATCATGCCACCGTCGCCGCGCAGGCACAGTTCACCTACCTGGCCACTACCAGGTACAACCACGCTGCCATCTTCGGCGCGCACTTCGGCTTCCCAGCCGAAGCCTGCCACGCCAATAGCACCTACGTGGTCCACGTTTTCAACGCCCAAGTGCACGCTGCCTGGCCCAATGCCTTCGGAAAGGCCGTAGTTGGTATCGTATTCATGCTTGGGGAAATGCTCCAACCAACGCTTAACCAGGCTGGGAGGTACTGGTTGGGCACCAATATGCATAAGCCGCCACTGGTCAAGCTTCAATTCATCCATGTTAATTTCGCCCGCATCTATGGCATCCAAAATGTCTTGGGCCCAGGGTACAAGCAGCCATACGATGGTGCATTGTTCTTCGCTGGTGGTACGCAGAATCCATTCGGGGCTCACACCACGCAGCAGCACGGTTTTTGCCCCCACGGTCAAGCCGCCCATCCAATGCATTTTCGCGCCCACATGATAAAGCGGCGGGATGCACAGGAAGTTATCTTCGTGCGTTTGACTATGATGTGCCTGTTCAGTAATAGCGGCGCGCATCAGACTCTTGTGCTTGTGCAGAATAGCCTTGGGAAAACCCGTTGTACCACTGCTGAAGTAGATGGCGCCCAGGTCGTCGTCAGTTATTTCGATGGCAGGTTCTTCGTGGCTGAAATGCCCCACGTGGTCGAGATAACTTATCGCGTAATCGGGACATTCTTCACCCACAAAGTAGATGCGCTCCAGATTAGGCATTTGGTCGAGGACTTCGTTTACACGCTCCGTAAACTCTGGTCCAAAAATCAGCGTATCGACATCCGCCAAATCAACACAGTAGCGGATTTCTTCAGCGGTATAGCGATAGTTCAGTGGTACCGCAATCGCGCCCGTCTTCAAAACGCCCATGTAAATAGGCAGCCACTCGAGGCAGTTCATCAAAAGAACGCCCACCTTGCTTTCACGCACCACACCAGCATTAAGCAGCATGTGAGCAAAACGGTTCGATGAATCGTTAAACTCGCGCCAGGTCATTTCCCGCCTATAGCGCTTTGCAGGATTAGGCTCCACCAAGTCAAACTCACGCCAGCTGCGCCCGTGTTCTTCGCGCGTTTGCGGATTTACCTCCACGAGGGCAACGTCAGCAGGATACAGTTTTGCGTCACGTACCAAAAAGTCAGTAATAGGCATGTGCTCTCCATTCACGTTTTTGCTGTTCGCGTACAGCTTTTTGCGGGAAACAGTATAGCGTAAAAGCTTTGTGTCGCAGCTTAGGTCGCGCTGCTTCAGCTACATAACATGGTCGGCAAGTTTATAGCCAACCCGCCAAACAGTTTGGAGGTATTGCGGGTGCGCGGGATCTTTTTCAATCTTTTCACGTATTTTACGAACAAGCACCGTAATGGTATTTGGGTCGGTCACCGCATCTGAGCCACCCATCTCGTCAATGATTTGTTCGCGCGTAAACACCGAACCAGGGTCGGCCGCAAGTATGGCAAGAAGTTCGAATTCGCGCGACGAAAGCGCAACGGGTTCGCCCCGAAGCTGGACTTCGTACTTGCCAAAGAACACTTCCAAATCACCCGTTTTATATGAACCTGAAGCCTTGTCCTTCACGCTGCCCGCAATGGCACGGTCGCGCCTGCGTAAATGCGCTTTGATGCGTAGTACCAGCTCTTCGTTCTGAAATGGTTTTACCAGGTAGTCGTCGGCACCTGCATTAAAGCCAACGCTCTTATCCACAATGTCGCCCTTGGCTGAAAGGAACATAATGGGCACACGGCGGCCTTCTTCGCGAATAATGCGACAGATGTCAAAGCCGTTCGTGTCGGGCAACATAACATCCAGGATAAGAAAACTCGGTTTTTCCCGCCGAAGCATTTCCAGGCCTTCGGCACCGTTACTTGCACAACAGAACTCCCAGGCCTCGCGCTCAATAACTTCCTGAATAAGCAGTTGCATGCTGGGATCGTCGTCTATGAGCATGATTTTAGTCCCCATGCATTTCTCCTTGTTCTTCGCTTTGCGCATCATCTGCGCCACTGGCTGCTGGCGCAGGCTCTGGACATTCCACTGGCAATACTACCTCAAAGGTCGACCCTTCGCCTGGACTACTTTCCAGACGAACCGAACCGCCAAGCATTTCAGCGAGTTCGCGCACCAAGGAAAGCCCCAAACCGCTCCCGCCATAACGACGCTGGGTAGACATATTTTCCTGCGTAAAGCGTTCAAAAATAAGTTCCTGCTTGTCGGCGGGAATGCCAATACCATTGTCGCGCACCGACAAGCTCACCCAAGCATCGCCACGCTTTTCAGCGCGTAGTTCTACAAAGCCACCTGCATCGGTAAACTTGATGGCGTTACTGACAAGGTTAACGAGGATGCGCCGCACCTTTTCCCAGTCGCTTGTTATAAGTGGAAGGTCGGGGTCGATATAGGTACTAAACCGTATGCCCTTCTTTTCAGCAAGAGCGTTATTGGTTTCTTCCACCATGTTCACAATGTCGCCCAAATCAACTACTTCGAGGTTGATTTTTTCAGAACCTGCTTGAATGCGGGCCGTTTCAAGAATATTGTTCACCATTTCAAGAAGGGTTTGTCCATTCTTTTCCACTTCGTCAAGCTGGCGGCGAGCCTTGGTGTCACCTTCGGGAATGCTGGTGCTCATAAGGTCGGTAAACGCAAGAATGGACGTCAGTGGTGTGCGCAGCTCATGACTGACAATGGCAAGGAAATCGCTCTTGTATTGGTTTTCCTGCTTCAGCTGTTCATTCACGTGTTCAACGTGGGCACGCTGCGCTTCAAGTTCTTCGTTGGCGTGGGCAAGCTGCTGGGTGCGATCTTCCACCTGGCCTTCCAAGTCGCGATAAAGACCAGAGAGAGCCTGTGACATATTATTAAAACGAGTAAACAGCTCTTCGGTTTCACGCGTCCTATAAGCGGGCTTCGTATGGCTCATCTGGATGGCGTCGGTGGGGTCTTGGTTAACGCGACGCAGGTTCAAACCAAGGTCATCAAGCGGCTGCGTAACCATCTTGCTAATGGCAAATACGATTACGCCAATAAGAGCAAGCAGAACAAGGCCAAAGAAGGTCACGTTTTCAAGAATGGCTTTCTTCATATTGGAAAAATACAGGTCGGTTGGAATCACAATGCTTATGGCGCCGCCATTGTCGCCAATGCTCCAGCCTTCCTTTGGATAGCCCGTGATATCGATTTCCCCTTTCGGGTGACCATGGCACTCTATGCAGTCCTTAGTTACCTTCATGACCGAAAGATAACGAAAGACTGGCTGTCCGTCATAGTCGGTGAACTCATAGTATTCCTGAACGCTTTTGTCCTGGCTAAAGGTTTCTAATGCTTGTGTTTCAAACTCGTCGGGCCGGTTGTAGATGTTGCGTGGCTCCAATTTCGTAAAGCGAATAGTGTCGTCAGAGCGCTTGCTAAACAACACGGCTACGCTTTTCCCCGCCAGGGCACAATGAAGTCCTTTGTAGTCAAACGCACCAGAGCTGTCGTAGTTAATAATGTTTTGATTAAGCGAGACAAAATCCCAGGTAGCCATCATCTCCTGGTCGAGGGTACGAGCGCGATCAAGCACTTCACTTTCCATACGATTCAATTGCTGATAATAGGTAAAGATAGAAAAGGCTGCCATAAGCGTCAGCAGGACCATCACAAACAACACGATAATCTTAGTGCGCAAGCCTATACGCGAAACGAAAGTATTGACACCCTTGCCCATGGCAACCCCACAGTACTACGGCATGCGATATATGTCTGCCGAAGCCGAAGCGCCCAAGAGCCGGGCCACAGCAGCAATGCTTTCTTGTGCCAGTTCACCTGCGGCTTTATAAAAGGGCGTGTTGGCGGCTTCTATAAAATCCTTCAAGTAATACGGGCTAAAAACAAGCAGGTGGTCGGAAGCGAAAGAACGGGCTGCTTCGATATCACGCGTCGCTTGCTGCGATTCTGCCTCCTGTGCCGCGCGCGCAAAAAGCCGGCTTAAAAAGTCTAGTTCAGCACCAATGTGGTCGTCGGGCTGGGACGTGTCGGCTGCCAGTTCGAAACCGGCATTCTTGTATGCGGCGCGCACTTCTAAAGTGATTGGACCAAATAAGGTTTGGTCGTCAGAGCGCCATACCGATTCGAAGGGGCTTACTTTTGACTGTGATACTTGGTAGAACAGGTAGGTATAGTCCTGTTTTAATTCATGATAGAGGGCATCCATTTCCTCTGGCGTTTGCGCGGCGTCCAAAATGTCTGCCAGGCTAGCCGACGCTTGAGGCGCAACGCTAGCAAAAGGATCTTCGCGCAAAAGGCTTGATTGTTCTTTGAGCGCCTTGAAGTCTTCTTCGGAAAGCGAGCCGTAAAACAGGCGCGAGCACAAACCCATAAGGACCGATGCGGCTTGTAATGATTCGGTATTCATAGCTTACCTCCCTTGTTCATATATATTGTACGCCCTCTTTTTGTTCCCTGCCCATAAGCTTGCTGAAAGCCAATGAACCCATGGAGTAAGGAAAGGGTATTGAAGGCCCGGACAAGGCCTTTTCCTTAGACCATGAGGCCAGATACTATGTGGGGCCCCGCAGCTTACGGGACCCCACTCGTACAGAGGTCAAAGCCTATGCTATCCGCTTAAAGGTCGTACACATCCGTTCCGATGTGAAGTGTTTCCATGTCAGATTCCTGCTTGGAAATCTCGAGCGGATTCATAAGTTCGCCACCCTTAGAAGCGTCGCGGTGCAAGCCAAACAGCACATGCGGCGAAGTTTCGCTGCCCAAGGTGCCAATTTCACTCTTGGCGTCGCTGTGGGCTGCCATCAGTTCGTCCCAAGGACCAAACTCAATAGCGCGCACGGGGCAAGCCTTGGCGCATGCCGGGTCGGGCTGACCGTCGTCGCTGGTGTCCATGCACATGAGGCACTTGTGTGAAAGGCCATCGTCCAATTGCGTCGGATGATTGTAGGGGCAGGACTGTTCGCAGGTCATGCAACCAATGCAAATGTCCTTGTCATTGTTGACCATGCCTGTTTCTTCGTCACGCTGCATAGCACCCGTCGGGCAGTTTGCCACACAGGCGGGGTTTTCGCACTGACCGCAGGTCATGGATGCATAGTAGGTAAACGATGTGTGAGTATACGCACCATTGTCGTCGGGCGTAAATTCACCACCGCCGAACTCCCACACCTTGCGGAACTTCTGAGGCACCTCAAGGTTGTTACGGTCGAAGCACGAAACCATGCAGGCTTTGCAGCCAGTGCAGATGTCGGTGTTTACATAAAAGCCGTACTGAGTCATGATGCACCTCCTTTATGCCTTCTCGATTTTGCACATATTGGTATGGACGCCGTTGCCCTTTGAAATAGGCGTTGGGCGCTGGCTCGTGAGCACGGAAATGCAGCCGCCTCGGTCGAGCACTTCCTTGTCGCCAATCCTGTCGGCTTCACGAGTTTCGGGGTCGTACCAAGCACCCTGCGGCAGGCTTACCACACCTGGCATAATGCGATTGGTAACCTTGGCAGCAATCTTGGACTTACCACGCCTGGTGGAAACGATAACTTCGTCACCTTCGGCGATACCCAAGGCTTCCGCATCCTGTTTGTTAATCCACAGCTGCTGCGGAGCAACGCTCTTCAGCCAGTCAACGTTGCCATAGCTGGAGTGCGTACGCGTCTTGGTGTGGTGGCCAATAAGCTGGAAGGGATATTCAGCGTGAACTTCTTCGTCGCCCCAGCCTTCAGGTGCCACATAGTAAATAGGCAGACCAGTAATTTGATCCTTGCCGTCGTCAGGCACATAACCGCCACTTGTGAGGTCCCACTGCTTCGACAGGTTGTAAGCCTGCTTGCTGAATACCTCGTACTTGCCCGAAGGCGTAGCGATTTCGTCGTGTGATGCAACGGCGGGCTCGTGGTCGTCGGTCTGCTTCCAGAGACCTTGCTCCTGGAATTCTTCGAAGCTTGCGCCTGTTTCGTCGCCAGCAGCCTGACCCTGTTCCCACAGCCACTTGACCCAGTCTTCCTGAGTGCGGCCTTCGGTGAAGTCTTCTTCGACGCCCAATTCCTTGGAAAGCAGCGAACAAACTTCATAGACGCTCTTGGATTCAAACAGCGGGTCGATGCCGGGAGTTTCGCACAGAGCGAAACCAGTCCAAGCCGTACCACCCTGGCAGATGTCCATCTCTTCAAAGCTTGTGGTGCAAGGAAGGATGTAGTCGCTCATAAGAGCGGTGGGGGTAAGCATTGGATCAAGCGTAACTACGCAGCGCAGACCAGAATCTGCTTCGTCGGGGAGGTTGTAGATACGCAGGCAGTCGTTGATGTCGCCATGCTGACCGCCCATAACATTGGAGCCGTAGTTCCAAATGAACTTAATAGGAGCCTTGAGTTCCAGTTCGCCGGGTTCTTCAGCAAAGCGCATAGCACCTGTGTTGTCGATGTGGCGAACGCCCCAAGTGGTGTCGTTCATAGACTTGTAGTCTTCGATGGCCTGGTACCAGTCAAAGAAGCTGATAACGCGCTCAACGGTGTTCTTTTCCACCAGATTGGGTGCGTTCGTCGGAATGCTGTACGGTACGCCACCCGTGCCTTCGCGTGCACCCGTGCCACCGCCAGAAATGCCAACGTTGCCTGTGATAGCTGCAATAAGACCAATGGAGCGCGTGTTGTTGCCACCCGCTGCATGGCGCTGCAGACCCCAGCCCTGGATGGAAGCCGTCGGGCCGTCGACATAGAGTTCGGCCAGCTCGCGAATCTTTTCAGCAGACACGCCGCAGATAGCAGCTGCCCATTCAGGCGTCTTTTCGCCGGTGCCTTCGTAAGCACCCGTGCCGTTCAGGTAGGCTTCATAGGAATGGTCGCCTTCGATGGTGCAAGCGCCTGCTTTGTCCAGACCGAAGAATGCGCTTGAAGTGGGCTCGCCCGCCTTCACGTCTTCTTCGAAGCTGTCGGAATAGAAGCCAATAAACTTTTCGCGAATAAGCTTTTCGTCCAGCTTGCCTTCGGTGTACAGATGATGAATCATGCCTGCAACCAGTGCCATGTCGGTACCGGGACGGATGGGCACCCATTCGGTAGCCACGCCAACAGCCGTGTCGGACAGATGTGGGTCGACCACGATAATCTTGGCGTTGGGGTTATTCAGCTTAACCCACGTGATAAGCCAGACCATGGCAGAACCGCTCATGCGGGTGTTAGCTGGGTTGTTGCCCCACAGGAAGATATTCTTGGAGTTAACCAGGTCGGTCACTTCGTTGTTGGACCATGCGTCGCCGTTGAACAGCGGCAGTTCCCAAGTAATCTGACCCGTGGAATAGTCGCAATAATGACGTAGGTAGCCACCGAAGCAATTCAGCAGACGGGCGAACATGGTGTTGTCGGGCGCCCAAGAAATGGAAACGCTGCCACCCAGTACACCAGTACCGTACTGGATGTAGAAGGCGTCGTTGCCGTATTCTTCCTTGATACCCTTCATGATTTCGCCAATTTCGCTGATAGCCTGCTCCCAAGAAATTTCTTCGTACTTGCCTTCGCCGCGCTTGGTACCTTCCACGCGCTTCATAGGCTTCTGGACGCGGCTGTTTGCGTAAATACGCTGGCGATTGGAACGACCGCGGACGCAGCTGCGCATCTGATAGATGCCGCCAGGCCCGAAGTCGTCGGTACCGTCGTTGTCGTTGTCGATACGTACCACGGTGCCGTCCTTTACGTACACCTTCAATGGGCAACGGCTACCGCAGTTAACGTGGCAGCCAGACCATGTCATGGTGTCGTAGTCGAGCGGGTTGCTTTCAATGGCAACGCTTGCTTCAGCGGCAGGTTCGCTACTTGAAGCTTCTTCTGCAGCTGATGCGCTTGCTTCTTCGGCAGACGAAGCAGCCGAAGAGGCAGCTCCACCTCCTTGGCTACATGCGCTCAGAGCAGCACCTGCACCCAGAGCACCCGCAAGAGTGACGAACGCACGACGCGAAACCTTCAGGTCGTCCGTCGTCTGGATAGACTTCTCCTGCATTTTTCCCTCCTTCTTTGAGTATAAAATGAACCTTCTCTCTGCCATCGATTATATGTTTCCGCAGATAGAAGGTGAATAAAGAGGAAAAGTGCATTTCCTTTTAGAATCCTTATCAAAATATTACGCACACGCAAAAGTGCAGGTAGATTGCGCGCGCCATAAAAGGCAGGATAAGACCTGCAGCGAAACAATGCCTGAGCTTTGCTTGTCCGAACGCAGGCTGAAAACGTACTTATTGATAAAGGCTTACTGAGAGGAAGATTATTCTTTAGGGAGCAAATACTTCAAGCGCCCTGGGGTACATGGTCACATCAAAGGTTGATCCGGTAATTTTTTCGCCCTCGGCTTGCGCTGGCGGTTCTTTGTCAAAGCTGATGCGAACACGCGACGCGCGCTTAAATACCACGTTACGCGCCTTGGTATGGTTTCCGTTTTTAGTGCGCGCAAATATGGCTACAGCACGGGGGACGGACCACTTTCCTTCGGCATAGCAAATATCAAAAAGCCCGTCGTCGGGTTCCGCCTGGGGGCAGATTTTAAAACCGCCGCCATAAGTTGGACCGTTCTGGATGGCAAACATAATGACTGAGATTTCAAGAGCCGGCTCGTCGTCAAACTGAACTTGTATCTGGTAGTTGTCGAGGTGGTGAAGAAGCTGGTCTATACCCACGCCAAAGTACAAGGCCCCACCAGTTTGCTTCGTATGGTGGCGAGCCTCAACCGTCCCCAAGGCAATAGCAGCATCCAAGCCGAAGGAGAGCGTTTCGATGAAGTATTCATCGTTTACCTTGCCCACGTCATGCATGCGTGTTTCTGCCCCCAGAAGCTGTTGACAAGCTTCTTCGATGTTTTCGGACATGCCGAGTGTGCGTGCATAGTCATTGCCCGATCCAACGGGGATGAGCCCAAAAGCGGGGCGTTCGTTTTTAGCAATCTGCATAAGTCCATTAATGGTTTCGTGTACGGCGCCGTCGCCGCCAATGGTAACAACGTGCGCGTATTCGCCTGCACTACCTGAAGCAAGATATGTAGCATGACCGGGGGAAACTGTTTGGACGACGTCGACATTGGGCGCGCCAAGAGCATCGCGCAAAATATGCCGCACATGATATGACGCCATTTCAGCCTCGCTGCGCTTGGCAACGGGGTTTACTATGACGAGCGTTTTGCCTCTCTGTTTATCCATGGCTCCCTCTTTAGGGCATGACGCCTATTTGCGAAGAAATAATACCTGTAATAAGCGAAATAATGGCGATTATCGCAATGATTTTGAAAGTAGCAGAGCTGTCATCAATCTGCGTTGATGAACCGCTCGGCCTAACTTCAAGAAGCTCTTGTGTGGCTCCGCTGACCGTATCAACGGGTTGCCCCAGCTTGCGATAGTCGCCGTAGGTGACATCTGATGGTTCAGCTTGTACGTCGGTTTTCTGCTCTTCTTCCATAGTGCTATTGTAGCAGGACAAGGGATAAACAAGCCTCATTTAAGATTTGGTCTACAAACTGAAACCAACGGCAGTAAACACCAGGCCAAAGAACATGCCCACAACAAGTAGGAGGAAAACAACTCCTGCGTTTTCACGCATACGACGGTTGGCACGGAATAGCACCAGCAAGCCAACACCAGCAGACACAAGCAACCCAGCCATGGTTGCCCCAAATCCAAGCGTGCCTTCAAGGTAAAGCTCGGTAATAATGACGCTCGCAGCACAATTGGGAATAAGCCCTACCAAGGCGCTGGCAAGCACCGAAAGTTCTGGGTTCGATACCAAAAACAGCGAGAAGCGCGCCTGCCCCACCACTTCCACAATAGCTGTTAGCGCCAAACTCACGAGGAAGATGAAAATGGTCACCTGTACGGTATGGTTTAGAGCGCTCGGGACAATGCCGCCGCCTTCGTCATGGCAATGGCAATGGTCTGCTTCACAGAGCTCATGAATGGCGAGTTCGCCTGTTGCATTACGCCGCAGCACATGCGCCGCTGCATCAATCACGAAACCGGCAAGCATACCGATGACCACTTTCAGCCCAAGGATCTTTAAGATAAGCGTTGGTTCAACCTGCTCAGCAATCATGATGGGCAGCATTTCATCGGACGTCGCCAAAAACACCGCTATCAAAGTACCCAGGGTAATAACGCGCCCCGCATACAGTGTTGCTGCCGCTGCTGAAAAGCCGCATTGGGGAAAGGCGCCCAGCAAGGCGCCAACAAAGGGGCCTGCATGCCCTGCGCGCTCAACCGCTTCGGCCGTTTTGTCACCTGCGGCACGTTCAAGCGCTTCCATGGCAAGATAGGTTACAAACAAAAACGGTACGAGGCGAGCCGTATCGATGGCAGCATCAAGCAATATGTCCAGCACTAATTCCATGACGGCATATTGTAACAAAGGAAGTGCGTGGTATTTCTCGACCACCGATGAACGTACATGGCAAGCAAGGCTTTCCGTGCCTAGGGGGCTTGCGAAAAAGAACGTTGCGCCACAGGGCGCCCAATACTGCCCCTAGCTGAAAGAATGTGGCATAATTGAATACACATTTTTTTGTTTGGATAAGTCGAATATGGCAACGTATAGGAGTTTTTATGCAACCAGCAACAAAGCGTATTCATATCGCTTGCTTTTTGCTTATAGCAAGCCTACTTGCCTCTGCCTTTGTGTGCACAACATCTGCTGCTGAAGCACATGCTGCTCCCGCCTCTGGCACTCAAGCAGTGACCACCGAAGTGGCTCTCTCGGACAACGTGACCCCTGTTAAGCCAGGCATCTATTACATACAGTCTTGTATAAGAAAATCTTTCGTACTCGATGTAAGCGGGGGAAGCAAAAGCGATCGGGCCAATGTCCAAATTTACCATGCCAATTCAAGCGATGCACAAAAGTGGCGTGTAAGCGTTGATGCAAACGGCACCTACAGCATTCGAAACGTGAAATCTGGCAAGTATCTTGATGTGTCGGGCGGCACAGCACGCAACAGCCAAAACGTCTGGCAATACACGGGAAATAATAGCAAGGCACAGCAGTGGCAGATTAAAAAGGACGGCAAGGGTTTTGTTATTGCGTCAGGCATAAACAAGAATTACGTCCTCGACGTTGAGGGCGCCAATGCTGCCAACGGTACTAATGTTCATCTTTACCGTGCCAACGGCACCGCTGCACAGCGCTGGTGGTTTATACCTGTTGCGCCCTCCCTTGAATCGGAAAAGACTCTCGAGAACGGACTCTATGAAATACAGTTCGCGAAAAACAAAAACTTCGTCATTGATCTTGCCGGAGCTAATACGCAAAATCGCACCAACATCCGTCTCTGGGGACGCAATAGCACACAGGCACAGAAGTGGATTATTAAGCGCGAAAGCGACGGCTTCTATTCAGTAAAAAACATTTTGAGCGACAAAGTGCTTGATGTCGCAAACGGCAATCCGGTAGCACGTGCTAATGTCTGGTCCTACAACAACAATGGCACCGACGCGCAGCGCTGGGCCATAGTCAAAAACAAGAACGGAACCTACACCTTCGTAAACAAGAAATCGGGTATGGCACTCGAAGCTGCTGGCGGCAAAGCAGCTAAGGGAACTAACATCCAAACCTACCTGGCAGATTTCAGCGGTGGGCAGCAATTTACCCTTACGGAAGCTTCGCCTCTTTACGAAGGCATCTTTGTGATTGAGTCGCTTCTTTCGTCGAACTATGTCCTTGATATTAAGAGCGCATCGAAAAATGCTGGAGCAGCAACCCAACTTTGGACGAAGAATGGATCCGTCGCCCAAATCTTCCAACTCCGCCAGGTCAAGGAAGATATCTTCCAGATTCAGTCGGCAGTGTCAGGCTTGTATCTACAAGATTCTGGTGGCAAAGTAACGCAACAAAAACGTTCTGCCAATAACAAGGCGCAACAATGGACGGGTCAATACCTCAATGGCGCTGTTGTCTTTACCAACGTTTCTACGGGAAAACGCCTTGCTGTTTCTGGGGGCACAGCTTCCAAGGGGGCACGCATGGTAACGGCAAAAGCAGCCAATACGAATGCTCAGTGCTTCAAGCTCAAGAGCACGACGCTTCCCATTAGCGAAGGCTACTATTTCGTTAAACACAGTTCGGGGAAAGTGCTTGATGTTGCTGGTGCGTCCTTTTCCGACTGCGCCAATATCCAGGTATACAATCTCAACAATACGGCAGCCCAGAAGTTCAATTTCATAAAAACTGGCGGAGAATACTTCCGCCTCATAAGCGACAACTCAGGCAAAGCGGTTGACGTTTCAGGTGCCAGCATGGCGAATGGCGCTAACGTATGGCAGTACAGCTACAATGGCACGGACGCACAACTCTGGAAGGTCGAACTTGCACTTGACGGCGGTTATGTGCTGGTCAATAAGGGTTCTGGCAAGGCTCTTGACCTCAGCGGCACGAACGTTATTCAAAATACCAAAACGGGTGCCGCATCGCAGCGCTGGAGCCTAAGCGCAACGAGTTCTTCGGGCATCAGCGGCAACGCCGAACTCGATTACTATATTCGAGAAATCGTTGCTCTCAATAACGGTGACCTTGCGCGCTGTTTTAACTGGGTCGTACGAAATATTCACTGGACGAACTCCGTTGCAGGTGAAGTGTTGCCCTATGGCATTATTTCAAACGAACGAAGCATCGACTATGCGCTGTATGCCTTTAGAAACCACCGGGGTGATTGCTACTACCATGCATCAATCTTTAAGTGGCTTGCACGTGGCTGCGGCTATGCTGCTGAAGCGCGTGCGGGCGGTGTTCCTTCGGCAAGCCAGGGCATTGCAGCGCATGGCTGGACCGAAGTATATGTTAACGGTGGTACCTACATCTGCGACGCGAATTTGGCACAAGACATCGGCGGGGGCTACAACTGGTACATGACTACCTATTATTCGGCTCCTGTTCAGTACTATTTATAAGGTTTCACAGGTATATCTATTGGCGTAGACCAAGCGTTATATAACACAGGAGATACAGCGATGGACTTCAAGAAAACAATTCTCACAATGTGCTTTGCAGCTTTCACGAGCGTGTTATTGGTGGCATGCTCATCTGGCGGTGGCGAAGCTTCCTCGGTTAACATGCAAGCACCCGAGGCGCAATCTTCAAGCAGCGCCACCATTGCCGACACACCAGCTGCAAGCGATGCTTCCTCAAATGCTGCAAGCAGTGCTGCAGAAGCAAGCTCGTCCACCTCAAGCAGCAAAGAGCCTGAACTTGCAAGCTTTGGAGAAAAAGCTGAAGGAGCCGTAAGTATTACGCTTACCAACAAGTTTGGAAAAGACATCAAAGGTATTGCGCTCCGTTCGACTGGCACCGCAGAATACGGCGCTAGCCTCATTCCTGAAGGTGCTGTTTTTGCCGACGGCGAACAAGCGCTGGTGCACTTCCCCGCCATTGCGGTGAATGCAGCCGAAGAATCCGATGTAGAATTGCGCCCAACGGCCGACATCCGCATTACCACGACCGATGATGCTGTGTATGAAATGCATCAGATAGTTCTTGAGAACATTAAAGAAGCATCCTTGTGCATTGCCGAGGAAATTCCCTTCTTGGAATTCACGACGACAGACTCCGCTGAAACCACTTCAACCCTCGAAAGCGAACGGGCCTGGCGCGATGCCAAGGCAGCCGAAGAAGAGGCTGCGCGTATTGCTGCCGAAGAAGCCGCGGCCGCAGAAGCAGCTGCTGCTGAGCAAGCTGCTGCTGAAGAACAGTACTATGAAGAGCCTGTATATCAGGAACCGCAATACCAGGAGCCACAGTACCAGGAACCGGTATACCAAGAGCCACAGAACCAGGAACCCATCTATTACGACGGTGGCGCTGGCGGTGGTGGTGCTGACCAGGAGGCCTGTATTCCTGACATCATTTTGCGTTAGTGGCTCGATAGCAATTGTCCATGAGCCAATTCATTACATCCATAGAAAATAGCGCGCGCACCACCCCAGACGCGCGCGTTTTCTTCAATAGCGCAGGGCAAAGCCTGACCTATGCACAGCTGCTGTCTGCCATGAATGCGCTTGGGGCGCACTACCAAGCGCTTGCAACCAAGGACAATACGGGCGAGCACACAGCTAAGCCCATTGCCGTGTATGGGCATAAATCGCCAGGCATGATTGCAGCCTTCTTCGCCGCTTCAAAGGCAGGGTGCACCTACGTTCCGCTAGACACTTCAGCACCATCTGAACGTATAGCCTCTATCTTGGAGCAACTTGACCACCCCATCCTGGTAGACACCACTTGTTCCCTGCCAGAAGAACTGCGCAAGCTTGCATCGCATGTTATTGAACTTGACTACGAACGCGACCTTCTGCCCCTCGTAGAAAAAAGCAGCGGTACAGACGTCGAAACAGGCGCGGGGACGGCAAAGGAGCTTGACCCTCAATCTTGCGTACAGGGTGAAGACACCTTCTATATCATTTTCACATCGGGAAGCACGGGCACGCCCAAAGGCGTAGAGGTAAGCACTGCAAACATTGATGCCTTTTGGCGCTGGATGTGCAGTGAATTCACATACGGCACGCCCCAGGTATTTTTCAACCGCGCACCGTTTTCCTTCGACTTGAGCGTGACCGATCTTATCCGCGGCATCGGCGCAGGAGATACGCTATTCGCGCTCGAAGAAGAAGCAGAAGCCAGCATGAAGGGCACGATGGATGCGCTGGCCGCAAGTGGCACGACCTTTTGGGTGTCTACCCCATCCTTTGCAGAAAGGTGTTTGGCAGATCCAGCCTTTAATGCGGAATTATTGCCAAAGCTTCATACCTTCTTTTTTGTAGGCGAAACACTTCGCAACGAAACCGCTCTGCAGCTGCTCGACCGATTCCCGGGAGCAAAGGTTGTCAATGGCTATGGGCCTACTGAATCAACCGTGCTTGTTACAGCCACTTCCATCACGCGCGAAATGTGCGCATCGCCCGAGCCCTTACCCGTGGGATCTTGCAAGCCCAACACGCAACTTGCCATCCTCGACCCCGAAAGCCTCGAGGTTCTTCCTGCAGGCGCGCCGGGCGAGCTTTTCATTATCGGCGATACCGTTGCCAAGGGATACTTCAATCGCCCCGACGCCACCGAAGCGGCCTTTGCTTCCTACCCCTACGCGGTGCCAGACGGCATGCGCAGCTACCGCACAGGTGATGAATGCGTACTTGACGAAACAGGCATGCTGCACTTCCGCGGACGCCTTGACTTCCAGGTTAAGCTCCATGGCTATCGCATTGAATTGGGCGATATCGAGGCCAACCTTTGCCTTGCCCCTGAAGTACGCCAGGCTTGCGTTATCCCCGTTGAAAAGCAGGGCGTAGTTTCTTTCCTGCGCGCCTTCGTGCAACTTGAAGATGGCGTTGAAGCATCTTTCAACACCACAAAACTGCTGAAGGAAAGGCTCGCGACCAAGCTGCCTGAATACATGGTGCCGCGTGCCTTCAGCTATCTTGAAAGCTTCCCCCTTAATGTCAATGGCAAGATAGACCGCAAGGCGCTTCTGGCCATGGCAGAAGGGGCCTAGGTATTGCCATGGGCTTTTATGTTGACCCTGCCTTTTTTGTTCTTGCGGCTATAGCGGTCGTTCCTGCCATCGTGCTCGGCATAAACGAGCGGTCCTTGTTTGGCTATAGCTTAGTTGTTTCGGGTCTTTTCTTACTATTGCTCTTTTTCTACGACCTTCAACAAGGTGCAGCTTTCGTTTTTTTCTGCGTGCTTTCCACCGCGCTTTTCCTGTGGGTCAAGCACTTATTTGCTACCAAGCACCCCCATGCAGTTGCACTGTATCGCCTTGCCCTTGCAATAACCATGGCACCGCTTGTCATTTACAAAATTGCCGCGGTGTTTGACGGGAATCTGCTGGGCTTTTTGGGCATCTCCTACATCACGTTCAAGGCGCTCCAGGTTTTAATTGAAGTGCGCGATGGGCTGATTACCGACATGAGCGTTCTTGAATACCTGGGATTCCTGGTATTTTTCACCCCGTTCACGTCGGGCCCTATTATGCGTTCACGCACCTTTGTGGAAGATGCGCGCACGCATCTTTCGCGGCACGACTATCTGGACGGACTGACCCGCGGGGCGTTTTTGTTCCTGTTGGGCGCCTTCTACAAGTTCGTGTTGGCAGCACTCAGCAGCTGGGCGCAATGGTTCACTCCTGAATTCATTGGTGCCGGCACCTTCCTTGCCTCTTTTGCGGGCGAGAGTTGCATTGCCTTCTTTTACGGCCTGTACCTCTTTTTCGATTTTGCGGGCTACAGCCTGATGGCCATTGGCCTGGGCAGCGTCTTTGGGGTTAGGGTGCCACGCAACTTTAATGCGCCGTTCATTTCGCTTGACATTAAAGACTTCTGGAATCGCTGGCACATGAGCCTTTCTTTCTGGCTTCGCGACTTTGTCTTTATGCGTCTGACACGCGCTTTGCTTAAGCGCAAGGTCTTCGCTTCGCGCGTGAATACAGCCTGCGCGGGCTACTTGGCAAACATGACCATCATGGGCTTTTGGCACGGTATAACGCCCGACTACATTATCTATGGCATCTACCACGGGCTTTTGCTTTCAGCCTGTGAACTATTTCAAAAGAAGTCAAAACTCTACGCAGCGCATAAGGATGAACCATGGTTTAAGCTATGCAGTTGGGCTATAACCATGATTGCTGTTTTCTTTGGATTTTCCCTGTTCAGTGGACAGGTAAGCAGACTCATTCTAGGAGCGTGATACACATGGATGCACAACGTGAAGAACAATTACTCAAGCTGATAGAAGAAATCTGCGCCGACCCCGTTGTGCGGGAAGAGCGCGACATGGACCTGTTTGATGTTGGTCTGCTTGATTCCATGGCAGCCATTGAACTGTTGGTTGGCATCGAGGGCGAATTTGGCATTAGCATTGCACCGACTGAAGTGGAACGCGAAGAAATGAACACGGTTAATTTGATACTTAAGCGCGTAGAGGAACGACTGTAAATGTTGAGCGTCCGAACACGAGCCATTGTCATTGCCCTTGTGCTTGCCTTGTTTGCAGGCACCGTACTTGCGGTTCAGCTTCTTCTGCCTGCCCAGACTTCGCTCGTGCGGGATGGCTGGAGCTATGGCTACGTATATTCAGGTGCGAAGTCCCAAAGCACCGCCTTGGTAACAGCCGACATGCAGGAAAACGACATGCTCCTGTTTGGATCGTCCGAGCTTTCCACTCCGCCCGACTTGGTGCCCGAAATACCCGCAGTTGTCTTTGGACTTAACAACTACGGACTTCAACTGTCGTGCATTGGCGAAGCCTACGACCAAAGCCTTTGGCACGCCATTGCAGCAGGGGCTTATGCACCGCACGTTTCCAATAAAAGGTAGCCATCATTGTTTCACCGAGCTGGTTCTTCGATGGTGGCGTTGACAATTCGATATTCCAAACGCGTTTTTCATACCCGCTGTATCGCCAGTTTATGGATAACGATGCCATCAGCGATGAAGTTCGCGCCTACGTCAGTTCGCGCCTTGTTGCACAAGGTATTGATGAAGCTGTCGTGCGCGCCCCTGCAGCCTCTGACCCCATTGCGGCCATAAACAACACTCTCTTTTCCGCCATGGCAAACCTTCGTTTGCGCAACAGCATTCGCTCTCTTGACGGAAGCGGTATTGCGCGCGTAGACGCAAATGCCGACGCCCCAGTTTTTACTCCACAGTTCGAACAATGGCGCGAGCATGCCCTCGAGGACGCCAAACAGCGCTCGAGCAATGAGTGGGGCTTCGATGACGGCTTCTACGAAGAAAACGTAGGTGTCTACAAGGACCAGATTAAGGACCGACTTGCAGGCGAAACGTTCACGGACACCCCTGAATATGACGACTTTGGACTGTTTCTGCGCGTGTGCCAAGAGGCAGGCCTGGAACCCCTTGTTGTTCTTTCGCCTGTTTCGGGTGCCTATTACGACTGGGTGGGAATCGACGAACAAACGCGTCGCAGCTGCTATGACCACATTATTGAAATCTGTCAGGCCTATGGCGCAAGCGTGGCAGACTTTTCCAACAAGGAATACGAACAATACTTCCTCAACGACCAGGTTCACTTCGGCTGGACGGGCTGGATTGATGTTGAGGAAGCCATCTATAGCTTCGCAAAGGAGGGTTCGAATGCCTAAGAAACCCGATTCACGCATCCAGACCTGGGTGAAAGCCCATCAAGGAACTGCAGCTGGCGTGCTCGCCATTGCGTGCTTTGCGGCCTTGTGCACCATTTTTTACTTCGTGGTGTTTTCCGATTTCGGCGGCTCTGCCGACTTCGTCTACAACCAGTTCTAGGATTCAGGCATACCCATCAGGCGGAAGCGTCAGACGAGGGCGCTTCTGTCTCGCTTGTTTCCGACTCAAGCATGTCCGACTCGGCCGCATCTGAATCTGATGCACTTGTGGCGGGCGTGACGTAGGCTTTCCCGTCGCGTATTTCGAACTTGGTGTTCATGTCCGAAGAAATTTCTTCAAGGCGCTCTAGCGTTGCCTGCGCCACTTCGCCTGTCGCGAAGTCGGGAATACCCCAGGCATCGTCCAAATGCAGCGGTGTAAGCACCACGTTCTTAATACCTTCGTTGGTTACGTCAAAGTTCATCAAATACGATTCATGCGTGTCGTCATATATTTGATAGAACACAAAGTTACCGTGCGCATAAGCGATGCGCGCATCTTTATAGAACTCGATACCCTGAACAACGTGGGGGTGGTTTCCGAGGATAACGTCAGCCCCGGCATCCACCAACTGGTGCGCAGGTTCGTCCTGCAGGCTGGGCGTGGTGTAGTGTTCGTATTCAATACCCCAGTGCATGGCCACAATAACTATGTCGTGGGTCTTCTTAGCTTCCCGGACGCGCTTGCAGGCATCTTCCATATTCAGACGCGCCGACACGACGCCGGGCTCGTCGCCATAAGCCACAAAATACTCCGGCACGATGTCGGTCCAAGCAAAGAAGGCGATACTCACGCCATTTACTTCATGCTCCACCATCTTCGCCGCTTCTTCTTCGGTCATACCCGCACCTGCGTGCTTGACACCGATTGCATCAAGCGCATCGATGGTGTCCTTCAGCGCCGGGCCCGAATAATCCATGATGTGGTTGTTCGCAAGCGAGGCTATGTCGACACCGCAGGCTTCGATGCTTTCAATGGCTGCTGGGCGCCCCAAAATGTAGACGTCCTTGGCAAGAATGGGCTCGCTTGAGTTGTCGCTTAAGGGGCTTTCCACATTGGTGATGGTTACGTCAGCCGAAGCCACGTAATCGGCAACCTTAGCGGTGGCACTTGCGCCGCCGTTTTCGTCAACATACTGGGCTTCGTTGCGCCATATGATGAAGTCACCCGTGGATAAGAAAGAAACGGAATAGGGCTCGGTGGTTTTGGTAACCACTTCTTCGCTGCTGTTTGCTTCGTTGCCCTCTTGGCTGTCGCTTGTAGCTGCTGCACGAGAGGCTGAAGTTTGCGCTGCGTCCGATGACGGTGAAGCACCCAAGGAAATCTTGCCGCTGCTCAGGGCAAAAGCAAAGGTGCCCACGAGGAAAAGACTGGCAAGACCAGCGATTATAGGAATGAGTTTGTTGGTGCTTTTTTGCGCTGCATTCTCGCGTTTCACCGTGCGCTGTTCGCTGTCGGTGGCATTGCTGCTTTGCGGAGCTACGCGTGTGCGTTTACGCGGTGTTGGTCGATATGTTTTATTACGTTCTTGCATATCAGGCCCCTTTGTTTGTTGCGCATATTGTAGCTTATAAGCCATTAGCTCAATACTTCATAACCCCCGATTGGCGTAAGTGGAAAAAGGCCGCATTATGCAATATCACAGCGCAGCGCACGAAAAAGGACCGTCCAGTAGACGGTCCTTTCAACTGCAGAAATAACGCTGAACCTCGGAGGTTGTCGAAGTGACAGCGAGAAAGGCCCTGCCGAAGCAGATTCCCGCGCCTTTGCGTCGAAGCGTACTTCGGTACGCGAGTCGCAAAGGCGCGGGAAGGTGCCCGGCAGGACCTTTCGCAGCGGCAGCAGTTCTGCCGTCCGTTAGGACGGCAAAACATTAATTACATCATGCCCATTCCGCCGCCGCCCATCGCAGCCGCAGCAGCTGCAGCAGCCGCAGGATCAGGATCCTTGGGGATTTCGTTTACGGTGCAGTCGGTAATGAGGATAAGGGTTGCCACGGATGCAGCAGACTGCAGAGCAATGCGCGTTACCTTAACGGGGTCGTTAACGCCCATCTTAATCATGTCGCCGTATTCGCCTGTTGCGCAGTTGAGGCCTTCACCCTTCTTCAGGCCCTTGACCTTTTCAACCACAACGCTGCCTTCGAAGCCAGCGTTCGCTGCAATAGCGCGCAGCGGAGCTTCCATGGCCTTGCGGACGATGTCGATACCAATCTCTTCGTCCTTGCCGTTTGCTTCAACCTTGTCGAGAGCAGGAAGCGCGTTCACGAGTGCAACACCGCCACCAGCGATGATGCCCTCTTCAACCGCAGCGCGAGTTGCCTGCAGGGCGTCTTCGATACGGCTCTTCTTTTCCTTCAATTCGGCTTCAGTTGCGGCACCAACCTTAAGCACAGCCACGCCACCAGAAATCTTGGAGAGGCGCTCTTGCAGCTTTTCGCGGTCGAAATCAGAAGTTGTGCGATCGATTTCAGCCTTGATTTGATCGGTGCGCTCGGCAATGGCCTTCTTGTTGCCTGCACCGTCGACGATAAGAACGCTGTCCTTGTCAACGCGCACGGTCTTTGCAGCGCCCAACATGTCAAGCGTAGCATCAGCCATGGTCAGACCCAGGTCCTTGTCCACCACCTGGCCACCGGTGACGATGGCGATGTCTTCCAGGATGCGCTTGCGACGGTCGCCAAAGCCTGGCGCCTTAATAGCCACGCAGTTAAAGGTGCCACGCAGCTTGTTAAGCAGGATAGTTGCCAGAGCTTCGCCTTCTACGTCTTCAGCAACCAGCAAAAGTGGGCGGCCCATCTTCATGACTTCTTCGAGCAGGCCCACCATTTCCTGGATGTTGGAAACCTTTTGGTCCGTCAAGAGAATGTAGGGGTCCTGCAGAACAGCTTCCATCTTTTCCATGTCGGTTGCCATGTAAGGAGAAATGTAGCCGCGGTCGTACTGCATACCTTCCACGTGCTCCAGTTCCATGCCAAAGGTCTGGCTTTCTTCCACCGAAATGGCGCCATCGGTACCCACGAGGTCCATAGCTTCAGCAATCTTTTCACCAATTTCAGCGTCGCCTGCAGAAATGGTGCCCACATTGGCAATTTGTTCCTTGTCGGAAATCTTCTTGGCGTCCTTGGCGATGGCGGCCACGACGGCGTCAACACCCTTCTGAACACCACGGCGAATGCCCAGTGCATCAGAACCAGCGGTTACGTTGCGCAGACCTTCGCTCACGATTGCGTCAGCCAGAAGCGTTGCCGTGGTCGTGCCGTCGCCTGCTGCATCATTGGTCTTCACCGCAGCTTCGCGCACGAGCTGAGCACCCATGTTCTCTACCGGGTCTTCCAACTCAATTTCGCGAGCAACAGTCACGCCGTCATTGGTAACCAGTGGTGCACCATAGCTTTTTTCTAGTGCCACATAGCGCCCTTTAGGACCAAGGGTTACCTTAACGGCATCGGAAAGCTTCTTTACGCCTGCAGCAAGCCCGCTTCGGGCATCTGCATCAAACTTCACATCTTTAGCCATTTGAATATCCTTTCAACCTGTCAGTTGTTATTCCTGTACTGCATATATATCGTCTGTGCGCAAAATCATGACGGTTTCGCCTTCGATTTCGATTTCGGTTCCACCATACTTGCCATAAATCACGCGATCGCCCACTTCAACGGGAACGGGAATCGTCTTGCCGTCTTCGGTCGTGCGACCTTCGCCCACTGCCAAAACAACACCAGTTGTCGGCTTTTCCTTGGAACCGCTCGAAAGCAGCAAGCCGCCCGCGGTTGTTTCTTCAGCTTCATCCTGCTTGACGATAACGCGATCGCCCAATGGCTTCAGTTTCATATTCATTTCCTTTCTCAGAGGAGCCTTTTCGGCCGCCTTTATACCCGTAAGTAAAAACTAGCACTCTCAGCGCAAGAGTGCTAAAACATATGTGAAATACTACCACCCACACAAGCGAGCAGGTAAATCTTCACATACTTGTTACTTTTTAGTTTTAGAATAAAACATCATGAACGGCTATATGAATAACACCCCTCCTGTCGCCATCTTGGGTGCCCTGGATGCCGAGATGCGCCTTCTTGAAGACGCTATTGAAGGCCTTGACTATTCCGAAACGGGACACTTCCGCTTTAGCGCGGGAACTATCGATGGGGTGCCCGTGGTTCTTGTTCGCACGGGTATGGGTATGGCCAATGCGGCTGCAGCTTGCGTTATGACTATTGAGCGCTTTAATCCAAATTGCGTCATTTTGCAGGGGACAGCAGGTGCGCATGTTCCTGACTTACACATAGGTGACATTGTCATAAGCAACATGGCTATGCCAACTCATTTCGTGAGCACACCAAGCCGCCCAGCAGGTGCAGGAAGCAACGCCCTTGAATGGACTTACTTAAGCCCTACCACCTTTCTTGACGACAACAACACCCACGCGGCAGAAGGCATTCCGGCAACCATACGCCTTCTCAACATTGCGCAAGACGTGCCTTACGCTGAAGGGAATCTGGTAACAGGCATCGTGGGATCAGGCGATATCTGGAATCGCGAGCTCGATCGCATCAACAACGTTCACGATGCGCTGGGAACTTTGTGTGAAGACATGGAAAGCTACTCGATTGCGCAAGTGTGCCAGGAATGCACCGTGCCCTGGTTAAGCGTGCGCATTATCAGCAATAGCGAATTCCACCCTGAAGAAGAACTTGACTTCACTACTGCAAATACCTGTCAGGAATTTATTCGCGCACTATTGACGAGACTATAAGAAGCCGCGGCTTTAGTCATTTTCCTGCGTGATTAATGCAAGGCGCGCCTAGTGTTACAGCGCTTAGTGCTGCCCCGGCTGAACGAGGCCGTTTTCGTAGGCAAGCACCACCAACTGGGCGCGATCATGCGCATCAAGCTTTGCCATAATGCGTGCCACATGAGTCTTGACCGTTGCTGGCGAAATGTCGAGTTCGCCCGCGATGTCTTCGTTGCTCATGCCACGTGCAATATAGGACAGGATTTCACGTTCGCGGTCGGTAAGCACCGCAAAGGTTTCGTCGGCAGCAAGCTCGGTGCTACGTGTTTCGACAAAAGCTTCAATTAAACGGCGCGTAATGGATGGCTGAATGAGCGCTTCACCTGCGGCAACGGCGCGAATGGCATGCGCAATATCGTCAGGGTCGGAGTCCTTGAGCATAAAACCGCTTGCGCCTGCCTGAAGGGCGTCGTAGACGTATTCGTCGATGTCAAAGGTAGTTAATACGAGCACGCGCGTGTCGGCCAAGTCGGGGTCGGCAACAATTTTACGTGTGGCATCAATACCGTTTTCCAGCGGCATGCGAATGTCCATTAGCACAACGTCGGGGTGAAGGGCACGTGCCTGGTCGTAAGCCACCAAACCATTTTCGGCTTCGCCAACAACCTTAATAAACTCATACGACGAAAGAATCAGACGGAAGCCATTGCGTACGAGATCCTGGTCGTCTACCAAAAGGACGCTAAGCTCTTCGCCTTCGAAGCGGGCATTGTCGGCTGCACGCGCTGCTTCTTCGCTACGCGCGCGCAATTTCTTTTGAGCTTCATGAAATTCGTCGGTGTAAAGACTTTTGCCACCAATTAATTCTTCAGCCATGCCAACCTCTTCACGTACACAGACACTTTAGTTTCTAGCTTCATTTTATCATTTAGTCGGTTTCGCCAAGGGGCACATCAGCCGAAACAGAAAAGCCTCCTTGTACCCGGTTGCTTGCCTTAAAAGTGCCGCCCAGCACGTGCACGCGCTCTTCCATGCCCTGCACGCCGTGGCCGCCCGACTGCAAACTTGTTGCGCCCTTGCCGTCATCTTCCACGAGCAAGCTCGCGCGCTTTTCATTTGAACTCAGCTTGATAGTAATGTTTGATGCCTGGGCATGGCGCACAGCGTTGGTGACCGCCTCGCGCGCAATACCGAACAGGGCTACGTCAACAAATGCCGGCACCGCATCTTTGTGGTAGTCGCTCGTGTCCAGCTGCACGCCAAGCCCTGCTTCTTCAACGTATTCCACCAAATCAGACAGACGGTCGGTACCCTGCGTAGGCACGGTTTCGGCTTCCTGATTTTCGTTACGCAGAACACCAATCATGGAACGGATTTCTTCTAGCGCACTTTTAGATGTGTCGCGCACCTGCACGATAACTTCACGCGCTGCTTCGGGGTCGCGCTCAATCATCTTTTCCGCAGCAGCCGCCTGGATGCTAACAGCCGTCAAGGAATGCGCGGTAATGTCATGAATCTCGCGTGCAATAGCCACGCGTTCTTCCTGCACACGCCGCTGCGCCTCCACTTCCTTTTGCGCTTCAGCCGCCGCGGCACGCTCCTCAGATGCCTTCACGTAGTTCTTGTACGTCGAAAGTGCTATGCCAGCAATGGCGGCAACCATCACGTAGGTGGAATTCTGGATACGCCCCAAAAGCACCAGGCTCTCGTTCAAACCGAAGGGCATTTCCATCAGCATGAGCACCGCCACACACACCGCAGCCGCTATGATGCCTTCTTCGATCGAGCGTTCATGGGCAACCGTAAACACCGCCACCATGGGGCCAAAGAAGGCCAGAGTATAAGCAGAGACATAGTTTGAATGCGAGAGTGCGACCACATAGGCTATGAAGGTGAAGACGAGCACTGGCCAAGGAAATTTACGGCGCAGTATCAAGGGCCAGGTGGTAAGGCCGAGCAACATGTAGGTCGAAAAATCGGGACTGACATTCACGACGCCGATAAGCGTGCGGAAATCTTCATCTTGCAACACGAAGGACATATTTGAAAGCGAAAGCTGCGCCCAGCCCAATACAAAGGCGCCCACCGCAATAGCGATGTCAATCGCCCAGTCGAGGCTGGTCATTTCCTTGTCGTTTGTCAGGTAGTCATACATGTTCGCCGCACTATTCTATAACAGCGCAAGGTGGCAATAAGGCGCGTTTGTAGTCGAAGCTTTTGGCACGTGCCAGCAGCTCTTCCACCTGGGCAAGCGGTGTGGTGTCGCTGGCTAGTTCGCTGGGTGCCCTGCCTTCATCAAAGTGCCCCGCCAGGATGCGGTCAAGTTCTGCGTACCCTATGCCAAGGCCTGCTTCATCGGTCTGGTCTTCGGCAAGTTCAGCACTCGGTGCTTTTTCGAGCACACGCTGCGGAATGGGCGCTAGCCCACCAATGTCAAGCGCAATACTATTGATTTCACGCGCCAGATCATAGACCTGTGTTTTATACAAGCCACCAATGGGCGCATACGCCCCTGCCATGTCGCCATACAGGGTGCAATAGCCCATGTAGGCTTCGCTGCGGTTACCTGTGTTTACGAGCATCCAATTATGTGCATTAGAAAAGGCCATGAGCATAATCATGCGGATGCGGGCCTGGGCGTTTTCGCTTACCACGCCCGTAAAACCGCCGTCAAAGTAAGCTTCAAGCTCGTTCGAAAACGCTTCGTAGGGTTCAGTAATTGAAATGATGTCAGTTTCAAGGCCTAAATTGCGCGCCAGCTCGAGTGCATCTTCGATCGAATGGTCGCTTGAAAAGGGCCCAGGCAACAGTACGCCATGGACGTGGGCGGGGCCGAAGGTTTCTGTGCATAGTGCCGCCACCACACTTGAATCCAGGCCTCCTGAAAGACCGATAACGCAGTCGCTAAAACCTGCGTTTTCCGCAAAATCGCGCAGCTGTTCAACTATCAATCGGTGAATCTGTTCCATATCTGCTCCTTAGTAGCAAAGAAAGGGCGTGGCGCTATTCCGCTTCGTTAATTACTGGATAGCACGAATCTTTTCGGCCAACCAGTTTGCCCATTCTTCCACACCCTCGCCCGTAGTTGCTGCCATACGAAAGATGGGGGCCTGCGGGTTCAGCTGGCGCACCGCGTCCGTAAAGGCTTCTTCGTTGAAGTTGAAAACGGGCATAGTATCCACCTTGTTAAGGATTACCGCTTCAGCCACTTGGAATATGCCGGGGTATTTCAGTGGTTTGTCGTCGCCTTCAGGCACGGACAGAATCATGACCTTGGAGTTTTCGCCCAGGTCGAAGTCGGTCGGGCACACCAGGTTGCCTACATTTTCCAGCAGGATAAGGTCGAGGGCGTCCAGGTCGAGCACGTCGAGCGCTTTGCGAATCATATTGCTTTCCAAATGGCAGGCACCGCCCGTGTTTATCTGCACGGCCGCAATGCCCTGAGCCTTAATTTTTTCGGAGTCCACGCTTGAAGCTATGTCGCCTTCGATAACGGCGATGTTGAACTCGTCGCGCAAGGCTTCGATGGTGGCCAGAATGGTAGACGTCTTGCCACTGCCCGGGGACGCCAAAATGTTCAACACGAACACGTGCTTTTCCGCAAAGAGCACGCGGTTTTCTTCCGCCAATGCGTCGTTTTTTGCCAGAATTGGTTGTTCTAAATCAATTTGCACACAAACCACCTCTTTCGATCAATCATTATAGCGACATGTTGTGTTCACAGACAAAACCTGCCCTGCTGTTCGACAAAAGGCAGAGGTACACACGCGCACTTTTTTATCCTGCTGGGATATAACTGTGCGCATCGGAACACAAGGTTCATCGGGGGCATCAAGCACCTGAGGATTTCGCATCTGTCTGGGTATGCCATCGTGGACACGCCCAGACAGATTAAGGACTAATCTTCAAGAATCTTTGCGAGGTGATCGCGCTGGAAAGGATGGCTCTGTCCAGGATAAAGGAATGCTAAATCGATACGAGCTGGTGCTAGGACGTCTGAAATAGTAAATGCATTGAGCGTCTTGGCGCTAATAATAACGTCGTTGCGAATACCGCGCAGGAAAAGCCAGGTACCTTCCGCAAGCGGCTCTTCTGCAATGAGAGGAAGAACGCCTGCCGCAACCAACGCATCAAGGCTTGCTTGGTCGTAAGACTGAGCAAACAGCACAATACTTCCCGCGCGCGCAAGGTTTTCGGCGGCTTGTACGGCGAGGTTTTCAACAGCACCCACAGAAAGCGCTGCGCTCAGTTGGTTTTTACGGATACCCAATCCCGGATAGTTTGCCTGACATAAACGGGCAACAGGGTCGAGCTCTTTGTTGGCATCAAGTGGGCAGGTATTGGCCTGGCTCCCCATTTCTCCAGCGGTAAGAACACCAACGAGCGCCGCGAGTTGTTCGATGTCAAGGGCTACATCGAGATTGTTGCCCACCACTTTGACAATCATATTGTCCGTAAGACCTCGTTTTGAATAGCTCAGCATTGCAGCACCCCTTTCCCTTGTGCGCTATTTCCGTAAGCATCATGATAGTTCATTACGCACAAAAGTTATAGGTAGTCGAAGTATCAGTGAGTATTGGTTGCTGTGTTGCAGGTTGGCGCTAGGAAACCAGTGAGCGCGCATCTGGTGAGCGCAATAAGCCCGCCGCGTATAGTGTGGCGACCATAACACATCGCAAACCAGAAGGCAGTTGATGGCATAGCACGCAAAATAGCAGTTGCTGGCAAAAAATGACAGAGTTGTACGGGTTGCAGCGCGAAAGTGGCAAGAAATGACGGTATTGTACGGGTTCAATAGGAAAAATCCGTACAACTCCGTCATTCTTTGCCACCAAGTCTTGAACCGCTCGCATGTTATACAAGCAAATGCATAAGGGCTTAGCGTGCCACCAAATACGCGTGCAACGGCAGGACGTCTCTTACGTATGTTCCGCCGTTCGTCAGAACGGCGGAACTACAGGTCGACTTCGATTGAATCGATTTGCATTTCTTTGCCGGCAATCAATTCAGTGAAGGGATTGCCGCATTTGGCGCAGGTCATATGGAAGCGGTCATGTTCATATTCTGCGCCACATTCCTGGCAGCGACTCTTGGGGCGAATGGTATTGATGTGTAACTTCGCGCCCTCGCAGATGGTACCCTCGGACAAAACTTCGAAAGCAAACTCAAGCGCATCGGAGATTGCTTCGGTCATTTCGCCCACCGAAAGCGTAATATCGGTCACGCGAACGGCGCCCGCATTGCGCGCCGCTTCCGTTACGGAGCTCATAACCCCTGTCATTAGTCCCAATTCATGCATAAGCAAAGTATAGTGCATGTGACACAAAGCTTAGCGTGGCAATGTGACGCTGTTACCTTATTCAGCTTCTTTTTCGGCTTCCTTCTTGGCCTGGATTTCAGCCCATTCTTCTTCCCAGGCAGCATCTTCAGCAGCTTGGCGTTCAGCTTCTTCCTTTTGCTTTTTAATCTTGTTGCCGAGCACCAAACGCGCTGCCAACATCGATATTTCGTAAAGACCAATCATGGCGCCAAAAAGCAGAAGCATGGTGATGGGCGAAGCATCGGGCGTAATAAGCGCCGAAATAACCATGAGCGCAATATAGACTGTACGCCAGGCGCCGCGCAGCTTCGCATAAGGCACCACTTCAAACACGGTTAGGTAGAACACCACGAGCGGCAGTTCAAAGGCAAAACCAAAACCGATTTCAAACTTGATGATGATGTCAATCCATTGCTTGGCTTCGGGCAAGATGGTTGCAAAGCCTAAGCCCTGGTCTGTCAGCCATTCGAACGCGGGATGCAGAATAACGAGATAGCAAAAAACGCTTCCGAAAATAAACAGGACATTCGCGACGGCGAAGGTGGGAAGGAACCACTTGCGTTCGTTGGGCTTGAGCGCTGGCAGGAAGAAAGCCAGGGCCTGCCAAATGATAACGGGCATACAGGCCACCAACGCTGCCCACATGGCAATCACAAAACGAGTTCCGAAAGCGTCGAAGGCACCCATGTAGACCCATGCAGGTGTGCCGTCGTCGTTCATGGGGACGAGATCGTTAATGGGCATAATGAGGAAGTTTGCAATGGTTGGCGTGGCCAAATAGAACACAAGCACCGCAACCAACAGGCATACAACAACGCGCACGAAACGCATGCGCAGCTCACCAAGGTGATCGAAAAGGGGCATTCGCGCAGGACCGACTGGCATGCTATTCCCCCTCTCCTTCTACGGATGCGTCCGCTTCGGGCGCGTCGACGTAGGGCGTGCTGGTTTCAGCTGCGTCCGCTTCTGAAGCCGAAGCTTTATCAGCGGGAGTATCCGCTGCTTCTTCGACCTGTTTGTCTTTAGGTTCGCTGGCAGTTTTTGCGGCCGCTTCTTTTTTCTGGGCAGCAATGTCAGCCTTGCTCGGCGCCTTCTTCGGCTGCTTGGCCTTGGGCTTCGTGCCATATAGTTCGTCAGCCGTAGGACGCTTCTTAGCGGCTTCGGTTTCTTCGTTTGCTTCGCGTTCGGCTGCTAGTGCTGCAACAGCTGCTTCACCTGCGGCCTTGGCGGCTTCTTTGGCGGCTTCTTCAGATTCACCCCGCGCAAGAGCTTCGTCCTTTGCGGCAGTTTCAGCTTCTTTCTTCGCTGCCAATTCGGCCTTGCGTTCTTCCGATGCCTTACGCGCGGCACGTTGCTTGTCGTAGCGCGCCTTGCGTTGGGTAAAGCTTTCGCCGCGGTCTTCCTTCGTTACCTGTTGTTCGAGCTTCGAAATAGCATCGAGCGGATTCTTGAAGGGATCTTCGGCGTCGGGGTCGTACACTTCGGTTTTGATAACCTTGCTCATTTCGGCCTGGGCATTGCGGAACTTCGCGATAGCCTGCCCCAGCGTTTTTGCCATAGCAGGTAGTTTATCGGGCCCAAAGATAATGAACCCGAATATCAGGATGATAAGTAGTTCGTTTGCACCAATGCCAAACAAAGTGATTCCCCGTTATAGTGTGCCTATGCCGCCGACGAACTTGTTTCAGCGCCTTCTTCGGCACCTTCTTCATCGCTTTCGGCGTCAGATGCTTCGCCCGTGACCTCAACGATGGTGGTGGATGAATCGGCGTCTTCTTCGCTGCTTTGCGCGGCTTGCGTCTGGGCAGCCTGCATCTGCTGCTGGTTGCCACAGAAGGTAAGGCCAGCCATGGGAAGCATTAGACCCAGGATAAGCAGGATGGCAACAATGGCGATGCCAATGCGCTTCCAGAGTTCTTTACGTTCCTTTTCTGCCTTTGCCGCTGCTTCACGCGCTGCGGCAGCTTCTTCACGCGCCTGCTTTTGCTTTGCCGACATCTTTTGTTTCTTAGCCATAATTCCTATTTCCTATCGTTTTCTGCGCAAACTGCTTGTTATCTTTAGCTGCGCAGCCTTCCTCTTGTTTCAATAACGCGGGCGATATTGTACGCCACATCGACCTCAACATTCCATTCTTCATTTTCATACAACACATTACCGTCAACCATGGTCATCACAACATCGTTGCTGCTGGTGGTGTTAACGAGTGCCGAAACAGGGTCGCTCGTAGGCATTTGATGCGACGAAGACATGTCCACCGCAATAATGTCGGCACGCTTCCCAGCCTCGAGCGAACCAATTTCGTGGTCCATACGCAGGGCACGCGCGCCGCCGATGGTTGCCATTTCAAGCAAGGTTTCAGCCGAAAGGAAGAAATCGGATTCGACCGCACGTTGCACCAACATGCTTGTGCGCATTTCTTCCATCATGTCGGTGGCATCTGTTGCGGCAGGGCTGTCGGTGCCCAGGCCAATACGCATGCCAGCCTTAAGATATTCACGCAAGGGGGGCACACCCATGCCCAGCTTGGCATTACAGCGCGAACAAATGCCAATAGCAACGTCATGTTCACGCAGCTTGGCAATGTCGTCGTCATTCACGTGGATACAATGGATGGCGAGCATATTGCCCACTTCGAAGGCGTCCCAGTTCAAAGCGTAGTTAACTGGTGTTGCAGCCGTCGGTAGCCAGGGCGGAATCTCCACGTAGCCACGTGCACTCGCAAGCGCGTCGACCGAAAATGCGCTCGTGCCGTTACGGATGAACTTGTATTCTTCACGACTACCCGCAATATGCATGGCTACTGGTACGCGGTCACCAGCATATTCCGTAATCTTTTTAAAAATGGACGGATGGCATTTGTAGAGCGCACCTGGAGCTATGCCTATGCTGAGGCGGCTTGGATCGGCGTATTCCTGCCACTGAGCAATGTCTGTCTTGGCTTGGTTCATGGCGAAGTCAACGCGGTGCTTGTCGGTTGCGCTTACTTCCCTATAAATGACACCGCGCATGCCCAAGCGGTGCAGGGCCTTAAGCGCCGCACCTGTAGGCGTAATGTCAGCCATGCAGGTAATGCCCGCCGAAAGAGCTTCGAGCACGCCCACAATGGCAGAGCTTTCGAGGTCAGCGGGGCTCATCGTGTCACCCTTGCTGTGAACCTGAATGATCCAAGTTGCATAGGGCACATCGTGCACGAGGCCGCGCATAGCCGTGTATTCCAGATGGGTATGAACATTAACGAAACCGGGCAGCAGGGCGGCCTGGCCAAAATCGCGCACTTCTTCTTCAGGATGGCGGGCGCGCAGGTTAAGGGCTGGGCCCACTTCAAGGATTTTGCCATCGCGCACCAAAACAGCGCCCTTTTCAATAGGCGCAGACGTTATAGGCAAAACATATTGTGCGCACAGCAGCATAGTATTCCTCCTGAATAGCGAAGGTTTATTTTATCATTGTGCTTTATTCGCGGTATGTAAGGCAGCCGCTCCAAAGGCTAAATTCTTGAAGTTCACATTTTGAAAGCCGGCGTCACGCAGCATGCTCGCAAATTCTTCCTGATTAGGAAAGGCCTTGATTGAATCAGCCAAGTACACAAAGTCATCACGTTTACCCGTAAAATACTGCCCCCACGCGGGAATGCCCCACTTCAAGTAAGCCTTGTAAAAAGCGCGGGCAGGAGCGAGGGGTGG
This sequence comes from Eggerthellaceae bacterium, assembly GCA_017459805.1. Lineage (GTDB taxonomy): Bacteria > Actinomycetota > Coriobacteriia > Coriobacteriales > Eggerthellaceae > CACXMZ01. Next base: position 42,014 of record JAFUCE010000066.1, read on the forward strand.
CGTACTGAACTCAAGGATGGCCACCGTACCGCCTGGGGTAAGCACGCGATTGATTTCACGCAAGGCGCGCATACGGTCAGGGATGTTGCGGATGCCATAGGCCATGGTCACGATATCGAAGGACGCGTCTTCAAAGGGCATGTCCTGGGCATCAACCACCTGGGTTTCGACCGACACACTACGGTTATCACCTGCGGCAATGCGCTGCTTGGCAACATCGAGCATAGCAGGTGTGTAGTCGGAAAGCACGATGTGCGCAGGATGATGGCACTTGCAGATGGCAAACGTTACCTCGCCGGTGCCGCCTGCTACATCCAGAATGCGGCTCGAACTGTTAACGGGCAGGGCCGCCACCAACTTGTCCAACCAGCGGCGGTCTTGACCAAAGCTTGAATAGTGGTTGAACTTTTCATACTGCCCAGCGATTTCCGTGAAAATGGCGCGTGCTCGCTCCTGCGAAACTTCCGCAGGGGCTTCAAGACCTGTTGCTGTATCGATTGTTGACATAAGAACATGATAGTACATCTGCGGCTTGCAGTGCCCCTGCTCTACGGCAGTGGTAATATCGTCATTTTGTTCCCAACTCACCGATTCCACGACGTATGACGTTGCATATAACATCATAGTCATCGTCATT
>JAFUCE010000067.1 GCA_017459805.1 Eggerthellaceae bacterium
CAGGGCGCAGAAAACCGCCCTCGGAAGGCCGCTTTCCTGCCAGTCCGCCAGTATCCGCTCCCTGTCCTCCTTCGGGTACATTTTGTCCTCCTTCCTGCCCGCTTCACGAGCCTATGGAAGGTCCAAGTTTTTACCGCATTACCGAGTTGTACGGGCTTTAGCTCAAAAATGGCAAGAAATGACGGAGTTGTACGAGTTGAACTGTGAAAATCCGTACAATTCCGTCATTTTTTGCCACTAAGTCTTGAACTGCATGTGTTACAAGCGCAGCCGCAGCGTCATGTCGTATGGTATGAAAATCCGCCGCCCCGTTAGGGTGGCGGAAAAATGCAGTACACGCAAGCGCAGGTAGGGCTTAGGGTGCCGCCAGATGGGCGCGCAGCGTCAGGACGCCTCATACGAAAAACGCGGTTCGTCAGAACGGCGTAATAAGACTGGCGGAGAGATGGGGATTCGACATTTTCGCTTCGCGAAAATAACCCCCTCGGCGCAAGCGCCTCGCGACAAACCCTACAAACGCCCCACTGGGGCGTTTGCTTAACGGGTTTGGCCCTCTCGGGGTTCGAATCCCCACCTTCCCCAAAAACGCAAACGCCCCATTGTTGGGGCGTTGAACTGACCTGGCGGAGAGATGGGGATTCGAACCCCAGATACCCTTTTGGGGTATACTCGCTTAGCAGGCGAGCACCTTCGGCCTCTCGGTCATCTCTCCGCTCGTAGAAGTGGCGCTCAATAGAAGCGCGACAACGTATAATACCTTATTGCATAAGTTTTCTGCAAGGAGGCAATGCATGCAAAACACGAGCAGAACGCAAGCCAAGCGAATACACCTCATATCGGTCTTTGTTCTTGCAAGCGTTTTGTTCGCATGCCTTGCTCTTTTCCCTCAGACAGCCCAGGCCAAAAGCTATTCCATGCCTGAAGTCACCATTGAAGCAACGGTAAACACCGATGGCAGCCTCCACGTGCACGAGCAGCGCAGTTTCGACTTCAATGGTTCTTTCACCTGTGTGTGGTGGTATTTCGATAAGTTGTATCTGCAAAAGGAACTCGTCGTAAACGGTGTTGCGCTCAGTTTTCCTGGGGAAGGCAATAGCTTGCAGGAACTGAATGAAGTGCCTTTTGACACGCTCTGGCGTCGCGAAGGCGGGCCTGGCTTTGCTTCCTATTCAGTTGACGCGAGCTACGATGCGGTATACGTGTTCTTCGACGTAACCGATGCCGAAATGCTGGTGAGCCTCGACTACACCATCAACAATGCCTTGGATGTGTATACGGACTGTGCGGACCTGAACTGGCAGTTCGTTGGCAGCGACTGGGCAGAAAACAGTAAGAATGTTACCTGCACCATCACGCTACCTGCGCCTGCTTCAGCAGCCAGTGCTGCCAAAGCTTCCGTTTCAGCCGTTGGCACGGGCACGGCACCCACGCCTGCCATCGAAGGCGACACGGTACGTGCCTGGGGCCATGGACCGCTCGACGGTAAGGTGCAGTTCAGCGAAGATGCCACGCAGATTACCTATACCATTCCGCGCGTGAAGTCAGGCGAATTTGCCGAGGCGCGCATTGCATTCCCCACAGACTGGCTTTCCTTGCCAAGCGGCTATGGCGTAAAGAACTACAGTGGACTGAGTACGATTCTTGCACAGGAACAAACGGAAGCAGATAAGGCAAATCGTGGCCGTATAATATCGCTCCTGTTTTTCGGCGTGCTTGGCCTTGTTTCGCTTGCAAGCGTTTTGTGGGCAGCTGTTAACTGGCTGCTCTTTGGCCGCGAATACCGTCCCAGCTTTACCGACAAGTATTGGCGCGACCTGCCCAATAAGGATGTCCATCCGGCGGTTATCAGTCGCTTGTGCAATTGGGACACGGAATCGACTACGGACGTGGTAGCTACTATTTTGCACCTTGCGGACGAAGGCATCATTTCCATTAACAAGGATGTGCGTACGTCCGACGGTGGGGTAGCTGGCACGGGTGAGGAAAGCTATTACTTAAGCCTTAACGCCGATGCCTACAACAAGATGAGTAATCCCGTGGATACTGAATTGGTGAACTTCCTTTTTGGCGAAATTGCCAAGAAAGAGGATGTGCTTTGGCTTGACGAAATTGACGAGTGGGGCGAAAGGCACAAAAGAAGCTTTGATAGCCGTTTGAAGAAATGGCACAAGGTTCTTTCCCGGGAAGTTAAGAAGCAAGATTATTTCGAAGAAAAGGGTGAGGAAAAATCGGGCACCGCAGCAACACTTGGCATGCTTTTAATTGCTGCAGGTATTTTCATTTCTGTTGAATTGGAAAACTGGTGGCCGATAATCTTTTTCGTTATCGCTGCTGCGGTGGTATTCCTCTTTGGCTTTTTTATGCCGCGGCGAACCCGCCAGGGGGCCGAAGACTATGCGCGGGCGAAGGCGCTCAAGCGGTGGCTGAAGGACTTTACGGCGCTTGAAGAAAGCATTCCGACTGACGTAAAAGTCTGGGGGCACTTCATGGTATACGCCTTCATTTTTGGGGTGGCTGCGCAGACGCTCAAGCAACTGCGGGGCGTTGTACCCGAACTCTTTGCGGGCGACACACAAGCGGCGGGCGGCAGTTCGCTGCCCTGGCATACCTGGTATGTATCCGACAGCTTTACGACATCAACTAAGGACTCCTTTACTTCCACCTTCGACAGCATGTGGTCAAACACGGCAGCCTTGGCGGAAGCAGCGGCGCGCCCCAGTGGTAGCGGCGGCGGCTGGTCGAGCGGCGGTGGCTTTAGTGGCGGCTTCTCCGGTGGAGGTGGCGGTGGCTTCGGTGGCGGTGGCGGCGGAGCTAGGTAGTTCCGCTGTTCTGCCGAACAGCGGAATGAATCGATGCTGCGTAGTCGCGGGACGCTCTATCTTGCCGCTCCAAGCCCTCGTCGCGTAGCAAAGTACGCTTCCTCGGGCTTTCCCGGCAATCTAAAGCACCGCGCGACTCCTCGCTGACTTACTAGCGCCAACCTGTTGTAAAATGTGCAAGCTGTTATAAGGACTACTATGCTTGACCGTTGGCCCTCGTGGGCATACAAATTAATGCTTCTTGCGGCACCTCTTATCTGGGGTGCTTCCTTTGTGGTGATGAAGGTGTCGCTCGACATTATGGGTCCGGCCATGTTGGTGGGCATTCGCTTTGTGGTGGCGGGCCTGCTCGTGCTGGTCTTCTTCTTCCCGCGGGTGCGCGCCAACTTGAACAAAAAGACCATTACCGCTGGCGTTATTTTGGGTGCCGTTTACTTCGCAGCATACTGGGCACAAAACGTGGGCCTGACCGATACAACCCCTGGTAAAAATGCCTTTCTTACCGCTGCCTATGTGGTCATGGTACCGTACCTCTATTGGGTGTTGGCCAAGAAAAGCCCCAACATCTACAACATCATTGCCGCTATTCTCTGCCTTGCGGGTATTGGTTTTGTTTCGCTCGACGCGGCCCTGAACATGGGCTTTGGCGACAGCATGACACTCGTGGGTGGCTTTTTCTTCGCGCTTCACATGGCGCTTATTCCGTACTTTGCGCGCGACTACGACATCTTCACCATGAGCTTTCTCCAGTTTATAGTCTGCGGCATTTTGGGCCTTATCGTCGGCTTTGCCATAGAGCCGCTGCCCAGCCTGGCCGAACTTGCTAACCCCACCTTCTTCTGGCAGATGTTCTACCTGGCCGTTGGTTCGTCCTTCCTTGCATCACTTAGCCAAAACGTTGGACAGACACGCGTCGACCCCAGCCAAGCTGCTATTATCTTGAGCCTTGAAGGTGTTTTCGGAGTGCTCATTAGCATCATGTTCTACGGTGAAGTTGTTTCCCTGCGCGTTGGCGTGGGCTTTATCCTGATCTTTATTGCCGTTATGATTAGCGAAGTGCTTTCGAAAAAGGAGTTCCCATGGGTGAAGCGAACAATATAGTGCTCATCGGCATGCCGGGTGCGGGGAAAAGCACCGTGGGCGTGGTGGCTGCCAAGATACTGGGCAAGCATTTTATTGACGCCGATTTGCTGATTCAAGGACGTTTTGGGCGCACGCTTGCCGTGCTCATTGACGAGTTGGGCCCCGAAGGTTTCATCGAAATTGAAAACGAAGTCCTGCGTGAAATTGAATGCGAAAACACGCTTGTCGCAACGGGTGGTTCGGCCATTTATTCCGAAGAAGCCATGGCGCACCTGAAAAGCTTGGGAACCATTGTGTATTTGGAAGTGTCGCTTGAAGAGCTGAAGGAGCGCCTGGGTGAATTGGCGGAACGTGGCGTGGTGATGCGTGGCGACTGCGCCAGCATTGATGACTTATATGTTGAGCGCGTGCCTCTTTACGAACGCTGGGCTGACATAACTATCGAAGTTGCTAAGGTGTCCATCCGCGAAGCAGCGCAGCTACTCGCACAGGCGCTCGCGTCGTAGCATACCCGCGTAGTAGCACCAAGAGTTCCTTCTGGAAGACTCTCAAAGAATGTTGCTCGGTATGAGCGAGTCCCTTTCGTCTATGGGGAATGGTTTCTCGCACATGCAGACAATGCCACCCGGTCCGCGGTCGAAGCTCGAAGAATCGAGTAGGCGGAACTGGCGGGTCGACCCCCGTTTCGGTGCGGCCGTCTTTTTGATCTCAATCGGATGGATTGTTAGTCCCTCTTCGATGATGAGGTCGATTTCGCGTTTGTCCCTGTCGCGATAATAGGTCAGGTTCGTGCGGGCGGGACCGCATTCGTAAGCTCGGACGAGTTCCATCACCACATAGTTTTCGTAGAATCGCCCGCTTGCGGCGCCCGACATGAGCACATCGGGTGTGGGCCATCGTGACAGATGGGCCGCCAGCCCTGTGTCACAGAAGTAAATCTTCGGTGTCTTGACGAGGCGTTTTAGCTCGTTGTTAGAGTAGGGCTCGAGTAGATACGCGATCCCCATGCCCTGCAGAACCTTCGTCCACTCCTTGGCGGTCGACACGCTGATTTCTGCTGCTTGTGCGAGCGTCGAGTAGTTGAGCAACTCGCCGGTAAGCGCTGCGCACGCGCGCAGGAATCGCCTGAACCCTTCCGTGTCGTGGATTCCGTTGTCGTCGACGGCATCGCGCATCAGGTATGTTTCTATATAGGAGTCGAAGTAGACCGAGAGCATGTCCTCGGAGAGTTCTTGGGCGTCGGGCAGCCCGCCTCTCCAGATGTGTTCGAACACCTTTTCCACATCATTCGGCGAAAAGTTTGTCTGGCGAGCCATTAGCGACGCGTACGCGAAATCGATGGGGCCCAGCCCGATAGCACCCGCTTTCTCTCGCTGGGATAGGCTGTAGAGTTTCAGCGTGACGAGGCGCCCCGCCAGCGTATCGCCCGCAAGTTCGCGTAACTTCTTGCTCTGGGAACCCGTCAGCCAGAACCGCCCTCGCTCGTCGCTTTCGTCGCACATGATCTTTATCGGCTCGAGCAGTTCAGGGGCTTTCTGAATCTCGTCAATAAGGATAGGCGGCTTGTAGGTCTGGAAGAAAAGGGTCGGGTCTTTCCGCGCCAATTCTCTATCCATGGCGTTATCCATCGTAACCACCGTTCGTTTCTGCCCTTTTGCCAGGTGTTTGAGCATGGTGGACTTCCCGACCTGCCGGGCGCCAGTTACCAAGACGGCACGAAAGGCGTTGCTGGCTTCGAGAAACTTTGATTCAAGCTCGCGTGCAATATAATTCATGTTCTGCTCCATAATTCGGCTAATTTACGATTAATAATATATTAGCGGAAATCTTGGAACTCAACAAGTATGGCAAAGTTTCGTGCTACTCGATGACCGATTTAGTGAATGTGCTGACACTAACTATTGCAGAACTATCACAGCGTAGATGATGATAGAAATACATAGATATATTTAGCTCCCTATGCGACCTGCATAAACTGTTACAATAACCCACGTGCCTCCGTAGCTCAGGGGATAGAGCACCGCTCTCCTAAAGCGGGTGTCGGCCGTTCGAATCGGCCCGGGGGCACCAGTAATACCAGGTCACGAGTGTTTTGTAAGCTCGCGCCCTGTAATCTCGAGAAAGAGGGGTACATGGCAGCATCTGCACGTGCAGAAGAACTATACGCACCGGGCTATCCTATATTTGTAGACGTACGGGGTAGGCGCGTTGTTGTCATCGGCGGTGGTGCAGTGGCGCAGCGAAAGGTTGAAACCCTGCTTGAGTACGGTGCCGCCGTCCATGTGGTGGCCCCTGAAGTGACCGAAGTCATTCGCAATCTGGCAGACACAGGGACCATTTCACTTGAAGAACGCGTCTGGCAGCCTGGCGACTTACACGCCGCAGCGCTTGCCATTTCTGCCTGCGGAGTGCCTGAAGTTGACGAAGCCATCTGCATGGAAGCCGCCGCAGAAAACTGCCTGGTTAACGTGGTAGATGTGCCCGAGCGTTGCGGCTTCATCGTGCCTTCTATCGTCAAGCGCGGTCCCTTGCAGAGTGCCATTTCTACATCTGGTGCAGCGCCCACCGAAGCAAAGAATATTCGCCGTCAGCTTGAAGGCGACTTCGACGAAAGCTGGGAACCGTATATGAAACTTATGGGGCAGGTGCGCCTGCTGGTGAAGGAGCGCATTGCAGGTGGGGAACCGCAGCGGCGCCCGTACTATGAAGCAGCTAGTCTTGCCGGTTGGCGTGAGCGCCTTGCGGCAGGCGAAGTGATTGAAGTTGAGGACGCTTACGCAGAAGTGTGCAAGCGTGTAGAGGGATAGCTATGGAACGAATTCGTATAGGAACACGGGGAAGCAAGCTCGCGCTTTGGCAGGCAAACTATGTCGCCGATCTTCTTCGTGCCGCTCAAGCGGGGCTTGAAGTTGAAGTTGAAATCATTAAGACCAAGGGCGACAAAATCCTTGACGTTGCTCTGTCAAAAATCGGCGACAAGGGGCTGTTTACCAAGGAACTTGAAGCACATTTGCTCGAAGGAAACGTGGACCTGTGCGTGCATTCTTGCAAGGACATGCCAACACAACTACCCGCCGGCCTGACGTTGGCAGCTATGCCCGTGCGGGCAAACCCTCAGGACTGCATCGTGTCGCCGGTGGCAGGCATGACCTTGGAATCAATTCCCGCCGGCGCCCGTGTGGCAACGGGGTCCCTTCGCCGCGTGGCCCAGCTTGCGCGCTTGCGCCCCGATGTTGAAATATGTGAGATTCGCGGCAACGTGGATACCCGCATTTCTAAGGTGACAAGTGGTGAATTCGACTGCGCTATCCTGGCCGCTGCCGGTATTCAGCGCCTCGGGCTTGACGAGCATATTTCATCTATTATCCCTGTTGAAACTATGATTCCAGCGGTTGGCCAAGGGGCTGTGGTTTGCGAAATACGCGAAGGCGACACACGCGTTGCCGAACTCTGCGCCGCCATTGCTGATGCGCGCACTATGCAAGCGGTTGAAGCGGAGCGCATCGTGTTGGGCGACTTAGAAGGCGGCTGTCAGGTGCCCCTGGGTGCCCACGGGCGTTTTATTGAACGCGACGGCGTGGAAGCCTTCGTGCTGGATGCTTTTGTAAGTTCGCTTAATGGCGAGCGTTTTATCCTGGTGCATGTGGAAGGCACACCCGACGAGGCGCAGGCCGTTGCAAAGACGGCGGTGGCACAACTGCGCGAAGGGGGCGCCGAAGACATATTGGAGGAGCTGCGATGAGCTTTGCGACGGTTTACTTAGTGGGCGCAGGTCCGGGCGATGCGGGTCTTTTAACCCTGCGCGCAAAAGAACTTCTTGAAAGCGCCGATTGTGTGGTGTACGACTACCTGGCAAGCAGCGCGTGTATGCGTTTCGCTCACCCTAAAGCTGAACAGATTTTCGTGGGTAAAAAGGGTTTTTCGGCTCATGTTACCCAAGATGAAATAAATGCCTGCCTGTTGGAAGTGGCGGCACGCTATGAAGGCGGAAGCGTCGTACGCCTTAAAGGTGGCGACCCTTACGTGTTCGGGCGCGGTGGCGAAGAGGCCCTCGTGCTCCATGAAGCAGGGGTGCCCTTCGAAGTGGTTCCAGGTGTGACGGCTGCAGTTGCCGCCTGCGCCTACGCTGGCATTCCGGTTACGCATCGGGGAGTGGCTTCGTCGGTCGCTTTGGTTACGGGCCATGAAACGCCCGACAAAGATGCCCCCGTTATCGATTGGGACCACCTGGCGCAGGGCGTCGATACCCTGTGCTTCTACATGGGTATTCGCGACCTGCCCCACATTGTCGAGCGCCTTATGGCAGGGGGCCGCTCGGGCGAAACCCCCGTTGCCCTGGTGCGCTGGGGCACGACGGCAGAACAAGAAACCCTGACGGCAACGCTTGAAACGGTGGTTGCTGCTGTTGAAGAGGCGAACTTTCAGGCTCCTGCCATTATTGTTGTAGGTGAGGTAGTTGGCTTGCGCGATTCGCTAACCTGGTTTGAAAATCGCCCGCTGTTTGGCAAGCGCTTCGTGGTGACGCGCACGCGCGAGCAGGCATCTTCTTTGGTGGGCGCGCTCGAAAGCCTGGGGGCCGACGTGGTGGAGTTTCCCACCATCGAAGTTGTGCCGCGCACGCTCACAGACGACATTGCCATTAAGCTGGGCGCGCTTTCAACATACGACTGGGTCGTTTTCACGAGCGCCAATGGTGTGAAGGCGAGCTTCGAATTGCTTGACCAAGCTGGCGCTGACGCTCGTTCCTTTGCCAGCTGCAAGATAGCAGGTATAGGCCCCGCAACCACAAAAGAGCTTGCGGCTCACGGTTTGCGCGCGGACCTCGTGCCTGATCGCTATATTGCCGAATCGGTGGCCGAAGCCTTGATTGCGGCAGGTGTTGGACAGGAAAGCAAGGTGTGCATTTTGCGCGCGAGTGCCGCCCGTGACGTTTTGCCTGAACTGCTTGAGCAGGCGGGCGCGGCGGTTGACGTAGTTCATGTGTATGACACCCTTGCGCCAAAGGAATCTGAACAAGCGGCACAGGTCGTCCAGCTTCTGCGTGACAAAGCGGTTGATGCCGTGACTTTCAGCGCGTCTTCGACCGTGCGGAACTTCTTTAGCTTACTGGAAGGACAGCTTGAAGAAGGCGAAAGCGTGCCTGCGCTTATGGAAGGCGTGGCGGCTTTGAGCATTGGTACCATTACGTCAAATACTATCGAGCAACTTGGTCTGACCGTTGCTGCCGAAGCCGACCCCTTCACTATTCCTGGTTTGGTGGAGGCGGCCCAGACATATTTTGCCTAGAGGAAAGGGGAGGCCATGGGTTTTCCAACATATCGACCCCGCCGCATGCGCGTCAATGAAGCAGCACGCAACTTAATTCGTGAAACACAGTTGAGCGCATCGGATTTCATTTATCCCTTCTTCGTGTGCCCGGGTACAGCGGTACGTGAAGAAATTTCGTCGATGCCTGGGGTGTTTCGCCTCAGTATTGACATGCTTGAAGCAGAAATGAAAGAGCTTGATGAGCTGGGTATTCGCTATGTCATGCCCTTCGGCATTCCTGAAACCAAGGATGAACTTGGTTCAGGGGCTTACGCGGACGACGGCATTGTTCAGCAGGCTATCCGTGCGGTCAAGGCAGCCGTGCCTGAAATGTATGTCATAAGCGATGTCTGCTTGTGTGAGTATACGAGCCATGGGCATTGCGGCGTGCTTGACGAAACGGGCTACGTGAAAAATGACGAAACGCTCGAGCTGCTGGCGAAAGTGGCGGTGAGCCAGGCGCGCGCTGGTGCCGACATGGTGGCACCTTCCGACATGATGGACGGGCGCGTGGCGGCTATTCGCGAAGCCCTTGATGCGGCCGGTTTTGCCAATACGCCCATTCTGGCCTATTCGGTGAAGTATGCGAGTGGCTATTATGGCCCCTTCCGCGATGCTGCCGATTCAGCACCTGCCTTTGGTGACCGTCGCGCGTACCAAATGGATCCTGCCAACATTGAGGAAGCCCTGCGCGAAGCACAGCTCGACATTGAAGAAGGCGCCGATATGCTTATGGTGAAACCGGCGCTGGCCTACCTGGACGTGCTGAAAGAAGTACGCGACACCTTCGGCTACCCAACGGTTGCCTATAACGTGTCGGGCGAATATGCCATGGTTAAGGCTGCAGCGGCCAATGGCTGGATTGACGAAAAGCGCCTGGTGCTGGAAACCTTGCTTTCCATGAAACGCGCGGGGGCCTGCGCCATTCTGACCTACCATGCCAAGGATGCCGCTCGTTGGTTGGCAGAAGACGCGTAGCTAAGCCGCCAAGTGCGTCGCGTCGGCCCGATATTTTTGAGCCGACCAGAAAGCTTTTCCCAAAGAACAGAAGAGGAAGCATTATGAACCATTCTCAATCACAAGCAGACTTTCAACGTGCCCAAAAGGTCATTCCCGGCGGCGTGAATTCGCCCGTGCGTGCATTCAAGAGCGTGGGCACAACGCCGGTGTATTACGACCATGCCCTAGGAAGTCATGTGTTTGACGTAGATGGCAACGAATACATTGACTTCATCTGTTCCTGGGGTCCTATGATTTTGGGGCATCGTCCTGCCGCGGTTGAAGAAGCGGTAAAAGCCCAGATGGAACGTGGTGTTTCCTATGGCGCACCCTGCGAAGAAGAAATCGCCCTTGCCGAAAAGATCTGCGAGCTCGTGCCTTCCGCTGAAAAAGTCCGCATGGTTTCAAGCGGTACTGAAGCCGTGATGTCAGCCATTCGTCTGGCGCGCGGTTTTACGGGGCGCGAAAAGATTATCAAGTGCGAGGGTTGCTACCACGGGCACTCTGATTCCTTGTTGGCAAGTGCTGGCAGCGGAGTAGCGACCTTGGGTATCCCAGGTACTCCTGGCGTGACCAAGGGCGCCGCGGCCGACACCATTGTGGTGCCCTACAATAGCGCCGAAGCGGTAGAGGCCGCCCTGAGTGCGGCACTGGGTGAATGTGCAGCAGTCATAGTTGAGCCCATCGCGGGTAATATGGGTGTAGTGGCGCCAGCAGCGGGCTACTTGCAGGCCTTGCGCGAACTCTGCACACAGCACGGTGCCCTTCTCATTTTTGATGAAGTAATTTCGGGCTTCCGCGCTGGTCTAGGTGGTGCCCAAAAGCTTTATGGCGTGATGCCCGACCTGTGCACCTTTGGCAAGATTATCGGTGGCGGTTTCCCTGTAGGCGCCTTTGCGGGAAAAGCTGAAATCATGGACCATATTGCACCTGAGGGTCCGGTATATCAGGCGGGCACCCTTTCGGGTAATCCTGTTGCTATGGTGGCGGGCCTGGCTCAAATTTCCGAACTCGAAAAACCTGGTGTGTACGAGCGCCTTGAAGCTTTGGGTGCTCAGCTTGAAGCTGGTTTGCGCGAAGCGATTGTCGAATCGGGTATTAAGGCCTGCGTGAATCGCGTTGGGTCGGTTGCCACGCTCTTCTTCGGCGTGGACAAGGTTGAAAACTGGCAAGATGCGGCAGCGTGCGACACGGAATTGTTTGCACGCTATTTCCGTGGCATGCTCGAACGTGGCTTCCTTATTGCGCCCAGCCAGTATGAAGCGCTTTTTGTAAGCACGGCCCATACCGAAGCCGAGATTGCTGCTTTTACGCAAGCCGCCAAAGACGTGCTTGTAAGCCTTTAAACGCGCCATAGGCCATAGCTTTCTGCAACTGTTTTTCCTGGTACAAGCAGGGAAAGGGCTATGCTGCGCTACTTTCTGTATACCATTTACTGCGAAAGTTGTACGCACTTCCGCAATCTGTCGGGATACCGTGAAACACCACTTCACCCACTAAATTGCTTGAATTGTTTCGGTATTGTTTACGCTTAAGCAATTTTGTATTGCGAGAGGGAGACAATGGCAATCGAGCCAGATACAGAGGTGCATCCGGTCAACTTCTTTGTCGTTGGCCTGAATCATAAAACAGCGAGTGTCGACCTGCGTGAGCAGGTGGCTTTTACCCACTCATCCATTAGGCCATCCCTCGAAAAACTTTGTGCTCAAGCAGGCATTTACGGTGCCGCTATTCTTTCAACCTGTAACCGCACGGAGATATATCTTCACGCAGTATCGGAGCAAAGTGCCTATGAGGGCGTGTGTTCCCTGTTCCAAGATGAAAAAGGGCTTGTGAGCGCCAATTTTGCGCCGCATTTGTATACCTTGAGCGGGGAAGATGCCGTGCGGCATCTGTTTGAAGTGGTGTCTTCGCTGGATTCCATGGTGCTTGGTGAAGCCCAGATTGCTGGACAGGTGAAAGAATCCTTTAAAGATGCGCAGTTGGCAGACAGCACCACCATGTTGCTTGACCGCATTTTCCGTCAGGCACGCAGCGTAGGAAAGCGTGTGCGTAATCAAACGACCATTGGTGATTCTCACGTGTCCCTTTCGACGGTGGCGGTTGATGTTGCCAAAGAAACTTTCAAGACCTTGGATGACCGCAGTATCTTACTGGTGGGATCGGGCAAGATGAGCGAACTTGCAGCGCGTTATTTACAGGAACAGGGCGCGACGTCATTAATCGTAGCGAGCCGTACTCACGCCCACGCTGCTAGCGTGGCGCGCTCCATTGGTGGCGAAGCGCGCTATTTCGACGAGTTACCCGAACTGATAAAGCAGGCTGATATCGTGCTTTCGTCGACGGCGTCCCCCCATGTCATTATCAACCCTGACATGCTCAAAGGGCGCACGAAGCCCTTGCTCATTTTGGACTTGGCGCTCCCGCGCGACGTCGATGCCGCGTGCGGCGAAATGGAAGATGTGTCCCTTGTTGACCTGGATGACCTCGGTACGATTGCTGCCATGAATCAGCGCCGCCGCGAAGATTCAACGGCTGATGCGCGTGCCATTGTGGAAGAAGAGGTGGCGCTGCTTTTGCGCTGGGCGGCCGAACATGCGGTGACGCCTACCATCAAAGAGATGCGCAGCATAGCTGAAGACGTTCGCAAAAATGAAGTCGCGCACTTGCTTAAGGTGCTTGACGCTGACCTCAGCGACGACGACCGTGCAGCCCTTGAGGCGGCAACGGAGGCCATCGTAAAGAAAATGCTTCACGCGCCCACTAAGGCCTTGCGTGAAAGCGTACTTACGCATACCGACTACGAAACCGTCACGGCAGCCCGCGTGCTGTTTGGACTGAAGGAAGAAAGCGAGAGTATTCAATGATAGGTATTTCAAAACTGTACTGTGGCGCGGTGGAAGCCGCCGACGTGTTGCGTTACAACCGTGAATCGGGCAAGTTGCCGAGCCATATGCTGCAGTTCTCTGCGGATAAAAAACCGGTGGTGGTGTGGAACTGCACGCGCACCTGCAACCTAAAATGCGTTCATTGCTATGCCGGTAGTGAAGGCAAGAAATACGAAGGAGAAATGACCACTGAACAGGGAAAAGCCATGATTGATGACCTGGCGCAATTTGGTGCACCAGTGCTTCTGTTCAGCGGTGGCGAACCAACCATTCGCCCCGACATGCCCGAGCTCGCGCAATATGCCAAGGACCGCGGCATGCGCGTGGTTATTTCGACCAATGGTACGCTTATCACGCCCGAGCTTGCCAAGCAAATGGCAGAAGTGGGTCTGTCCTATGTTGGAGTGTCCCTTGACGGTGGGCGTGAAACTCACGACAAGTTCCGTGGTGTGCCAGGCAGTTTTGACAAAGCAATCGAAGGTATTCGCAACTCGCGCGAGGCTGGCATTAAAGTCGGTCTGCGCATGACCATCAACAAGCTCAACTGGCGCGACATTAACGAAATTTTCGACTTGATGGAAGAAGAACAGATTAACCGCGCCTGTTTCTATCATCTGGTTTACACCGGGCGTGGAAGTGAGCTGATGGAAGAAGACCTCGACCATGCAGAAACGCGCCAGGCCGTGCGCTTGATTATGGACCGCACCCGTGACTGGTTTGACCGTGGTGGCAAGCCCGAGATTTTGACGGTGGACAATCACGCCGACGGACCCTTCGTCTATATGGAGCTCTTGCGTGAAGACCCTGAACGTGCAGCTGAAGTTTTGCAGCTGCTTCAGTGGAACCAGGGTAATTCTACGGGCAACGGCATTTCCTGCGTAAGCTGGGACGGCGAAGTTTATGCCGATCAGTTCTGGCGCCACTTTAGTTTTGGCAACGTGACCGAGCGGCCTTTCAGCGAAATATGGACCGACGTGAGCCGTGAAACCGAACAGTCTGATTTGATGTTTAAACTCAAGGACAAGCGGCCGCATGTAACGGGGCGCTGCAAGACATGCCAGTGGCTGGATATCTGCGGTGGAAACTTCCGCGTGCGCGCTGAAGCTGCAACGGGTGATTTGTGGGCACCCGATCCTGCCTGTTACTTGACCGATGAAGAAATAAGCATTTCCGATCCTGCTGCATTAGCAGAGGCCCATGCACGTGCCAACGCAGAAGCAGGGCTTGACTAGGGGATTTTATGGCGGATACGCTTCGAAAGATGATGGAGTCTGCGCGCGATGAAGCGCAGCGTGCTGGAAAATTGACGGGCGAGATTGCTTCGGGCGGCCATCCAGGAGGCCATCCAGGCGGACATCCAGGTGGTCACCCAGGCGGTCATCCAGGCGGACACCCTGCGGGCATACCCAAGGTCGGCAAGATGCCTGAATTCGTCAAGAAGATGCTTGCCGAAAAAGAGGCCCATCCCGGAAGTGCAGCAGGGCGTGGTATGCGCCCCGGCGGTGGCGAAGCTGCCATGGCGTACAAAGAGCGCACGGGCATTCAGGCACCACGCATTATCGCCTGGGAGATAACACGCAGTTGCAACTTGAGTTGTGCGCATTGTCGTGCTGCGGCGGAATTCGGCTACTATCCAGGCGAACTTTCACTGGATGAAATTAAAGCGGTCATCGACGACATTGCTTCCATTACCAACCCCATCCTTATCCTGACGGGCGGCGAACCTTTCATGCGCCCGGACATTTGGGAGATTATTGACTACGCAAAAGACAAGGGTTGCATGCCGGTTGTTGGTACAAACGGAACAGTCATTACCGAAGAGATTGCCCAGAAAATGGGTGAGCACGGCATTCGCGCATGTCAGTTTCGATCGACTTTCCCGATGCGCAGCGCCATGATGAGTTCCGCGGCCAAGAGGGTAGTTTCGACGATGCCATTCGCGGTATCAAGTTGGCCCAAAAGCACGGCGTGGGTGTGCAGATTAACACGACCGTTACCAAGCAGAACGCCGACACCCTCGAGGCCATGCATGACCTCGCGCTCGAGCTTGACGCCGAAGCCTTCCATCCCTTCCTGCTGGTGCCCACGGGCCGCGGCGAAAGCCTGCGCGAAATTGAATTGACGCCCGAAGAATACGAAGAAGTGCTGACCTGGGCCTACTACAAGCAAAAGACAAGCCCCATGCATTTCAAGCCTACCGATTCACCCCAGTACTACCGCATTGCGCATCAAAAAGCGCGCGAAGAGGGGAGCAAGGTCAGTGCTGAACAGTATGGCCTGGAAGCCATGACGCGCGGTTGTCTCGGAGGCATTACCTTCTGCTTTATTTCGCATGTTGGAGACGTGCAGCCCTGCGGCTATTTCGACATGCAGCTGGGCAATGTGAAAGAACAGCCCTTTAGTGAGATTTGGACCAATTCCAAGGTCTTTTCCGATTTGCGTGACTATTCGCTTTTGAAGGGCAAGTGCGGCGCCTGTGAATACAAGGGCGTGTGCGGCGGTTGCCGTGCGCGCGCCCTGTCCGCCACGGGTGACTACATGGAAGAAGAGCCTTACTGCGCCTATATTCCACGCAGCATGCGCACGGAAGGTGAAGCTGACGGGAGTATTCCTGCCTTTGCTGCAGGCATGTGCCCCGACCCCGTCGCAGCGGATTTGACCACGGGGGCACGTGATGCATAGGACCGACGACTCGCTTCAGCAAGCAGTTTTGGACACCATCCAGTCGGGCTTTCCATTGGAGGCTGACCCCTATGGCGTTCTTGCGAATCGCTTTGAAGCAAGCCGCGACGAAATAAAGGATGCGGTCTATGGCTTATGCGTCGCTGGTGGCGTTCGTCGTGTTGGCGCATCCTTCGACTCGCGCAAACTGGGCTACACCTCTACCCTCTGCGCGCTTGCGGTGCCCGGCGGGGAAGAGGAAGTGTTTAAGGCGGCTGAAATCGTCAATGTCTTTCCAGGTGTCACCCATAATTACGGACGCGCCCATCGCTACAATATGTGGTTCACGCTCATTACGCGTTCGCTTGAGCAAAAGCATGAAATCCTTGGAATGATTCGCGAAGCGACGGGCTGTGACGACTTGCTCGACATGCCCTCCATCCGCAAGTACAAGGTCTCGGTTGATTTTGGGCGCCATCGTGCGGCTGACAAAAAGCGCGCTGGTGGCGAAGAGGAAGCAGCGCAGCAGAAGCACGCTCCATCGCTCAATCAATCGCTCGACCGCACAACGCGCGAAGTTCAAACTGCTTCTTCGCACCGTTCAGATGCCAGTAAAGCTGCCCCAGAAGATTCAGGTGAGCCCTTTAGCGCCGACAATGCCTTCGATGTGGAGCTTGTCCGTTGGGCGCAAGACGACATTGCGCGTGACGAGCATGGCGAACTTATTGACGACCCCTACATCGCAGGTGCCACACATCTTAACGCGGCGCTTGGCCGCAGCGACATAGAGCCTGAACACATAACTGCGCGCCTTGCCCAGCTTAAGGCAGCGGGTACCATTCGTCGCTTTGGCGCCATGGTCCGCCACCAGAAAATCGGTTTTGCCCACAACAGCATGACGGTATGGGATATTCCCGATGAAGTGGTTGATGCAGCGGGCGAGTTGTTCGCAAGCGCGCATTTTGTTTCGCATTGTTATACGCGTCCGCGCTCTGCCACCTGGCCGACGAATCTTTACGCCATGACGCACGCACAGACAGCCGAAGAACTCATGAGCAATATCGAAACCTTGCAGGTTATGTTGGAGTCGCAGGGCATCGAATGCCGCCAGTACTTTGCGCTGGAGACTACAAACGAATATAAAAAAGTGTCGATGCGCTATTTTCTTGAGGAGCATACACCACCACTGAAGACAAACTAGCTATACTTCTTACTTCGTCCCCTTCGTCTAGCGGCCAAGGACACCACCCGCTCAAGGTGGAGACGGATGTTCGAATCATCCCGGGGGCACCAACTTCATTCCGCCGTTCTGCCGAACGGCGGTTTTTCATATGAGACGTCATGACGTTGCGCGCGTATCTGCTGGCACTCTAAGCCCTTGTGCATTTGCTTGTAACATGCGAGCGGTTCAAGACTTAGTGGCAAGAAACGACGGAATTGTACGGATTTTTCCTATTGAACCCGTACAATACCGTCATTTCTTACCACTTTTGAGTTCCAACTCGTACAACTCCGTCATTTTTTACCAGCAACTGCTATTTTGCGTGCTATGCCATCAACTGCCTTCTGGCTTGCGATGTGTTATGGTCGCCACACTATACTCGGCGGGCTTATTGCGCTCAGCAGATGCGCGCTCACTGATTTACTAGCGCCAGCCTGTGACAAACTAAAAAGACCGCCACAAAATGCTGTGGCGGTCTTGCATATTTATGAACACGTAAGCCTAGCTTGAGGAGCTCGAGTTGTTGTTATTTATATCGTTTGACGTGTTCGTGTTGGTATTCGTGTTCGTGTTCGTGTTGGTATTCGTGTTGGTATTCGTGCTGCTTGAATCATCCGTCGGTGTGACGGGTGGGTTGTAAGCGAGCGTGACTACCAAAACAACGTCTTGATGGATGTCAACAATCTGGCCGCTTATGGCTGTGCCATAGTCATGGGCACCATCGGTAACGCTGGCAATGACGTAGTCTTCGGGAACGGTGATATAGTAGCCAACCGCACCGCCATCGTTTACCAGGTAGCTGTCGAGCGCCACCATGGCTGCAGCCGTGGGCGGGTCGGCATAGATTTCTGACATAACGGCATACTGGACCGCGCCGTCGCTAATGGTTATGGCTACGGTGTCACCCTTCTTAAGTTCGGTTCCGGGGGCCGGATTGACAGCCATAACCGTGCCAGCCGCAAATTCAGAACTATTGTTGTGGTAGACCTCTACGCTAAAGCCTTGGTTACGCAGGGTGGTGCTGGCTTCGGCTTCGGTCTGGCATACACATCCTGCACGGCAATGCGTTCAGTTCCCCGAGAAAGTATGTAACTCACCGTCGAGCCTTCATCAACAGAAGCGCCCGGCAGGGGGTCTTGGCGGATAAGTAAGCCTTCTTCAACGGTGTCGGAATATTCAGGATCTTTTACCTGTCCGTTCAGTTTCGCATCGGCAAGTATTTGCTTAATCTCTTCAGCGTTTTTGCCGCTTAAATCGGGTACAACAACCTTTTCTTTTCCGACAGAAACGGTAAGGTTGACCTTCGACCCCTTTTCAACTTCCTTGCCCGCTTCAGGGTCGCTGGAAATAATTTTGCCAGGGTCTACAGCGTCATTGTTGACTTCGCTGACGCTACCGACTTCGAGTTCAAGTTCGCTTAGTTGTCTGGTCGCTTCGTCAACGGTTTTACCCACCAGGTTTGGAATGGCAACCGTCGTAACTTCGGGTTCGTCAGGTTCGGAGTTGTGTGTGAGAGCCCATGCGCCCAGGCCAAGGAGGGCGAGCAGTGCCAAGATTGCAGCGATAATGGCGGCAATCTTCCACTTGCCACTTTTTTCTTCTTCAGGAGGCATGCTACGCGCAGCTGGGTAAGCCATTTCGGCCCCTGCGCCAGCCGCCATACCTGCGCCACCATTATATGAAGGCATAACCGATGTTCCTTCGGCGGCATAAACGGGGCCGCTGTTGGAACGATAAGCTTCTTGAGCCATGGCCTCTGTGGGGCCTGCGACAGCTGTTGCTACTGCTGGCGTGCGCCCTGCCAGGAAATCGTTAAGGGCGTGCTTCATGTCGCCTACCGTTTCGAAGCGATTGCGCGGATCCTTTTCGAGCGCGCGCATGATAATGGCTTCAAGCGCGGGGTCGACACTAGGGTTGACCTGCGTGGGAGGCACGGGGAAGTCCTGCACCTGCTTGGTGGCAACGCTTACGGAATCTGGACCGTCAAAGGGAAGCTTGCCCGTTGCGGCTTCGTAAAGCACGATGCCCAAGGAGTAAATGTCAGACGAATTGGTGAGTTCTTTGCCCTGAGCCTGTTCTGGAGAGATATAGTGAGCGGTGCCCAGAACAGCACTCGTTTGACCTTGAACGGTATTCTTTGCGTGAGCAATGCCAAAGTCCATGACCTTCACGTTGCCGTCAGGCTGGACCATGATGTTTTGTGGCTTGATGTCGCGATGCACAATGTCTTGCTTGTGCGCCACCGAAAGAGCCTGGCATACCTGGGCACCGATTTCGGCAACCTTGCGCTGGTTGATGGCACCGCGTTGCTTGATGGCCGTTTTTAGGTCGGAGCCACGCACATATTCCATGACGATGTAGTAGGTGCCTTCGTCCTGGCCCCAGTCATACACATTGACAATGTAGGGGGACGACAAATTCGCCGCACTTGCTGCCTCCTGGCGGAAGCGCTTGGTGAATTCGGAGTCCGCTGCATACTGGGGCAGCATTACCTTAATGGCAACCATACGCCCAAGCACGCGGTCTTGTGCACGGTATACTTCGGCCATGCCGCCTATACCTATGCGTTCTGTAATTTGGTACCGGTTATTAAAAACCCTGCCTATCATGTTCCCGCTCACGTTTAATCTCCTTTTGGACACATGCTAGAGGTATTGGATTTTATCCATACAATAGGATACAACATTTACAGCACTCCTTGCACCTCTAACGCCTGAACAAACACATTATTTGCCCGAGCGGCAGCATCGGTTGTCCCTTCTGCTCCCTGCTCGAGGATTATGGACACCACGACCTTGCAGTCTTCTGTGGGTCCAAAACCAACAAACCAAGAATCGTCAACGGGTTTTCCCGTTTCTGCGGTACCGGTTTTGCCCGCTATATTGACGCCCCAAATTTGCGCGCCAGTACCCGTGCCCGAGTCAACGACCGTTTGCAAAACGGCTTTCGTGCGCTGGGCTGTAGAGGCGGAAATGGGCTTTGAAAGAACAGACGGACTGGCGCTTTCTGCACGCGTGCCATCTGCGTTATAGATGCTGTCGACCAAATACGGCTTTTGGATGACGCCATCATTTGCAATAGCAGCACCCACAAGAGCCATTTCGAGCACGCTTGCCTGGGGGCCTGCCGGGCTTGCGTGTTCGCCAACAGGCTGTCCAATGGCCGACCAGGCGGTTTCCCACTCGGTCATTTCATTGGGGTCAGGCATAAGCGACGTGGAAACGGCGATATCGAAATCAATGTCCCTGTTGAAGCAGAAGGCTTCGGCGCTCTGTACGAGGAGGTCCGCGCCAATCTGAACGCCGAGCTGGCCAAATACGGTGTTCGACGACCACTGCGTTGCTGTGCTCAGCGTTACCATGCCCATAGCATTTTGGTCGTTGTTATAGACCATGGCATTGCCTATTTCTATGGAACCGGGGCTGTCAAACGTTGTATTTTCGTTGGCGATGTTGTTGTCGATAGCCGTGGCAAGCGTCACCATTTTGAAGGTTGAGCCGGGGGCATACAGCGCCTGGGTCGCACGATTGTAGAGCGCATCGCTTTGCTCGTCAGATGAAAGCAGGGCTTCGAAGCCCGCCGCTTCATAGGTGGGCGAACTGGCAGCAGCAAGCACGGCACCCGTTTCGGGGTCAAGAACAACACAAGCGCCCTTGTAGCCTTCAAGCGCAGCTTGTGCAGCATACTGAATGCGCGAATCGATGGTCAGCTGGATGTCGTTTCCGCTGGTAGTAAGCCCAGCGTAGGAATTCAGCACGTCGGTCCAGGTGGCGAAATGGTCGTCGCCCACGAGCGTTTCCGCATAGCTGCCTTCAATGCCGCTTGTGCCATAGCGTGGCGAATAGTAGCCCACAACATGGCTGGCAAGGTCACCAGCGGGATAGTCGCGGTAATAGCTGCCGTCTTCGTTGCGCACGCTTTGGGCAAGGACGACGCCATCCGCTGTTGAAATGGTGCCGCGTTCACGGTTTGCCTGCCGCTCAAGGGTATGGCTGTTCGCAGGCAGGTTGCGGTAATAGTCGGCCTGCACCACCATGATCAAGGTGATATTGGCCACCAAGGCTGCAAACAAAAGCGAGAAGGCAATCATAAGGTTAGTCAGACGTTTGCCCAGTGCCACGCGCCCGAGCACACTGTTTTCGGTTGCTTTCGCGTCGACGCGAGCGTTGCGGGTGGTCATTTCGGTTTCCACACCGGTGGCTTCGTTACCGCAAAGGAGCAAGAAGCCAACCGACATGAAGCTTGCCAAAAGTGACGACCCGCCCTGACTGATGAATGGAAGCGTAAGGCCAGTAAGGGGGATGAGGCGCGTAACGCCACCCACGATAATGAAGGCCTGAAGCACGATGGTCGTGGTAAGACCCACGGCGATGAAGGAACTTACGTCGCTCTTTGCACGTGCGGCCGTTACGATGCCACGAATGGCAAAGCAGAGGTACAAAAGCAAGACGCCTGCCGCACCCAAAAGACCCGTTTCTTCAGCGATGGCAGCAAAGATAAAGTCGCTTTCCACTACTGGGATCAAATCGGCCATGCCCTTGCCAATGCCGACGCCCAACAAATTGCCATCTGCCATGGAATAGATGGCTTGGGTAAGTTGATAGCCCGTGTTGTTGGGGTCGGCGAAGGGGTCGAGCCAGGTATTCACACGCACCTGCACATGGGTAAACATGCCCCACATGGCAAAAGCTCCAAGTGCCGCCAAGACGAGCGCGAAAATCACGTAGGATTTTTTGCCCGTGGCAACGTAGAGCATGGAAATAAAGACGAAGAATACAACGAGGGCCGATCCGAGGTCCTTTTCGAAAATAACGATGACAAGCGAAATGCCCCACATAAGGAGCATGGGAAGCAGGGTGCGCAGGTCGGGGATATGGAAGGGGCCCACTGACACCGTAAAGACTGAAAGCATTTCGCGGTTGGCAGCAAGATAGCCCGCCAAGAATAAAACGATGAGCACCTTTGCCACTTCGCCTGGCTGGAAGCTAAAGCCTGCAATGTTGAGCCAGATGCGGCTCCCATAGATTTCTTCGCCAATGACAGGAAGCATGGGCGAAAGCAGCAGCATAAAGCCGGCAATCATGAGCGTGTATTTGTATTGTGCGACCTTGTCGATGTTGCGCACGAATATGAGGATGATAACCATGGCGGCTATGCCTGCAAAAAGCCACATGACCTGGCGCACGGCAAGGTCGGGTGCGAGGCGGGTGACAAAGGCGATGCCAATGCCTGCAAGGGCAAAGCTGATAGGCAGAATGGCCGGATCGGCGGCGGGGGCGAACTTGCGCGCAGCAAGGTGGGCGAGGGCAAAAGCGACAAAAATGCCAAGCGGTACCCCCAGTGATTCAACGCTCAGTTCAAGACCTTGGTTGAGGATAATCATGGCATAGAGCAGAAGCACGATGGGCGCTGCAAGCAACAAAAGAAGAAGTTCCGTGTTGCGACGCGTCATGTTGTGCCTCCTGACGCGTTTGCGGTGCTATCAGTCGCGGAAGGACCAGCGGCGTTCGCTGAATTGCCTGAGCCAGATGTACCCGCCGAGCCTGAAGCGTTGCCTGAGGCAGACGAATCGGCTGAAGCAGACGAGTCACTCTTTGCTTCTTCGGCAATTTCTTCTTGGTATTCTTCAACGAGGGCTTCGGCGGCTTCAAGGCTGTCGACGCGAATGATGCCCTCTTCCAGGCGTTTGGCAATGCCTGGCTGAAGTTGCGAAGTGGAAACGTCAGTCACCCTGTTAAGGTGAGAAAGCTCTATGCCCAAAACAGAGTCAGGCACACCCTGGTAAATGACCACCTTGCCGTTTTCGGCCGTTAGGTAGGCGGTGCTTTGTGTGTAGGTGTAAGCGCCATAGCCAATGGCTGCCACCACCGCGGCAACAAGCAGGGCGACAAGGACGGCGCCCCAGCGGCTCTTGCGGACGGTCTTGCGCGTTTCGCGCTCAGCATTGCCTTCGATGTCAAGCACGATAACCGTGATGTTGTCGTGGCCGCCCGCAGCGATAGCCTCATTGACGAGTATGCTTGCCGCCCGCTGCGGGTCGCGCGTGCGTATGAGGATGTTTTCAATCTGGTCGTCTTCAAGCATGGTTGAAAGCCCGTCGGAGCACAGCAGCAAGCGGTCACCCGCTGCTACGTTGAGTTCGTAGAGGTCGGGCTGCATGCCGGGGTCTGACCCTAGGGCGCGCGTGATGACTGAACGCTTGGGGTGCACACGCGCCTCTTCTTCGGTAATTTGGCCTGCTTCTATCATGTCGGCCATAAGCGAATGGTCGCGCGTGAGCTGCTGCATGACGCCTTGGTGGAGCAAATAAGCGCGGCTGTCACCCACCTGGGCAATGGCAAGGCGTTCGCCCTCAATGACGGCAGCAGTAAGCGTTGTGCCCATGCCAGCGCGTCCTTTTTTGCGGGCAGCGGTGATAACGGCGTGGTTTGCTTCTATAACGGCATTGGCCAAGTCCATGGTGTCGGCGCTGGTCAAACCCATATCAGCCAGGGTGCGCACGGCAATTTCGGAAGCTACTTCACCTGCTGCGTGGCCGCCCATGCCGTCTGCTACGGCATAAAGAGGGGGCGCCACAATAAGGCTGTCTTCGTTGTGTTCGCGTACGCAGCCTATGTCGGTGCGGCTGCCGAAACTGTTTTGTCTTCGGTTGGAATTTACGCGCGGGCGGCTTGGCATGCTAGTTAAACCTTACGCGCATAGCAACGTCGCCTACGGTTACTACGTCGCGGTCGCGCAGTGCCGTGGGTCCATAGATGCGGTTTTTATTGACCAAGGTTCCATTGGTTGAACCCAAATCTTCCACGAAAAGGTTTTGCCCCATGAGGGTGAAGCGGGCATGCCGCCCCGAAACATAGCTTGCACCAATAACGATGTCAGCCCCGGGGTTGCGCCCCACAATAACGGGGCCGTGAACAGCAATCTGAACGCCACGCAATTCCTTAGGACCCTGCTCGACGGCAACCGTCCAGCTCTTTTCCTTCTTGCGCTGGCCGCGCACCAAACCGATGCCCGTGCGCATAAGAGCCAGCAGGAAAATATAGAGCAAAGCTACAAACAGAAGGCGTGCTATGAGAAGGGTAACGTCAATCACGAGCGGCGCACTTTCTAGCCCTCAAGGAAGAGAAGGTCTGTTGTGCCAATGCTTATACGGTCGCCCGCTTTCAGGCTTGTCGAAGTTATTTTTTCGTCGTTGACCTTCGTGCCGTTCGTGGACCCAAGGTCAGTAAGCACCCACACACCCTGCGGTTCAAGGCGCAGTTCTGCGTGGCTGCGACTGGCACTGATGTCATCGATACTAATGTCGCAGCTGTTACTCCGCCCCAAAATAAGGCGCCCACCCACGAGGTCGAAGTCGCGATTAGTTGTAGTGTTGATAAGGCGTGCACGCACCTCTGCCTTGTTGGGTACTGGGCTTGCGGCGCCACCCGTAAAGACATGAGTGTTAACCGCTGGCGGGACAGCTTCTGCATCTGAATGGTTCATATCACGTGAATCGTGGGCGAGGGGGTTATAGGCTTCAACATCAAAGCCGCTCAGGTCTGCGTAGGTATTAAAGTCTTCGTCTTCCGCGTTTTCCGATTCCGCGTTCTGGGGGTGAATCAGTTGTGCGGAAGGCCCATGAGCTTCGTAGTCTTCGAAGTCTTGGCTGTTGAAGGTGTATTCGCCGTAGTCGATGCTGCGGTCGATTTCTTCTTCAGGCACGTAGGGAAGCGGCTGCTTGCGCGGCTCGGGAGCTTCGATTTGGGGCAGATTGTCTTCTTCGAGGTCCTGTGATTGGGCAAGGCGCTGGGCATATTCGCTGGTGAAACCACCGCTGTTACGCTGGTCTTCGAACTTTTGGGGAATGGCATGCGCAAGTGCTTCCTGGGGCGTTTCGCTTGGGGCCGCAAGTTCAGCATCGGGTGTGGCGCTGGGGGCGGGTTGTGCTTGCGCGGGTGTTTCTTTTTTACCCAGCAAGCCGTAGCGTTGCATTTCTTCGCGGCGCAGCTGGGCGATGATAGGGGCAGACACTAGCTCTGCGATAACGTCAAACTTGCCCCGTTTGAGAGAACTTTCAGCGATGAAGCGAACGAGGGGCTGGCCGTCCATGGTTAGGCCCTCTTCAGCAGCGCGTGCAGACAAGAAAGTTTCGGTTTCACCTGCAATGGTGGGGTAGTAGCCAAAGAGGTGCTTGTCGTCTTCTTCGTTCACGAGGACGGTGTAGAGCGTTGGTGCATATTGCTTACCTGCGCCCACCATCTTTTCACGGCGCATAGCCTTTTCAGCCTTTTTTGAAATCTGAACAGGGGAAATAGGGGCTTTAAAAATTGCTCCTGCGGCACCTTCGAGGCCGTCTTCCATCTTGCTTTCAAAGCGAGAAAAAATACCCACAACTGGCTCCTTTATACTACATATAGACTGCGTATATTTCTTGTAACTATAAATTGTGCCATAAATTAGGCTTTTTATTCTACTGTTTTGACAAACAACAAATAATTTGATGAAGGGCGCGGGACGCCCAAGAGAAGGGTACGGGACACCCAAGGGAGGCTCTAGAGGCGCCCAAGAGACACCTTTGTGGCGCTCAAACCCCGTTTTACGTCGTGGGTGCGACAGCTACGCGGAACTAACTTCTGTGTTACTTCACTAAGCGGACGCGAAGCACGTCGCCAAGCTTACTTCACTAAGCGGACGCGTATCACATCACCAATGGCACAGATGGCTTCAACAAAACTCTTTTCTGCTGGCTTATCAAGGGCGATAAGCGTGTAGGCATAGTCGCCACGCGATGCGTTCACCATGTTGGCAATGTTTGCGCCATTCTCGCCCAGAATATTTGTGATTTGGCCCACCATGTTCGGTACATTTTTATGCAGAACAGCCAGGCGCCCGCCGTCGGCTTCGGCACTGCCTAAGGTAACGGCCGGGTAGTTCACCGAATTGCTGATGTTGCCGTTTTCGATATAGTCAACGAGCTCCTTAACAGCCATGAAGGCGCAGTTATCCTCCGCCTCTTCAGTGGATGCGCCCAGGTGCGGCGTTACGGTAACGTTTTTCATCTTCATGACCGCAGGCGTGGCAAAGTCGGTTATGTAATGGGACACCGTTCCGTCTTCGAGTGCAGCAGCCATGGCTTCCTCGTCAACAAGGGTGTCGCGCGAAAAGTTCAGCACGACTGCGCCGGGTTTCATGATAGCGAAGGCGTCTTTGCCCAACATGCCCTTCGTGGAATCGAGCGCAGGCACGTGTACAGTAATGAAATCGCAGCTTTTATAGATGTCTTCCATCTTTGATATATGGTTAACGCGGGTGTCGATGTTCCACGCGGCATCAACCGAAACATACGGGTCGCAGCCATAGACTTGCATGCCTAGGTCAATAGCGGCACGAGCAACACGCGCCCCAATGGCGCCCAGGCCAATAACGCCCAACTTCTTTCCCATGATTTCGCTGCCCGCAAAAGCTTTCTTGGCGGACTCAACCGACTTGGCGATGTCGGGATCGTCTGCATTGTCGATGCACCAGTTGACGCTTGCAATCAAGTTGCGGCTTGCCATAACCATGCTGGCAATGACCAGCTCTTTTACGGCATTGGCGTTAGCACCAGGCGTGTTGAACACCACGATGCCTTCTTCGGCGCAGCGCTCCAGCGGAATGTTGTTGACGCCCGCACCCGCACGTGCGATGGCAAGCAGCTGGGGCCCGAATTCCATGTCGTGCATGGCAGCACTGCGTACAAGAATGCCTGTGGCTTCGTTTATCTGGTCGGTTAGTTCGTAGTCCGCAGGCAGTTGGTCGGTGCCGTAGGAAGAAATGTTGTTAAGGCAATGAATCTTTGGCATGGCTCGTCCTTTTCGTGGGAAATCTTATGCAATCTTTCAATTAGACAACATAGGATAACAGAACTTAGAAACTGCATGCTAAAATAGCGCCAAGTAAAAGGCACGTGGCAATAGTGCCTACAGAAAGGAAACCCATGAAACAAAAAGGAATGGTACTCGCATCTGTTTTCGCGCTTCTTATGGCTTTGGGCCTTGTGGGATGCGCCGGGCCTTCTCCCGCTGAAGAATTTGGGTCCCAATTTATGGGTACCTGGGAGCTTGTATCTGCATCGGGCGACGACAACGCCGTAGATGCAGAAACTTTCGAAATCTTAAAAGAACACGGTATGTCCGCCTCGTTGGTTTTAAACGAAGACGGTACCTATACATTTGATGTTTTTGGCGACGCAATGAATGGCACGTGGGAAGCCACGGCAGAAGATGCTGCCACGATGGAAATGTCGGGCCAAACGGTTAACCTGACCTTGGTAAATGGCCAAATCACTATTGACCAGGGAGCTGGCGCCAAGTTGACCTTTGCGAAGCCAGTCGCGAGTGCTGGGTCAAGTGAAGCTGCGTCAAGTGAAGCGGGTGAAGCAAGCGCAGCAGAAGCTCAAGGCGCAGATGAGGGCACAGGCGAAGGCACAGATGAAAACGCTGACGAAGGCAGCGATGATGCAGCAGGTGAAGAAGCATCGAGCGCAGAAG
>JAFUCE010000068.1 GCA_017459805.1 Eggerthellaceae bacterium
CCCGGTAGCCGTTCCTGCTGTTTCCCGTCGCCTCGCAGAGCTGGTCGGCCTCGGCCGACATTATCTCGTTCACCACGCCCTCGGCGAGCTGCCTGAGCAGCTCCTGCATG
This sequence comes from Eggerthellaceae bacterium, assembly GCA_017459805.1. Taxonomy (GTDB): domain Bacteria; phylum Actinomycetota; class Coriobacteriia; order Coriobacteriales; family Eggerthellaceae; genus CACXMZ01. Next base: position 111 of record JAFUCE010000068.1, read on the forward strand.
TTCACGAAGCCGTCCTCGAAGCGCGGTATGGCCAGCGCCGCCTCCGGCGCGGCCACGTCTGCTATGCTTTCCATCGCGGTCATTGCCTTTCTCTAGAACCTGACATGTCGAGATTTCAGATTCTAGGCAATGGCCGTCTCCCTCACAAAGGGGCCGTCCCCGGGCTTACACCAACATTCCCGACACGATCTTCTCAGCCCTTAGCTCCTTATTCTCGTTGTCTAATCTCTCGTTATCGTTCGCAAATAGTTCAAGGTCGGAGCGCATTTCAGCAAGCTCTTCTTCCATCTGGCCAAGCATCTCGAGCGCATTGTTTTCAACATGGGCAACGCTCTCTTTGGCATCCTCTTTGGTTTGCTCCATCTGGAGTTTGAGGTCCGCCAAGTTCTGCGCGAGCTGCTCGCTTGCTCCCTCGACGTATCTCTTCCTCCGGAGCGTGGCTCGGATATCATCCACCCTCACCATCTGCTCATAGAAGTCAACGTTCTGCGCAAACGAACGTCGGAAAATCCGAAGGAGCGCCCCTGCCCCCATCTCCTCAATGTCCTTTGGGAGGAAGAATCTGTGCCGCCGAGCCTCCCCTTCTCGTTCGAAATGCGGGGTATCGTCATAAACCCGTACCTGTCCGTTCGAGCACCTGTAATCCAGGTTTCCAATTCCATCGAGCAGCTCGTTTGTGAATTCTCTTCCGCAAGAGTAATACACCAGGGCGCTCGGTCCGAGCATCTCTACGACATCCTCTGGGTCGACAAGCAGCTCCTCTTTGCCATCCTGGGTCATACGCGGGCTTATGTAGATAATCGGAGTCGCTCTTTTACTGTCGGATACAAATTTCCAGAATTCCTCGAATTCGCCAGGATGAAGCTCGGTCGGAGCCGCACATGCTGGCATGCCGGATGTGGTGCACTCGATTTTGGGATGGTTAATCAGTCTCCAAATAATATTCGGAATCGTCTCCTTTGGGCTCTCTTGCGTTTTGCCCAGATAACCCGCCCTGTCGCCGTATGTCAATACGACCGATAGCGTGCCTTCCGTCATTGAGTCCTCATGGAATCCAATCTCGGTTTTCCACTCTCTGGGTGCAAGACCGCGCTCGCGCGAAACCTCAGTGATTGAACATGCCCAGTCACCTGACGACTCTCCTGTCCAAAACGCTGCCGACTCTAGCCTCACGCTGCCGTCGCTCGTTCCCAGGTCTGACCGTTGGCCTCGTTTGAAGGCCGTCCATTCCCTCGGATTGCGAGAGATGGATTGCCCCTTCTCCTCATACTTCCTGCAAATCCACTCTCGGATGTTGCAGACAGTCTCCCAAAGAAGGTCCTCGCAGCCATCCACTTCATGCACGTCGAACGTCGTTTTATAAAACAGGTTGAGACTTAGATCGTGCATGATAAAACGCAGATTGCCTATAGCCCTCGGAAATAGTCCCTGATTTTCCTCGCCATGAGCTCACGGCGTTCCGAGAGGAAGCGCTCGTAATCCTGGGCGCCCATCGTGAAGATATCTTTCGGGATGCAGTTATCGGCAAGGTTCTCCATGAAGCCCGCCTCGGACTGAACGTCGCCGAAGTAGCGCTCCCCGTTCCTGCAAGCGTTGAGCGCGGTGCTGAAGTATGTCCCCGGATGATCATCGCTGATAGCAATGTTGATGCGCTTTTCGAGGAAAGCATAATTCGCCACCTGATTGTAAAGGCGCTGGGGAGCATCGAGTTCCTTACGCAGGAAACCTTTCGGGAAGATGTGGTGGATGTCGCCGATGGTCGCCATAACGTCAGACACCTTCACGCCCGTGGAGAAGAGCGTGTTGTCCGCTGCTTTCACTTGCGAGGCTACGTAGGCGAGCCAAGCGCCGGTGCGAGTGCTAGTGGTTGCAAGGTTCTGCGGGAGCTGCACATCCCAGAACACATCCGAGAGCTGGCCTTGGACGATCTCCTCGTACACAGCATGGAACCCTCGCTCGGAAATGCTCCTAATGTCTCTGTCCATCACGGATTCGGAGGAGCCAGAATAGCGCCCCGTTAGCACGCTCATCACATACCAGCGCTGGACAAAACGCTTCACATCCGTCTTGGCGATATTCGGATCCTCACGCAGACGCAAGTACAAGTTGTAGGCAAAGTTCACTGCGCCCTTGGAGGAGATGATGCTCGAGCTTGCGAATCCGGCAGAACGCAGGGCCAGCACGAA
>JAFUCE010000069.1 GCA_017459805.1 Eggerthellaceae bacterium
TCTACACTCGACCCATTAATTAGACAAGCGCGCTTCAGTAACAGCGCACTTCCTGCGCCTAAAAGCTCCGAAAAGCTCGAAAAATGACTCCCAGCTTCCTTTAGATACGAAGCTTCGGAAAGGCACTTGCCGCACCCCTTTAGACCTAATTACGCAGCAGGCGGTAGTGCGTTGTCCTTCACGCTGCGAATAATGCTTACCAGTAGCTCTTGCCGTTTCCTGTCGAATAGGCGCGCAAAAGACTGCGGCCTGTCGAAGGGCGGCTGCGCCAAAACCTCTGGCTCCATAAAACCATTGGCAACTATGTAGTCTATTACCCGATGCACGAAAGCAATCTGCTGGTTATTCAGTTCTTCGTCATTAATAAACTCTGCAAAAGCTTCCATGGCAGCTTCACGGTCGAGCTTAACAATGCTACGCACAAGCAAACCAAACGGCGTTTCACCATAGGTGTAGCTATAGTCTTCTGCCGTTCCAAGTTCTTGAGTAAAAAGTCGCTCCAACTCTTCAAGGTCGCCTTCGTCCAAAGGCTCGTTATGATGAAGCTTGGCAATAACCGCATTACCAGCGAAGTCGCTCAAATATCTGTTTACCTTGAGCTTGTAGTCATCGAAGTTTTCTTCTGGCATCGCCCCAACGTTAATCTTCATTTCCGTCACGGGGTCGGAAAGCTTTGTATAAATTACCTTTCGACCTGGCCCATTTCCAACAAGAAAACGAATAATGCCTCTAAGTTCCTTGCGTACCTTTTCAAGTACCAATGCCGTAATGTCTTCAAAGAAACCTTCGCTCGTAATCCGCTGCAGCAAAGGAAGCTTGTCTTTAACCTGCGGAATAGTAATCATCTCTTGCAGGCCAGAAGCAATGGAAAGCAAACGGGAACGATACGGTCCTACACCAGCGCCTTCGCAAAGCGAGCACATGAAGCCATACATAAGCGCATCGAAGCGAAGGGCATCAATGTCGCTTTCATCGTTATGAACGAGCGGAGCAATATCGGTCTGCAGGGTACTCAGGTCAGCGTCATTCAAGAATACATAGGACACTTCCTGCTTAAACTTTTGCACGGCCGGACGTCGCAGGCGCACACTCACCAGCTCTTCATCTAGCAGCTGGACTTGCCCATGAACATCTTCCACCAACTTGCCGCGCCATTCTTCCCATTCAAGGCCAGCGTAATCTGCATGTTGGAAATCTTTTATAAGCTGCACCTGCCTACAGAAAACCGCTTCAGAAAGCGAAGCACCAACACGGCCCTCTACCGTTTCGCCGCCTTCGTTGAAGAATTCGAAGTTTCGACACCAGTCAAAAATGAAAAATCGTTCTTTGTCTGCATAAGCTCCACCAGGATGTTCTTCATCGAGCGGGTCAACAACATCGAGGTTGGGGCAAAGGCGCGTTCCTCGCCCAATCATCTGCCAGAATTTTATTTTCGAGCGAACCTTCTTAAAGAAGACCAGGTTAACTATTTCAGGAACGTCCACGCCCGTGTCCATCATGTCAACCGAAACCACAATGCGCGGACTGCCCTTCAACTTGAATTCATCGATGATGGTGTGCGAATAGTCGTAGTCGTGCATGACATGCTTAATATAGTCCCCCGGCAAGTGGGGATACAGTTTGCCAAAACGCTCAACTATGAATTCGGCATGCTTGCGGTTAGCCGCAAAGATAATTGTCTTGCCAATGGTTTCGCCGCCGTCCACATGGATGCCTTTTTCCATAAGCATTTGCAACACGCCATCGACAGTTTCATCGTTGAAGAGCCATACATCAATGTCGGACTCGGGAATATATTCAGGGACTTCCTCCCCTTCCTCTTGATACGCTTCTTCAAGCGCCTCTTGTTCTTCAGGGCTTAAATCTGCATAAGTAATGCCTTCGTCAAGAAAGCTGGTATGCGTTTCAATTCCCGTAAAAGGAACCAGCACGTGGTCCTGGTATACCGCTGTAGCATATTCATACACGTAGGTAGGCACGCCACGTTCAACTTCGAAGAAATCGTAGGTGTTGCGGTCCACTTCATTTACTGGCGTAGCAGTTAGACCCACCATGAATGCATCGAAGTATTCGAATATTTCCTTGTACTTTTTGAAAATGGAACGGTGCGCTTCGTCAATAACAATCAAATCGAAATGCGCCGGCGTATACATACGGTTGCCTTCTTCGTTGCGCACCGAATCGATAGCATTCAGGATGGTTGGATACGTGCTAAAGACAATGCGCGCATCACGTTCGTCCTTGTTTTTGCACAGGTTGCAAAGTGATTCGTTGGGCAAATACTGCTGGAAGGCATACTTTGCTTGGCTTACCAGAGCAACGCGGTCGGCCAGGAACAAAACATTCTTAACGCGGTTGCCGCGCATGAGCACATCCACCAACGCAGCCGAAACACGTGTCTTACCTGTTCCGGTAGCCATTACCAGCAAGCTTTTCCTGTGGCCTTCTTCGATGTTGTTGCAAACCTTGCGGATGGCTTCCATCTGATAATAATGCTTGGCGTCACCTGCGATATCGGTATTAACCTGCACCTGCGAAAGCGGCACAAGCTTGCCGCGGCGGTTCATAATAGTTTGCAGTTCGCCTTGAGAAAAGACGCCGCTGACCTTGCGCATGGGCGCCGCTTGGTCGTCAACAAAGAAGGTTTCGTACCCGTTGCTTAAAAATATAGGCGGAGCATACCCGTATTCTTCTTGTAAACATTGCGCATAGAGCCGTGCTTGCTGCAAACCCTTTTGCGGCGAATACATGGTGCGCTTGGCTTCTAAGATAGCCAAGGGCTTGCCGTCCTTGCCCAATAGCAAATAATCAATAAAGCCTTTGCCCGAACTGTCCCCTGCCTCCACAGGCATTCCATGCACTTCGCGTTCTTGGAGCACGTCTTGGTTTAGGTCCCAGCCAGCCAGCTTCAAGTCGGTGTCGATGTACAACACGCGCGTTTCGTATTCGGATATTTCGTCAGGATTAAAGCTACGGTCAACGATATTTTGTTCACGAGCCTGGGTGAGCTCGTCAGCCATAGCCTTAACTTGATCTTCAAGCTTTTTGATTATTTCTTCTTTTTCAGAAAGAAGTGCTTTGTTCTGTTTGATGGTAGCTATTTGTTCGGAAGAAAGCGCAGCGCCAGCAGAGGGAACTATCTCTTCATCAAAGGAACGTTCCACGTAGTCGGGCCCATAGCAGTAATCGAGCCAGTCAACAAAGGCAAAAAGGGCTCGCAGCGAAAGGATGGCATCCTGCGGGCGAACCTTCTTTTCGGTATGCACCGCCATGTTACCAAGCTTGTTAATAGCCAGCGTGCTTCGCCAAACCCGTTCATCCACGCAATTCTTGAATGACTCTTCATGCAGAAGCGAAGAAAGATTGTCTTTATAGGGCAGGCTGATGGTGTTGTCCGCCGCATACACCCACCGCACGGCAAGCTCTAATGCCTTGCGACAACCCACTGCGCACATGGCAGGCGCTGTTGCATATATCTTTTCAGCTTCAATACAGGCATCGGCAAAAAGGTCGTAGCGTCCATCATCTCGTTTCAAAAAGCTGAAGTTCATAACGTTCCTAACACTCTTAGTTACTCTGCTGAAAAGTATTCCTGGGCCAAACTGTCGTAGAGCATTTGAAGTTTGTCAATTTGCTGCTGCGCAATAGATTTCAATTTGTCGACCTTCTGAACGAAGGCCGCAAACTCCTGCTGAAGAGCGATTGGGGGCATCGGCATAACCACCCCAGACAAAATCTTCTGACTCAGGTTCTGGATGTTTGCTCCCCGCCCAGTCATGGCCTTACGCATCGAATCTGATTTCAAACACCCAAGCAAGTAGTCAAGCAGGAGCCCATCGCTTTCGTTCCTGAAACGGATGCAGAAGCCACTGAACGTTACTTCCTCGTCGCCAGGAAATACTGCGAGGCATCGGCCGACTAGCTGCTTATTTCCGTTAGATCTGACAAACACAATGTCGCCGTCTCGAAGCATTTGGCTTTCATTCGGCTTCCCGTTTAGCGACACAATTGAAATCAGATCCATTTCGCTAATCTGATAGCGATCTTTGAAGTCACCGACGCCGAGACAGCGAATCTCCGTTCCCGAATCAACGGACTTGAAGTTAACGCCGTTCTTCAACTCGCCAAGCTCGCCTAAAGGCTTTGTATCCCAGCCAAACGGGTTTTCAATCGGGTCACCGAACATCTCGATAAACCGGGATTTGACCAGTTCATCAAGCTTGTCTTTTTGAATATCTATTATTGAAATACGAGACTCTATGGCGTTTAGCAAATTCGCAATATGGCACTGCTCGTCAGTGCTGCGTTCAACAACTAGTCTCTTCCCATAGTCCTTAAAATAGATATGGGGAATGGTTGACCCAGTAAAGCCTTCGCTAAGCCTCAAGCTTCTCACGAGGTGCAGCAAGTAATCGCATTCAACATCATCGACGGGTATTAACGCTTGCATGGTCCCAAGTACAGAGGAGCGTGCGTCACATATATTAGCCCTGCCAACCCCTGCACCGTCTTTTACAACAGCAACGTATTGAACGTCGTTTTGATAGTTGCTTGAATATCCAACGATTCCCGATGCTCCGTAAATAGGATAAGGCCCATCGTTGACAATGTCCTTCTGCCGCAAGGTTGAAATGCCCTTTTTGCATAACTTATTTAGTGCAACCTTGCTCATGCTACCGCCTCCCTGCTATACCGAGGTTTGGGAGTATGCCGTAGTGCGCTACCCATTGGCATCGCCACCTTCGCTCAAGAGCTTTTTAACCTGGCGATCAAAATCAGAATCGATTTGCTGAGTTCTGTTGAACGCATCGTATTCTTCTTCTGCCTTTTGCTTGGCTATAGTGGCAGAAACACTCCCTTTGCCTTCCAGAATGTCATATTGGCGGAACTCGAGAAATGCGTTCACACTTGCAGCAAATTCTTTCATGGAAAACACGGCACCACGCTCAATTAAGTCTTCGATGTAATCGAAAAAGCCCGAGACGTTGCGCTCTAATTGTCGAATCTGCGCCTCTTCTAGATAGTTCTTCGCTACCAATGCATCACTTTTTAGAATGCGCCCATCTGGGGAATTCTTCCATGTGGTAAGGCCCATGTGTTCCTTGGAGCTGTCGGCGCCTTCGAACACGATTTCTGCGGCCGTTTTCCCTGTAATCGCATAATGAAACTTGTTTTGCACCGTGGCATAGAAATCCCGTGTTTCGGGCGCATCCTTGTCGTAGTCGATGCTGCACTCCGCAAAGATGTCTGTTATCTGCTGCCAGATACGCCGTTCGCTCGCCCGAATGGAACGGATACGCTCAAGCAGCTCTTTGAAGTAGTCTTTGCCAAACTGGTCGGGACCCGCCTTCAAGCGGTCGTCGTCCAGCACGAAACCTTTTTGAATGTATTCCTTTAGCGTTGCAGTCGCCCACTGCCTAAAACGCGTAGCCTTCAACGAATTGACGCGATATCCAACAGCAATGATGGCATCCAGGTTATACAAGTTCGTAGGCTTTTTATTAAATTCAGAAATCCTGAATTTAATCAACGAGCCCTCTTGCTCGAGCTCCCCCGACTCGAAGATATTGGTTAAATGCATACTGATGTTGGACGCCGTTGTGTCAAACAGCTCTGCCATTTCCTTTTGGGTAAGCCAAAAGGTTTCGTTCATGTACCGCACTTCGACGGGAACGGGATGCCCTTCGCTGCGGTACAGCACAATTTCAACTGGAGAAGACGCAGGAGTGTCTAGAGCATTGTAGTCATCACTCATTGCTGTCGCCTTTCAGCATCTGTGCAAGCTCCTTCAGGCCCTTTGTCATTTCCTGATTAAGGGTTTCTAGCTCTGCCAGAATTTCTTCAGTGGGCGGGTATTCTATGCGCTCGTATACCGTTTCGGTGTACTTGTTGAAGCTGAAGTCGTATTCTGCGTCGACGATTTCCTGCTTTTCCACCAGGAAGCTTTTGTCAGTACGCGCACGCTTTTCTTCCTTCTTAATGTTTGCCCACCGTTCAAGAATGTCGGGAATGTCGTCATGTGCTTCGTCTGGGTCGCGCTTGTCGTCGAGCGTGTAGCCATCGCCTTCCATGTTGTAGAGCCAAACCTTGTCGGTACCACCCGCATTGGTTTTCGTAAATACCAGAATGGCCGTGCTTACGCCAGAATAGGGTTTGAATACACCGCTGGGCATGTATATAACGGCTTCGAGCTTCTGGTTTTCTACCAGTTCTTTGCGCAGCTGCCTGTATGCCTTTGAATTTGTGCGGAACAGCACGCCGTTGGGAACAATGCAGGCGCAACGCCCACCCAGTTTTAGCATGCGCAGGAACAGCGCCACGAACAGCAGCTCTGTTTGCTTTGAGTCGACAATGGCTTTCAGCGAGTCGTCAATGCCTTCTGTGTCGACCGAACCAGTAAATGGAGGATTAGCAAGAATGCAATCGAACTTGTTGCTAACCGTATTGCTTTTAGAAATGCTGTCCAAGTAGCGCACGTCGGGCTTGCTAATTGAATGAAGCATAAGGTTCATGGCAGAAATGCGCAGCATGGTCTGATCCATTTCAAAACCAGTGAACTGGGGTTGCACGTTTCCCGTACCAGCGAAACAGTCCCAGTCGGCTTGCGTCATGGAGCTTTCATAGTTCTGCCGCAGGTATTCTGCTGCCGAAATCAAGAAGCCCGCCGTCCCGCATGCAGGGTCGCAAATAAGCTGGCCTGGCTTAGGTGCAATTATTTGAACCATCATGTCGCGGATGTGCTTGGGTGTACGGAACTGCCCATTGGTGCCTGCGGTGTTGAGCTTGGAAAGCATGTATTCGTACAGGTCGCCCAGATCGGATATGTCGTCCACGTAGTTCGCAAACAGAGCGTCTATGCCGTCCACCGCGCGCTGCAATGTTTTAGGAACAGGAATGCCAAAGGTGGCAGACTCCATGCTGCGCGTGAAGGCAGAGTCGTCCCCCAGGGTCTTAATGAACGGGAATGCATACTCCGAAATTATCTGAAACATTGTTTCGGCTGGCTTGTCTTTGAAGCGGCTCCAGCGCAGTTCTTCGCCAGCGATTTCAGCACCCGCTGCATTAGCAAACTTTTTGGGGAATATACGCGGCTGCTTAGCGCCAGTTACTTCTTCGAGGCTTTCCGCTTCAAATTCCTTTTCGTCCAGCTGATGCATGAACATTAAGTATGTGAGCTGGCTGATTACTTCGATGGGGTTGGTGATGCCACCTTCCCACATGCGTTGCCAGATTTCATCAACTTTGGTTTTTGCTGTACCGGTTATCATGTAGCTGTCCTTTCGTAACAGGGTTTAACTTATTGGGTCCCGTAGACCGTACTTGCAAATTCGCTTTCAACTAGCTGACTGCCAAGACTCAGGAGTTTTCTAGCGTTGGCTTTTTGCTGTTGCACGTTTTCAAAAATTTGGGCGAGCTGCTGTTGGCGCGAGTACGACACAAGAGGAATTGGCACATCTTCAAGCGTGCTCTTCTTAAGTAAAGGTATAACGAGGCCAGTCCCGTGGCTTTGCAGAACTCTTTTAGCTTGTGCAGTGTTAAGGAACGCAGCCAGATAGCGCATGTCTATCTCTGTATCGTGTAAGGGACGGAGAATTACCGCAAAAGAAGTGACCAGAATGCCTTCGTGGGTCTTGTCGATATACACGCAGTCGTATGGGGTAGAAAGCTTAAGGACAACGTCCCCTTCATGAGTGTAAAAGTCATCTTTTATGTGACCTACTTGTTCTGTGGTAAGTTCCGTTTCGACAATGCAGCCGTCGTCAATGGCGCGCGGAATGAGGACTTTAGAAGTTTGAGCAGGCGTTTCTTTCACTGTTTTGATAATACGGCTAGACGGATAGCCTGCTTTGATTGAGCACAAGAGGGAGAGTTTTTTTGTTTGAACCGTCATTGTTTATACATATAGTCCTTAATTTGTTCCAGCTTTTGTGGACATTTTAACATGCGAAAATAGCATTGTCAAATGTCCACACAGTTTAGAGCATTTCAAAGAACAACGAACTCACGACATCGCTTTCAAGCCCACCTGCTCGCAAAGCTGAAAGGGGTGCGGCAAGTGCCTTTCCGAAGCTTCGTATCTAAAGGAAGCTGGGAGTCATTTTTCGAGCTTTTCGGAGCTTTTAGGCGCAGGAAGTGCGCTGTTACTGAAGCGCGCTTGTCTAATTAATGGGTCGAGTGTAGA
>JAFUCE010000070.1 GCA_017459805.1 Eggerthellaceae bacterium
AACGGCTTCCTCGACGGTTTCGACAGCTTCCTCAGCCTTTTCTTCAACGGCTTCGACAGCTTCCTCAGTCTTCTCTTCGACGGTCTCAGCGGCTTCCTCAGCCTTGTCCTCGACCGTGGCGTCGACGTTTTCGGCCGCAAGCGCCTCGCGCTCTTCGCGGTCTTTCTTGTTCGCCTTGGCGGCACTGGCCTTGGCGCGCTGTGTTTTCGACTTATGGGCCATTTTCGACCTCAGTTCCGGTTCGCAAACTTTCTGCTTATAACGCTAAACAAGCAGCCTGACTTCAAGTTGCTAAAGCTAGCAAATTGAACACAAGCTGCTCGGATCAAACAAGCTGGCAGGCCAGGAAGGACTCGAACCCTCAACTTTCGGTTTTGGAGACCGACGCTCTACCAATTGAACTACTGGCCTGTATACCTAAACACTCTCCTAGCGGGTTTCCCTATGGAGAGTATGATGTCCACACCACTTGCAGTACTTTTTCAGTTCCACACGGTCTGGAGTTGTTTGCTTGTTCTTTTTGGTCGTGTAATTACGGCGCTTACATTCCGTGCACGCCAAAGTGACCAAGGTTCGCATTTGTATAACTCCTATTAATCTATTCTTTTCAGCTGAATGTCTACACTATCGTTAAGCGCGAAGAAGCGGGGCTAGCACGTAGGCACTAACCCCGCATTCCTTGCGAGAACTGCGTTATTCGATAATCGTGGTAACGCGGCCAGAGCCAACCGTACGGCCACCCTCGCGGATAGCGAACTTCAGGCCCTCTTCCATAGCAATCGGGTGGATAAGCTCGGCGGTAATTTCTACGTTGTCGCCAGGCATAACCATCTCGGTGCCTTCAGGAAGGTGTGCAACACCGGTGATGTCGGTGGTGCGGAAGTAGAACTGAGGACGATAGCCATCGAAGAATGGGGTGTGACGGCCACCTTCGTCCTTGGTCAGAACGTAAACCTGACCAGTAAACTTGGTGTGCGGAGTAACGCTACCAGGCTTGCAAAGAACCTGACCACGTACGATTTCTTCGCGCTTGATACCACGAAGCAGGCAGCCAATGTTGTCGCCAGCTTCAGCTTCGTCAAGCAGCTTGCGGAACATTTCGACGCCAGTGCAAACGGTCTTCTGGGTTTCCTTGATACCAACGATTTCCAGTTCGTCGTTCACATGCAGCACGCCACGTTCCACACGGCCAGTAGCAACGGTACCGCGGCCGGTGATGGTCATGGTATCTTCGACGGCCATCAGGAAGGGCTTGTCGGTGTCGCGTTCCGGAGTCGGAATCCAGCTGTCGACAGCGTCCATAAGCTCCCAAATAGCGTCCTGAGCAGCCTTGTCGCCTTCGAGAACAGCCAGAGCAGAACCGCGGATGATTGGAGTGTCGTCTCCGGGGAACTCGTAGGAGTTCAGCAGTTCGCGGATTTCCATTTCAACCAGTTCGATGAGTTCTTCATCTTCAACCTGGTCGATCTTGTTCAGGAAGACCACGATGTAGGGCACGCCTACCTGGCGAGCGAGCAGGATGTGCTCGCGGGTCTGAGCCATAGGACCGTCAGAAGCAGCGATAACCAGAATGGCACCGTCCATCTGAGCAGCACCGGTGATCATGTTCTTAACATAGTCAGCATGGCCGGGGCAGTCTACGTGAGCATAGTGACGAGTGTCGGTTTCATACTCAACGTGAGCGATGGAGATCGTAATACCACGTTCGCGCTCTTCGGGAGCCTTGTCGATGTTCTCGAATGCCGTAAAGTCAGCATTTGCAGAACCGTGGGAACCGTCGTGTTCAGACAGAGTCTTGGTGATTGCAGCGGTGAGCGTCGTCTTGCCATGGTCAACGTGACCAATCGTGCCGATATTCACATGCGGCTTAGTACGCTCAAACTTTTCCTTGGACATAAATCCTCCTTACATGAATGCGCCCTACCGAGGCGCATACAAAATAGAAAACAAATGAGCATTGCCACCAGGGACAATGATAAATTTCAAATGGTAGCGGCGACTGGATTTGAACCAGTGACGCCACGGGTATGAACCGTGTGCTCTGACCAACTGAGCTACGCCGCCAGGTGCTAAGGACGCCTGTAGCCTTGTCAGACCGCAGACAGCGCTCGGATCACGTAGCGAAAGTACGCTCCCCTCGCGTTGCTTTGCCTTCCTTGCCACAGACGCCCTCAGCGCCTGGCGGTCGTTGTTGCAACGGCCCTTAACAAGTAAGGTAAAAGCAATCCAATATGAAATCATGGAGCCCGCGACCGGACTTGAACCGGTGACCTCTTCGTTACCAACGAAGTGCTCTACCGACTGAGCTACACGGGCGGGTAAATGGTGGGAGCGCTAGGATTCGAACCTAGGTAGGCATAGCCAACGGGTTTACAGCCCGTCCCCTTTAGCCACTCGGGCACACTCCCATGTTCTTAACGATAATGCATTTTTCAAGCTGCCTGCACACCCGCAGGAATAAACAAGATATTTCAACAGGTGAGCGTAGTGATAATACGCTAGCCGCACACCTGTGTCAACGGTTTACACGCCCCCGGGCGTATCTTCACTATTCCTCCTCTTTTAGGCTCTGACGTGCGAAAATACTCAGAATCAAATCGCGAATGGTCTAACCCCTCCATTTAATGGACAAATACACTGTTTTTTAAACCTACAAAAAACGCAAAGCTGAATAATGGCTATAATGAATGCTTGTACTTTAGCACGCAATAGTGTGCCTCATCAGCTAGGGGGATGTATGCAATCAGGCGACACCATGGTGGTATTGGCCATACTTATCTACTTTATTGTAGTTCTTACCATTGGCTTTATTTACGCAAAACGGTCTAATTCTTCGACCTCTGAATACTTCCTGGGAGGACGAAAGGTCGGGCCCTGGTTTACCGCGCTTTCCGCAGAAGCGTCGGACATGAGCGGCTATTTGCTCATGGGGCTTCCTGGCCTCGCCTATTTCTGCGGAGCATCAGACGTAGGCTGGACCGCCATAGGCTTAGCCATCGGCACCTACCTCAACTGGCTTCTTGTGGCCAAGCGCCTGCGCCGTTATTCAGTTAAGGCAAACGATTCCATTACGCTCCCTGCGTTTTATTCAAATCGTTTTCACGATAAAAAGAACACCACGGGCACCATTGCCGCCATCATCATCCTTATCTTCTTCTGCGTCTATTGCGGCAGCTGCTTTGTAACCTGCGGTCGTTTGTTTAACAGCCTCTTTGGCTGGGACTATTCCATGATGATGGTCTTTGGCGCCATAATCGTGTTCCTCTACACCATGGTGGGCGGTTACCTTTCCGTTGTGGCCACCGACTTTGTGCAAGGCACGCTCATGTTCTTTGCGCTTATTATTGTGGTGCTCGGATCCATTACCATGGCAAGCGGCATGGGCAACATGGTCGAATTCCTCTCCGATATCCCCGGTTTCTTATCCATGACCAGCATGGCGGTTCCTGCAATGGGCGAAGACGGCCTCCAGCTGGTACAAAATGGCCAGCCGCTCTTTGATGTGCCTGCTGAATATGGCCTGCTCACTATTATTTCAACCATGAGCTGGGGTTTGGGTTACTTCGGTATGCCTCAGGTGCTCGTTCGCTTCATGGGTATCCGCTCTGACGAAGAGGTGCGTCAGTCGCGCATTATCGCTATTGTGTGGGTTGTTATCTCGATGTTTGCTGCCGTGATGATTGGCATTATCGGGCGCTACATCATTCCTGCCCAACTCCTTAATCAGTCATCGGCAGAAACCATTTTCATTGTGCTTTCCCAGATGATGCTCCCCAGCTTCCTCTGCGGTTTAGTTGTTTCTGGTATCTTGGCGGCGTCCATGAGCTCCGCTTCGTCGTACCTACTAATTACCGGTTCTTCGGTTGCGGAAAACATCTACCGTGCCGTGTTTAAGAAAGATGCTACCGACAGCCAAGTGCTCATTGTTTCGCGCGTTACCCTTGCGGCTGTTCTGCTCTTTGGCATAGCGGTTGCCTGGGATGAAAGCTCGGTTATTTTCACCGTTGTGTCTTATGCGTGGGCTGGCCTCGGTGCAAGCTTTGGCCCCCTCACGCTTTTTAGCCTTTACTGGCGTCGTACAACCAAGCAAGGTGCCATCGCTGGCATGGTGGCAGGCGCGGCCATGGTGCTTATCTGGCACAACCTTATTCGCCCCATGGGTGGCGTATTCGGCATCTATGAATTGCTCCCTGCATTCCTGTGCAGCTGTTTAGCCATTGTTGTGGTTTCCCTCCTTACGCCCGAGCCTGATGCTTCAGTGCTTAATGAATTCGACCACTACATGGATGAAAGCACCAATGTCGAAAAAAATTTCGAAGAAGTGCTGGAAGACAGCCTCCTTGTCGACGATGTTGATACCCACGTTATGGCTACCGCGGCCGACTAGGGCATGCGGCTTAAGTCCAGCCGCCCGCAGATGAAGGGAATACGATGAACTTAGAAACATTGCAACAGGAATATAAAGAGGTACAAGCGAAGGGCCTTGCTCTAAATATGGCACGGGGAAAACCGGGCGCTGACCAGCTCGCACTTTCGGCAGAGATTCTCGGCGCGCTTGAGAACCCTGTGGCCGAAGATGGAACGGACTGTTGCAACTATGGCGTGCTCGATGGCATTCCAGAAGCTAAGCGTTTGATGGCTTTCATGCTTGATGACGAGGCTGAAAATGTATTCGTGGGCGGCAATGCAAGCCTGA
Source organism: Eggerthellaceae bacterium (assembly GCA_017459805.1). Lineage (GTDB taxonomy): Bacteria > Actinomycetota > Coriobacteriia > Coriobacteriales > Eggerthellaceae > CACXMZ01. The sequence continues at coordinate 4,697 of JAFUCE010000070.1, forward strand.
CACTTATGTATGACACTATTGCGCGTTTCCACAGCTTTGGCGTCCTTGGCTCGACCCCGTGGAACAAGCTGCCCAACGTAAAATGGCTCTGCCCCGTTCCCGGCTACGATAGGCACTTCGCCATAACAGAAGCCTTCGGCTATGAAATGATTCCGATTTCCATGAACGACTCGGGCCCCAATATGGATGAAGTCGAACAGCTCGCAGCCCACGACGAAAGCGTCAAGGGCATCTGGTGTGTTCCAAAATATTCGAATCCAAGTGGCGCTACCTATTCAGACGATGTCGTGCGCCGTCTGGCATCCATGCCTTGCGCGGCATCAGACTTCCGCATCATATGGGACAACGCCTACTGTGTACACCATCTCTATGATGAAGAGGACAAACAAGACCAGCTGCTCGACATAAAGCAGGCATGCATCGAGGCGGGCAATCCCGACCGTTATATCAAATTTGCATCCACCAGCAAGGTCACACTGCCTGGTTCAGGCATTTCTGCCTTTGCGGCAAGCCCCGCCAATATGGGAGAAGCACGGGCGCGCATCAGCATTCAGGCCATAGGCCACGACAAGCTCAACCAGCTGCGCCACGTTCGCTTCCTGCGTGACGGTGCGGGCATCAAAGAACATATGAAAAAACACGCTGCCATCCTTCGCCCCAAATTTGAGCTCGTGTTACAAAAGCTCGAAGAAGGTTTGGCTGGCGTCGAAGGATGCCGCTGGACAGCACCGCGTGGCGGTTATTTCATTTCACTTGATGTACCAGCTGCGTGCGCCAAGCGCGTCGTGCAGCTGTGCAAAGAGGCTGGCGTGGTATTAACGGGCGCGGGTGCAACCTGGCCCTATGGCAACGAACCGAAGGACTCAAACATTCGCATAGCCCCTACCCTGCCACCGCTTGACGAACTCGATCAAGCGCTCGACGTTTTAGTGCTCTGCATCAAGCTTGCTGCGGCCGAAAAGCAACAGTAAAGCTGCGTGATGAAAAGATTGGCTCATGCCGCTTATCCCACCACGGGATAAAAACGAATCTTGTCTTTGGTGATGTCGGAAAGCGTCGGGCTGTCAGTCATCAGCATAACTTCTTTGAGTTCCTGAAGGATTTTTTCCGTATAGAGCGCCACGCCCTCAGCGCCACCACCATGCGCCGCAATCGCATACGGCCTTCCGATAAGCACTGCATCGGCACCAAGCGCCAGGCACTTAAAGACATCCGACCCGCTGCGGATTCCGCCATCAACGATAATCTTCATCTGGTCACCCACGGCATCTTTAATTTCGCTCAAGACGGAAACGGGTGGAAGCGTATCTTGCATGATGCGTCCGCCATGGCTCGAAACTACGATGGCATAGGCCCCTGCACGTGCACAACGAAGCGCTGACTCGGGCGTCATGACACCTTTCACGATAAAGGGGCACTGTGCTGCTTCAACAATTTCGCGAATCTCTTCTTCGGATTTCGCGAAGGCGGGTTTTCCCTGCAGCTTGAGATTCACCAAGGCGGCCGAATCGATATCCATGGCAAAAGCGGGACAATCAATCTTGCTGATGTCGTCTATCCGGTCGAACAGCTTTTCTTTAGCCCATGGCTTAATGGTGGGAATGCCAAGCCCGCCCGCTGAAGCAATAACAGGAAGCGTCGAGGGGAAATAATCATCGAGCGGCCCATCCCCCGTAAAGGCAATAATGCCCGCCTCTTTTGCACCAAAAACGACCGCTTCACAATACTCGGTTTCGGTCAAAACGTTCGTGTAGTTAAAAGGCATGCCACCAATGGGTGCCACCATGACGGGCCCGGCAAGTTGAATACCAAACATTTCAAGAGAGGTATCGGCATCAAAATGCGGATGAACGGCATCCATCTGTAAGCGAATGCGTGAAAGATAGTCCCTACAAAGCGTAAAGGCCGAACCGTCACCAATGGCCCCAACACCTGGCACTTCACCGCGGCAGGCAACACCATTGCATTCAGGGCACACACGGCACTTTGGTTTGAGGACTTCAGCTGCTTTTTGCAATACTTCTTCGTAGGTCATTGCGCTATCCTTTGCAATCGAGAGGGCCTTGGTTAAACATCAAGCTCTCTTAATTGTACCCTGCCGCTCTTGCCCAGAAACAGCGCGGGAAGTACTACGCATAGAAATTACTGGTAGCGCAGGGATTCAACGGGGTCGAGCTTAGCAGCGCGGTACGCAGGCCAGAAGCCAAACACGATACCAATGCCCGCACAGATGCCTATCGCAAGGAGCACCGTTGAAGGTGAAATGGCTGGCGTAATAGTCATACTTTCCCCGAGGAGCAAGTCACCCATGGCGCCCGACGACGCAAGGGCGAGCACCCACGCAGCACCGTAGCCAAGCAAAAAGCCAATTAAACCGCCAACCAAGCAAATGGCAACCGACTCCGTCAAAAACTGAGCCGTAATGTCACTGCGATGCGCCCCGAGTGCTTTGCGCAAACCGATTTCGCGAATGCGCTCGGTCACGTTGGTAAGCATCATATTCATAATACCAATGCCGCCAACCAGAAGCGAAATACTCGCCACCGCCGTCATCATCAACTGGAAGGACATGAGCATGGCGCTCAGCTCTTCCTGGATGGAAGCAATGGATTGAACATAGACATAGCCAAAGCCGCCCTCTTGGTCTTCGTCGGTAATCTGGAAACGCTGGCGGATAAAGCTTTCCGTACGCGCAACAAGGCTTTCCATGTCTTCGCCTTCATTCGCATAACCGACAATGGTATCAAAGCTCGTGGAGCCCGTTATGCGAATGGAGCAGGTCTGCCAAGGCATATACGCGGTTCCCTGCGACGTAAACATGCTGCTTGCTTCAACGACGCCTATGATGCTGTATTGGTCATTGCCGATTTCAATCTGTTCGCCAACGGGGTTAGTATCTTCACCGAACAAAGAACGCGCTAGGGCCGAATCGATAACCACGAGCATGGCGTCACTGTTGAGCTCTTTGTCGCTGAGCATGCGCCCTTCAACCAGATTGAGGCCCAAGGCGCTAAAAAAGCCTTTGCTGACACCCATGATGGAAGTGTCGGCCTGCTTGACGCCCGTACTTGCCTTGCCGTAACCAGACTGCATGCCCGTAATGAATTCGTATCCATCCACGCCTTCTTCAATCGTAGTCAGGTCTTCAGCGCTTGTTTCCGAACCATTCCAGTAGTAGATGTAGACCACGCGCGACTGGTCAAGACCGAGCTGCGAAACCAGGGAGTTTTTCACGCCATCAATGAGCGAAGTCATAGCAATAACGGCAGAGATGCCAATAACGATACCCAATATGGTGAGCAAAGTACGGCCCTTATTCGACATAAGAGCCGACCAGGTTTCATAAAGTAGGTCACTAATGCGCATAGCCACTCCTTGCGCGCGCAGCAGCCACATAGGCCTGCTCTTCGTCGTAGGTCAGGAGTTTGCCGTCACGAATGTAAACCGTCCGATCGGCAAAACGCGCGACTTCAGGGTCATGCGTAATAAGAACGACCGTCCTGCCTTCGTCGGAAAGCTTGCGGAAAAGTGAAAGGACAAGTTCGCTGGTCGCTGAATCCAAGTTACCTGTGGGTTCGTCAGCCAGGATAAGCGCTGGGTTATTGACCAAGGCACGGGCAATAGCCACGCGCTGCATCTGCCCACCTGATAGTTCGTTGGAGCGGTGGTCAAACAGATCTTCGGGAATACCCACGGCTACAAGGGCGCGAATAGCACGCTCGAGGCGTTCCGCCTTAGGGCAGGTCGACGAATACACCAGCGGCAACATCACGTTGCGCAGCACCGTCGCACGGGTAAGCAGGTTAAAGCTCTGAAACACAAAGCCGAGGCGGTTAGAACGTATTTCTGCCAGATCGTCGTCATTAAGCGTTGAAACGTCCAGCCCTTCAAGAATATAGGTGCCCGATGTTGGTCTGTCCAGGCACCCTAACACGTTCATGAGGGTCGACTTTCCCGAACCACTCGGGCCCATGATGCTCAAGAATTCACCGCGTTCAACACGCAGGCTCACGCCACGCAAAGCATGGGTCAGCCCTGCTTTCGTTTCATAAATACGGTGCAGCTTGGATACTTCTAAAACGCAGGACACGCCACTACCCTACTTCAACCGTGACGCCCGATTCATCTTCCATATCGCCCACAAGCAGTTGTACTGCATCGCCGTCGGCTATGTCACCTTCTACAACAGCTATAGTTGAATCCTGGGCAACAACCTTTACCGTGCGCTCCTCGAAAGCGGGCGTGCCTTCACCTGAATAATTCGAATCAACAAAAACCTGCGCTTCATTTTCAGAAATCATCTGAAGTGCTGAAACCGGAACGGTCAGTGCGTTTTCAATTTTGTCCGTAAGCACCCGTACGCGCGCTGTCATGCCAGGCTTAACCTGAGGGTCGGGGTTTTCAATGACGAGGTCGACATCGTATGTCACGATGCCACCAGCGCCCTGCTGGTCAGACCCACTTGACACCTTAGCAATATGTTCAACTACGGCCGTCAAAACCAGGTCGTTGAGGGCAGAAAAACTCACTTCTGCTTCCTGGCCTTGCTGTAGGTAATTAATATCGACTTCATTTACTTGAACAGAAACGCGCAGCTTACTTAAGTCGGCAATAGTAACGAGCGTATTATTGCTGCCACTGCCAATACTGCCGCCAACTGAAGCGCCCACTTCAGCATTCATGGTAATGACGTCACCACTTTCAGGTGCGCGGACCGTGCGCTTGTCCGCGTTAGCCTTAGCGTTGTCCACCCCTTCCTGGGCCGTCGTTACCGCAATGCGGGCATTGTCGAGGGAAAGCTGCGCTTCGTCGTAGAGGTTTTGGGCGCTATTGAGCATGTCGGTCGCTTCGGCACCCGCGGCATCGGCAATTTCTTGCGTTTCGTACAGCGTTGCAAAAACTTTGTTGTAGTTATCCTGGGCACGAACGAGCGATGTGTTTGCGGTATCGAGCGACTTTTCAGCTGAAATGACGCCATTTTCTGCTGACTTAAGAGCTTGCTCGGCATCCTGAATGGCTTTGTCAAGGGCATCGTTTTTCAGCGTATAGATGATGTCGCCCTTCAAAACAGAGTCGCCTTCTGCAACCATGACTTCAGAAATAATGCCTTCAACTTCAGGGGCAACAATATACTGAGAAGCAGGCTTAATGGCGCCCGATGCGCTCACGCTGTTTTCGTAGGTTTCCGTTGTCACATAGGCCACGTCGTAGGTTGGTATTTCCTCGGGTGGCGTTGCGAGGAAGTTTGTAGCAATAAACCAACCGAATCCCGCAAGAGCAAGCGCGCCAATAACGGTTCCAATAGCTATGCGCTTACGGCGTCGGCGCTTATTACGTGCTTCAAGGGCCTTGTAAGCACCGAGGGCTTCAAGGTCGTCGTCGGCCACGGTTCCAACAGGGGTTCCAGCTGAAGGCAAAGGACCACCGAGGGAAACGGGACGAACCGTTGGCTGGATAGGCGCTTCAGGAGCTTGCGCTGCCTGGCCTGCCACGGGCTGACCCTGCGGAACGAAGACAGGTGTTTCCTCGGCCTGTGAAGCTTGGACTTGAGCTGCTTGAGCAGGCGCAACCTGAGCGGTAGCTGGCTGTACGGCCTCAGCTGGCCGAACTGCCACAGGCTGATCAGGTTCATGAGCTACATAGGATTCAAAGGGGAAAGGGGTCTCTTCTGTGGGAAGGTACGGGTTTTGTCCGTTAGTCTCTGGCACAGCTGCTCCTTACATTCTGTGTTTCTGTGCATTTATGCCAATATATTAACGTATTAGGCGCTCTTTCGCACCGTTGTCATGATTTTTGCGCAATTAAGACGCGTGGCTTTTGCACAAGGTCTTCAACAATGCGCACACCGGTAAAACCAGCCTTTTGCGCAATCTCGGCAGCAGCGTCAAGGCAGCCTTCATGCAGCTCGCAGGCAAACAGACCACCCGTACGGAGGGCATCGTGGGCAAAAGGAACGATACGCCTGAATACCTCAAGGCCATCGGGGCCGCCATCAAGCGCGAGGCTCGGTTCAAAATCTTTAACTTCAGCGTCAAGGCCAGAAAGCACATTACTTGGAATATAGGGCGGGTTTGAAATAACAAGTCCTACTTTTCCGTAAATATCGTCCGGCAAGGGTGAGCCCAGGTCGCCTTGCATAACGAGTACTTGCTCGCTCAATCCGAGGTGGTCAACGTTGCGCTGTGCCAAGGCGCAAGCTTCGGGCGAAAGGTCGGTAGCAAAAACGTGGATGAGCGGGTTTTCACTTGCAAGAGAACAGGCTATATTTCCGCTACCAGTACAAAGATCGAGCGCTAGTATTTCTTCGTCTTTAGGAAGCGCAGCAAGAGCTTCGCTTACTAAGACTTCGGTTTCAGGACGCGGAATAAGAACACCTGGTTCAATGAAATAGCTTAAAAAGCGAAAATCGCAGGTACCAGTTATATATTGCAGCGGCTCGCCCGTACCACGCCTCTTTGTGCTTTCACGCAAAACTTCGCGCTCAGATTCGCTTAAAGGGCGATCAATGTCGGCATAAAGGTCGATACGCGAACAGCCCAGGGCGTCGGCCACAAGCCATTGCGCTGAAAGGCGCGGATTGTCTATCCCCTTTTCGCTCAGATAGCCTTCAATCCATTCAAGAATGCGTCGTGTTGTCCAGACTTCAGTCATTAAAAAGTGTCCTTGATGAATCGAGGGGCACACAATTATCTTATTCAGCCAAGCATGGTATTGCTAAACAGCTTGCTCGAGTTTGCGGGCACGATCCGCCGCCTGAAGCGCCGTAATAAGTTCGCCAAGCCCTGCTCCACCGCTGAATAAAAGCACGCCATTATAGGTGCCGTTATAGCCAATACGATGGTCGGTTACGCGGTCTTGCGGACCGTTGTAGGTGCGGATTTTTTCACTGCGGTCGCCTGTACCAATTTGCGCAAGGCGTTCGGCACCTTCAGCGGCACGTTGTTCTTCAAGCATCTTTTCATACAGGCGCGCACGCAAAACGCTCATGGCAGCAATCTTGTTTTGCAGCTGCGACTTCTGGTCCTGCGATTGCACCACCAAGCCCGTTGGAATATGGGTTATGCGCACGGCCGAGTCGGTCGTGTTAACGCACTGCCCACCAGGGCCGCCTGCACGATACACGTCAATGCGCAGGTCCTCCTGTTTGATGTCAACTTCAACTTCGTCGGCTTCAGGGAGCACAGCAACTGTGGCCGTCGAGGTATGAATACGCCCCTGGCTTTCAGTCTTGGGAACACGCTGTACGCGGTGCACACCCGATTCAAATTTCATTTCGGAATATACCTTGTCGCCCTTGACCTTGAACTGGATTTCCTTATAGCCGCCCGCCTCGGACGGATGGGCGTCCAGCATTTCAACCTTCCAACCTTTATCGTCAGCGAAATGGGTATACATCCTATAGAGGTCACCCGCGAAAATGGCCGCTTCGTCACCGCCTGCTGCGGCACGAATCTCAACAATAATGTCCTTGTCATCTGCCGGGTCTGCCGGAATCAACATGAACTTGATATCTTCTTCAAGCTGCGGAAGTTCCGCTTCAATACGGGCAATTTCTTCCTGGGCAAATTCTTTCATGTCGGCATCGGAAAGCATATCCTTGGCGGCTGCCATGTCGTCAACATTCGTCACGTACTTTTGAGCAGCATCGGCCAGCGGCCCCTGGTTTTTATATTCTTTCGCGAGGCGCGTGTATTCCTTTTGATCTGCAAGCACGGCAGGGTCGCCCAAGCGCTCCCCCAGTTCAGCGTAGGCCTGAATAATCTTTTCGAGTTTTTCCTTCTCTAACATTTTCGTACTTTCTCTTAATGAGCCCTGTGAATAATACCATGCCTTACTACACAATAAAGCAAGGCTGCTGCGTGCCTAAGCACAACAACAACCTTGCTTCACATCTGCGGGCTTCACTTGCCCGCCATCACAGCTACTGACCCAAAAGTTGCATGAGCGCTGGTTTAGGCTGCGCGCCCATGGTTTGATTCTTGACTTCGCCGTTTTCAAAAACGATGAGCGTCGGGATGCTCATAACGCCATAGCGCTGGGCAAGATCGGGGTTGTCGTCTACGTCAACCTTGTAGATGTCAACCTGTCCAGCCAATTCTTCAGAAAGCTCGTCGATAACAGGAGCCATCATCTTGCAGGGGCCGCACCAGGTCGCAAAGAAGTCGACCAGGACGGGCTTGCTTGATTGCAACACCTTTTCATCAAAGTTCGTTACGTTAATTTGCTCTGCCATTGTTTCTCCTTCATACATAGGCATACGCCCTTTTATGTTACGGACCAACTATAGCAAACCAAGACGTGCTTAAATGTAATTTAGTTACATTCCTTTTTCTCTGCACTTTTAAGACAAAGGTTCAGATTGTTCCAAGCGACGCAGTTTTCGGCGGTCGAAATTACGCAGAACCAGGGCGATACATATCATCAGAAAGAGGTTAATCCAGCCGATGACCTCGGGGTTATAACCAGCGCCAGCACGAACAGGTTCACCGTCTTGCTGGCAACTTGAATAGTCGCAAGGACGCGCTTCCCTGCACTTACCTCTACACGCTTCCCTGCGCTTGCGCTTATTTACTTGCCAGCGCCTGCATTTTCGCGCTCGCCCGCGCCCAGGTTGACTCCTGCGCCCGCGCCTGCGTTAGTGCCTGCGCTTACGCCCGCGTTTTGCTCAACTGATATGTTATCCAATCTATCTATCAAGGTTAGAGCTGCTCCCTGCCAGCTTGGAGTTGGGCTTTCTTGCAAACTTCTGTTGCGGCATCTTGTATGTGAAGCGCTATGCGTTTGGCGGCCGCGCTGGAAATGCCCGCTTCTTGCGCCAGCGTCAGCAAATCGGCCATGATGGGGCGAGCGTTACCGTTAACCGTGGTCGTATGGCCTCCGAACAACGTGCTTGAATACGTAAGATCGAAGGCAGGCGCTAAGCGCCACTTCCCTTCAGTACACAACCATGCAAAATTGTTGGAATGGTCATCGTGATTATGAGCAAAGACGTTGAAGCACATGCGGCGGAACAGCTGCTCTGCCTCGCTCGTAGCACAGACCACCACGCCCCTGCGAGCCAACAATGGAAAGCCGCACAAGCGGGCCCACTTCCGCAGGATCGAAGCCCTGTTTGGCCAGCATCCTGTCGAGCAGCAGTGCGCCCCAACCATCGGGAAGGCTGTCATGAAACACGCCAAACAAACCGCCAAAGGGCTGCCAATTTGCCACGAACACGCGGCTTTCTAGCGGGAGGCTGCGGGGACTGATAGAAAAGCCGCTGCGCAACCAATCTGGGCTGTATTGGAAGGCAATTTGGCCTTCGGGCGTTTGCGCAAGCATGCCGACGCGCTGGCCGTCAAGCAGGACCACAGGCCCGTTAGCGGGACTTTCGAGCATCGGCTATCACCTCTTCAATGGACGAGTAGCCAGGCTTGGCAAACAGGCCGTCAAGTTCGTCTTCGCAGCGCAGGGCAAACGAAATTGCAACGAGTGAATCGAAGGATATGCGTCCTGTTTGTTCGAAGCGCCGCAGCGAACCAAGGCTAACGCCTGCCAGCTGCGCCAGCTCTTCTTGGGAAAAACCTTGTTTCTTGCGCAGGGCCTTCTCGCGCGAAGCAACCTGCTGCAGCACTTCCCCGGGCATGCGGTATATGTTCATTAAACTATTCATATATGCGCAATTCTTTTAATTATTATTATAAACTACTCATATTTTAGCATAACAATGATACTTGTTATAACGCATTATTCCCATTTCATTGCTGTCATATAGCAATTAATTTCGACCAGCGGAGAGCGCTACCCCCCCCCCATTGACCTGGGTAAACTTTTAATTATCTTCCAATTCGTCGATGCGTTCAGCGTCGAGCTTAGTAATTGAAACCGCGTGGCGCCCGCAGGCATCATAGACTTCTTCAAAGCGTTCCCGGTCGTATTCAACCTTGCCAACAAGCGGGTCCATGACTAGCAAGGTATCATCTTCCCCCTGCCCATAGAGGACAACACAGTGTTCGTTTTCATACCATTTATAGCCCGAAATAACATCCCCAGTAAAGTAGGGAACGTCCTGGCCCATGGTTGTCCACACAAGGACGGGGCGCCCCGTTTGAACCACCGAAAGAAGCTTGTCGAGCTTTGCATTGTCGCGTTTGGCAAAGCGCCAGCGCGAATAGACCGAACGCAAGTAGTCGTTCCCAGCGCGTACCATGGCTGGCGGAAATGCTGCACCGTTGTCGTACGGGCTTCCAGAATATGAGTTAACAAGCGAAGGTGCACCTTCAACTTTAAGAACAAAATCTTCGGCAAAATCAATGGCCGATATACCATGGCCAAGAGCATTCAAAACAGACGTCATCGAAACGATTTCGCAGCCGCCTGCCATTGTTGGATACTGAAACATTTCTTCAATGCGCGCGTTATAGTTTATGGGCTGTTTTTGCGGTTCGTCCGAAGGATTTGAAGTGCTGCTTGCTTCGACCTCCTTACTGCTTGCCACTTTGTTGTTGCTTACTTCGGTCCCCTTGCTGCTTGCATCGCTCGCGGCCATTTCGCTTGCAGCGGCCACTGACGCTTCACTTACAGAACCTGCCGCCTTGGCGCTGCTTTCCCCAGGCCCCAAGGATCCAGAAGATAAACTAACCCCGTCCTCTTTTTCTGCGATTGCAAGCGTTCCTTCGCTTCTGTTTTGCTTAAGCTCGGGGGTACTTACTAAACCGACAACTATTCCGCCCACAAGCAGAAGGACAATCAGCACCCCGCCAAGGGCGCCAACAACACCTGCAGCACCAAGGAGGAAAAGGTTATCGGACTCGTGCATCCTCGATAGCTTTCACGATGTCGGCAACGGGCACGCTGCCCTTGTCGCCTTCCTCGCGCGTACGCAAGCTTACGGTACCTTCCTCAATTTCTTTGTCGCCCACCACAAGCATGTAAGGAACTTTGGCAGCCTGCGCTTTTGCAATCTTGACGCGCATGGGCTCGTTTTGCTCATAGACTTCAACACGGCCTTCAGCGCTGCGAATCTGCTTGGCAATGTCATAAGCAGCATCCAAATGCCTGTCGGCAATAGGAATTACCACTGCCTGGACGGGAGCCAACCACAGCGGCAGGTTACCCGTCGTATGTTCGAGCAAGATGCCTAAGAAGCGCTCAATTGACCCAAAGAGCGCACGGTGAAGCATCCAGGGACGTTCTTCCGTATTGTCGGCCGTGCGGTAGCTGATATCAAAACGCTCGGGCAAGTTAAAGTCGACCTGAACCGTTGAACACTGCCACCAACGACCAATGGCGTCCTTTACTTTAATATCAATCTTCGGCCCATAAAAAGCGCCGTCGCCCGGGTTGATTTCGTAGGGAATACCGCGCGTCTCGATAGCTTCACGAAGGAAGGATTCGGCCTTTTCCCACATTTCGTCGGTGCCGATGCTCTTTTCCGGACGCGTTGAAATTTCAGCTGCGTATTCGAAGCCGAATTCGCTCATGATATTGTCTGCCAGATCGAGGATGGCAAGCACTTCATCAACCACTTGGTCTTCGCGGCAGAATACGTGCGCATCGTCCTGCGTAAAGCCGCGGGCGCGCATCAGACCATGCACAGCACCCGACAGTTCATGACGATATACCGTGCCAAACTCAAAGTAACGAATCGGCATTTCGCGGTAGCTATGAATTGCGTTCTTATACAGCATGACGTGCCCGGGGCAATTCATGGGCTTAACGCCATATTCGCTCATGCGTGGTTCATCGTCAGAGCCTTCGTTGATTTCAAAGAAGTACATGTTTTCATGATAGAAGCTGTAGTGACCGCTTGTCTTCCACACGTCAGCCTTATAAATATGCGGCGTAATCACTTCTTCGTAGCCGCGCCTATACAGTTCACGGCGCAACCATTCCTGCATCGTGCGGATGACGCGAGCACCGTCGGGAAGGTACAGAGGAAGCCCGGCGCCGGCCATGTCGTTAATCATGAAAATGTTGAGGTCGCGACCAATTTTGCGATGGTCACGCTTTTCTGCTTCCGCCAGATTATGCAGGTGTTCGTCGAGGTCCTTCTGCTTAAAGAACGCCGTGCCATAGACGCGCTGAAGCTGTTCGTTTTCAGCGTCGCCCTTCCAGTAGGCGCCAGCTACCTTCATGAGCTTGAAGGCGCCAATCTTGCCAGCGCTTGGAAGATGCGGACCCGCGCAGAGGTCTGAAAAGGTGCCATGTTCATAAATTGAGATTTGCTCGTCTTCAGCAAAGTCATCAATATGTTCATGCTTGAATTTTTGGTTTCCGAAAACCGCCTTCGCTTCTTCGCGGCTGACTACCTTGCGAACGAAGGGCGCATCGGCCGCGATGATTTCAGCCATTTTGGCTTCTATCTTTTCGAAGTCGTCACTTGAAATGGTGGACTCAAGACCAAAGTCATAGAAGAAGCCGTCTTCCGTTTCGGGGCCGAAAGCAATCTGGACGCCAGGATAGAGCAGCTGCACGGCCTCGGCCATAACATGGGCACACGAGTGGCGGAGGATGCCGAGGGCTTCGGGCGATTTGTCGGTAATAATTTCGACCGTCGCACCATCTTCGACGGGTGTACTTACGTCACAAAGCTCGCCGTTAATCTTGCCTGCGAGCGCCGCTTTGGCGAGCCCCGCACCAATGGATGCGGCAACGTCAGCTATCGTTGCACCATCTTGGATTTCTTTTGATGAACCATCGGGAAGAAAGATTTGCATAATTAACTCCTTGTCTTACCGGACGCATACAAAACGTCTGCAAACCTACCCTTAGCGTTTTGAGTGCGCTAAGGGGAATTCCTTTATACAGAGCAGCGGCTTGAGGAAAGGCTGTCCTCTTAATACCGTGAATCTAAAGTTCAAGAGGCAGCGTGAAGCCTTAATGCCGATGCTGAGTCGAGCGCTTAGTCTGCCCCACCGGTGTAGCGCAGTAGGGGCACACGCTCCATGCTGGGTCAAGCGCATGATTGCAGGTGCCGCACAAATTCTTGAGGCGCTGATGGCAGT
>JAFUCE010000018.1 GCA_017459805.1 Eggerthellaceae bacterium
CATTCGCCTGTTCGTGTAAGCGAAGGCCACAACATGCGGGTGTGGCGGAATTGGCAGACGCTCTAGCTTCAGGTGCGAGTGGGCTTCGGCCCGTGGGGGTTCAAGTCCCTTCACCCGCACCATGAATATAAAAAACTGCCTAAGGGCAGTTTTTTATATTCATAGCAGTGGTGGAGGGCGCGAAGCTGCAACGGGGTTCATTTCGAATGTATGCTTGTCATACATTCGAAACAGCGAGAGTCAAGGCTCGCGAAGCGACCGCCGAAGGCGGCTTGGCCTTGACGCGAGCTAACTCCCTTCACCCGCACCATTCCTATTACGCTGTTCTAACGAACAGCGTTTTAATATGAGCAGACGCTTGCGCTGCCCCTGGCGGCATCCTAAGCCCTACCTGCGCTTGCGTGTATAACATGCAGACAGTTCAAGACTTAGTGGCAAGAAATGACGGAGTTGTACGGATTTTTCTAGTTCAACTCGTACAATACCGTCATTTCTTGCCACTTTTGCGCTCCAAGTCGTACAACTCCGTCATTTCTTGCCACCAACTGCCTTAATTCTTGCCGGAGCGCCATGATTATCGCACTGCGCTTGGAGCGGGCTTATTGCACTCGCCAGGCGCACCGCCGCTGACTCACCATGGGCGACTTGCCGCTCTTAGTCTGGACCTGTTTGCTTTTTTGGATCAGAATGTTAGGGTGCTGGTCAAGCAACTCTTTTCTTTTTCATAACAGCATGGAAACAAAAGTGCGATGCTCCTCTTTCGGTGCAAGCGTGCGTCTATACTCAAGAAAAGCGCGAAAGGGGTAGACCATGCAGCAGTTTAAATATTTCTCCACCGCATGGAACGACATCAAGAATTCACCTGGCTGGAAGGGCAAGATTGCCTTGCTCGCACTCCTGCAGATAATTCCTATCTTCGGCCAGATTGTCCTGTTCGGCTATCTATACGGCTGGGCACGCGACATAGCTTGGGGCGTTCATTCACCCATGCCAGCCAAAATATTTGGCAACGAAGACGGAAAGCTCTTTACGCGAGGCTTCTTTATCTTTGTCATCTTTTTTGTGTTCTCATTAGTCCCAGGCTTAATCATGAGCATCCCCAGTATGTTCCTCGGTCTCGGCTCGCTTGCTAACAACGATGCTACTGTTGTTGCTGTTTCTTTTTCGGGCTTCCTGAGTCTGTTGAGCATGCTCCTTTCTTTCGTTATTCTTATCGCCTTTAACATTGCCGCCATGCGCACCGCTATTTATGATCGCATCTCCGCTGGTTTCCAAATCAATAAGCTCTGGTCCATGTTTAAGTACGATACGAATGGCATCCTGCGTATCTTCGGTATGCAAATTCTTGTGGGTCTTATAGGTGGCATGGTTATTGGCATTATTGCCTTGATTCTCTTTTCGATTATGGGCATTGCTTTTATCCCTGCCATTATGGCTTTAGGTGGCAACCCTGAAAGCTATGAAGTGCTTGCAGTAGCAGGTCCGGGTATGATACTGGCATTTCTTTTGGCCCTTGCTCTTGGCTTCGTTGGCGCGATGTTCGGGACCTTCGTATACACCTTGGTGGCGCGTGCTTCGGGTTATTGGACCCAGCAGTTCCAGGTGGCGCAGTGGCGCGGCCAGGACGACCCCATGCCCTTTGAAATTGAAGCACAAGCTCGTGCGGCGCAGCAAGCTCAGTATGCAGCTCAGGCAGAATATGCTCAGGCGCAGGCTCAATATGCCCAAGCGCAGGGGGCGCAAATCAACTATGCTCATCAGCAGGCGCAGGCAGAATATGCGCGCGCTCAGCAGCAATCAACCCAGGGCGTGCCTATCCAGCAAGCTGCACCGGCTACAACAGCACCGGCGGCGGCACCCGTTGCGGAATCCCCTGAAGCTGCGGCAGCACCCGTTGAGACACCCGTTGCAGCGGCACCGGCGGCGGCACCCGGAGCGGCAACACCTGAAGCAGAGCCAGCACCAGCGGCAACACCTGAAGCAGAGCCAGCACCAGCGGCAACACCTGAAGCAGAACCAGCGCCAGCGGCAGCCCCTGAAGCAGAACCAGCGCCAGCGGCAGCCCCTGAAGCTGCACCAGCACCCGCTGAAGTTGCACCTGAAACTCCCGTTGAGGCTGCTCCTGAAACAACTGATGCTCCAGCTGAAAATGCCGATTCTGCGAACATCTCGGGGCAGAGTGATTAGTGCCCATGTGGGGGTATAATGACTCAAATGCATATGGCTAACGAGTCATTATTGGTCCGCTACGCAAAGAGAAGGAGCGTGGAAGCGCTATGGACGCCCCTATTGTCGGCATTATTATGGGCAGCGAATCCGACATGCCCGCCATGGAGCCCTGCATGGCTCAGCTTGATGAATTCGGCATTCCCTATGAAGTAAAGGTTGCGAGTGCCCACCGCAAGCCATCGGAAGTTCATGCCTGGGCCGAAATGGCTGACGACAATGGCATGAAGGTCATTATTGCTGCAGCCGGAAAGGCGGCGCATCTTGGTGGTGTTGTGGCCGCCTATACACCCTTACCCGTGATTGCGGTGCCCATGAAAACAAGCGATTTAGGTGGCCTCGACAGCCTCCTTTCTATGGTGCAAATGCCAAGCGGCGTGCCCGTTGCCTGCGTGGCTATTAACGGTGCAAAAAACGCTGCCATTCTTGCCGCGCAAATCTTAGGAACGGGCGACGACGCCATGCGCGAAAAGATAGTTGCCTTCAAAGCTGCCATGGAAGAGGCATAGGGTCTCTATGAAAAAACTCCTCATGGGAAATGAAGCGGTGGCTCATGCTGCTTTGGCAGCAGGCGTTGCCGTTGTGGCGGGTTATCCAGGTACCCCCTCGTCAGAAGTGGTGGAAACCGTTGCAAAGCTCAACGCTGAAGGAGCAGCGCAAGGTGTCCACGTGGAGTGGTCTACCAACGAAAAAGCTGCTCTTGAGGTGGTCTTTGGCGCGAGCGCTTCTGGGGCCCGCGGGCTTTTTACTGCAAAGCAAATGGGTCTGAATGTGGCAAGCGATGCACTGCTTTCCTTAAACTATGTGGGCGTGCGCGGGGGTTTGGTCCTGTACGTGGCTGACGACCCAGGGCCTATTTCAAGTCAGACCGAACAGGACACTCGCCGCTTTGCTGCGTTTGCGAAGGTGCCCGTCCTTGACCCTTCTACGCCCGAAGAATTATATAGCATGGTCGCTTATGCCTTCAATCTTTCAGAACGCTACGGCACACCGGTTATTGTGCGCCCCACCACACGCATTTGTCATGCATCGACTTTCTTCGATGTGCCAGGTACCTACGCCGCGCGCCCCATTCCCGATGGCGGATTCGTAAAGGACGACAGTCATTGGGTTATTTTCCCCGCGCGTTCATTTAGAGCTCATGCCGAAATTAACGAGCGTCTTGACGCCATAGCAAAAGCGCCTCAAGCGCAGGAGGGCAACGAGCCTAGGGGTGACGAGTCTAGGGCCGATGAGTCCAGGGGTGACGAGTCCAGGGGCAATGAACCCACGGACGATGAGCCATGTTTCAACCCCGTTATCGAAGTGGGTGAGGATCCCCGTTTGGGTATTGCGGCGGGTGGCGTAAGTGCCGCTTATGTGCGCGAAGCTCTCGCCTTGCTTCAGGCGCAAAACGAAAGCCTGCCTGCCTACAAATTAATGCAGGTGGGCACGCCCTATCCTTTCCCCGAAGACGCAGCCTTGGCATTTGCTGAAGGGCTTGAACAGATTCTGGTCTTTGAAGAGCTTGACTACGTCCTTGAAGATGAATTCCTCAAGCTTGCTGGCAAATACCATTTGGTCTACACGGTACATGGCAAGCTGGACGAGCGCACGCTCACACGCGGGGAAAACTCAAGCGAAGATGCTATCAGGCGCCTTGCGGACTATTTGGGTGTAGCGGCAAACATCGAAACGCCCCGCACTCCCGATGGCGTCCAGGCTCCCGTTCGTCCGCCCGTGTTGTGTGCGGGTTGCCCCCATCGCGCAAGTTTTTATGCGGTTAAGCAGGCGCTTCGGTCAATCAAGCCTGAAAAAGCTGCCGTCCTCTGCGGTGACATTGGGTGCTACACCCTAGGCAATGCCAAGCCCCTTGAAGCGGTGGATACCTGCCTGTGTATGGGTGCCGGCATCACGATGGCTCAAGGCATTTCTATCGCGGAACCAGGCCGCAAGGCACTCGCTTTTATTGGCGACAGCACCTTTTTCGCAAGTGGCCTTACGGGTGTGGCAAACGCGGTATACAACCAGCATGACATTACTATCTGTGTGCTCGACAATTCAACAACGGCTATGACGGGCAGCCAGCCTCACCCTGGTACAGGCGCAACACTTATGGGGGCCCAGTCAAAGCCAATAGATATCGAAGAGAGCTTGCGCGCGCTGGGTATTCAATGCGTTGTGTGCGCCCATGCCTTTAATGCTGCCGAAGCGCAGGCAGCCGCGAAAGAGGCTATTGATTTCGAAGGACCTTCGGCCGTTATCTTTGAAGGCCCCTGTATCCAACTGTCGAAGCCTTTCGCGCCCCCCGTGGTTGATGCGCAAGCGTGTACGGGCTGCGCGGTCTGCGTGAAGGCTATCGGCTGTCCTGCCATGAGCATGCAAACAATTGAAGGGCGCGAAAAACTCTTGATGTGCATTGACCAGAGCCTCTGTAATGGCTGCAATCTGTGCGTATCTACGTGCCCCTTTGACACTATAGGGGGCGGGCAAGATGCTTAACGTTCTTATAGCTGGCGTTGGCGGGCAGGGTAGTGTGCTGGCCGCGAAGATTCTTGCCCAGGCAGCCACCGAAAAAGGCTGGCAGGTGCGCACGGCCGAAACCATAGGCATGGCCCAGCGTGGCGGCAGCGTGGCAAGCCACGTGCGCATAGGCAACGCAGGCGAAGAAGTGCACGCGCCTTTAGTGCCCCATGGGCAGGCGGACTGCATTATCGCTTTGGAGCCAGGCGAAGGCTTGCGTGCCTTGCCCTATCTCGCACCTGATGGGTTGCTGGTTTCGGCACAAACGGGCATAGCTTCGGTAACGGCCGACTTGTCAGGCGCACCCTATGACCCCGCTGCGGTGCTCGAATTCCTCGCTCAGGAAGCGCCGCATTTCGTTGCTGTTGACGATGCTGCTATATGCGAAGCAGCGGGAAGCCGCAAGTCGCTTAATGTGGGCATGTTGGCCGCGGCCATTCGCGCATCTGAAGTTCAGGGCTGCACGCTCCATGAAGCCCTTTCAGTTGACGATCTTGACGTAGCCCTTGCTGCCTGTGTGAAGCCACAGTTTTTGGACATGAATCAAGCGGCACTGCATGCTGCTATTTAATAAGGTAGGGAAGAACCACTATGCAAATGACCTCTGAACAACTCCAGATGATTACGAGCCAGCTTGCAACGCTTAAGGACAAAAGTCCTTTCTACGCAAAGAAATACGCCGACATCGACCTTGCCGACATCCGCACGCAGGAAGACTTTGAAAAGCTGCCTTTCACCGACAAGGCCGACTTGCGCGAAGCGTATCCGCTTGGAATAGCAGCGGTCCCGCCCGAAGAAATCGTGCGCATCCATTCCAGTAGCGGTACCACGGGCACGCCTGTCATTATTCCCTACACTAAAAAGGACGTGGAGGACTGGGCTATTCAGTTCGCGCGCTGCTATGAATATGCCGGCATTACCTCTGAAGACCGCATTCATATCACGCCGGGCTATGGACTGTGGACAGCAGGCATCGGGTTCCAGCTGGGCGCCGAGCGCCTGGGTGCTATGGCTATTCCCATGGGGCCGGGTAACACCGACAAACAACTTCAAATGATGGAAGACTTGGAGTCGACGGTGCTTTGCGCGACCAGCTCCTATGCCCTTTTACTTGCGGAAGAAATTGCGAGGCGCGGCATCCGCGACAGGCTCAAGCTGCGCAAGGGCGTCATTGGCTCAGAGCGTTGGGGTGAAAAGATGCGCGCCCGTATCGCCAACGACTTGGGCGTGGAACTCTACGACATTTACGGCCTTACTGAAGTTTACGGCCCGGGCATTGGCATTAACTGCAAGGCTGACTCTGCCATGCATATTTGGTCTGACTACGTCTACCTTGAAATTATCAATCCTGAAACGGGCGAGCTCGTCCCCGACGGCGAATCGGGTGAAATCGTGCTGACCACGCTTCAGAAAGAAGGCGCTCCGCTCATCCGCTTCCGCACACACGACCTGAGCCGCATTGTGCCTGAGCCTTGCAGCTGTGGGCATAACGAACATCCGCGTATTGACATTATCTTTGGTCGTTCCGACGACATGGTGAAAATCAAGGGCGTGAATATGTTCCCCGCGCAGATTGAAGAAATCATCAAGTTTACCGATGGCGCATCAAGCGAATATCAGGTCATGATTGACCACATGGAAGGCAAGGACATCATGACCGTCTTCTTTGAAACCGAAGCCCTTGGTGACGAATTGGCGGCAGTGGAAGAGCAAATGGCTGCCCTCTTTAAGGCCAAGATGAACATTACGCCTAACCCGCGCGGGGTACCCATTGGCGACTTGCCGCGCAGCGAAAAGAAGACCAAGCGCATCTTCGACAATCGCTACTAAAAGGCGCGTTTTACTCGTGCTGGCAAAGATATATAGTGTGCATTAACACTCTTTTGAAAGATAGGGAATAGGGCTTTCACAAGGCATTACCGTCTTTTTTGTAATTCCTATTGAATAAATAGAATTAAATGCAAAGCCACTTAAAGATTTTTCGCTTGAAATATGATTTTTTATAGTATTATTGCCAAGACGAGAAATTATCGCAGGCTGCAGCGCGATTGTTCTACGGCAAAAAGGGAGGTTTTGTTCGTGTCGATTTCGACCGCAGCAAAGGTGCTTGCAGGTGCCGCCTTAGGTGCACAAGCCGTTTCATATGTGTTCAATTCCCATGAAGAACTTCTTCGCCCACCTGGCACGCCAGGAACCATAGAAGGCGAGGCTGAGTTTGCTGCGCGTTGCATTCGCTGTGGCAAGTGTATCGAGGCCTGTCCCTACGAAGCTATTTATGCCTACAAGAGTCTTACGAGCCCTTCGGCGGGTACTCCCGTTTTAGATACCCGCTCTAAAGCCTGCCGCATGTGCCACGACGTACCCTGCGTACCGGCATGCCCCACGGGTGCTTTGCACGATGTTGAAAAACCCGAAGACATCGACATGGGCTATGCCATTCTCGACCATGAAATTTGTATTTCCTTTAAGGGCCTGCGCTGCGAAGTGTGTTACCGCGCCTGCCCCTTAATCGACCAAGCCATAACCATTGACTACCGCGTGAACGAAAACGACTCGCTTCATTCGGTATTTGCTCCCATCATCGACGAAGAAAAATGCACGGGCTGTGGTCTGTGCGTGGAACGCTGCATCACCGACGAACCCGCCATTCGCATTGTGCGCGAAGGTTGGGAGTTGCGTGAAAGCGAAAGTGACGAATGGGTTCCTTCGGCACGCGAAAACCTGGAAGGGCCGCGCGGTGAAGGGGTCTGGATGTAAAAGCTGGTAAGGCCTTCTTTGGTATTTCGCCAAGTGTGCTAATCGTCCTGCCTGTAGCATGCTTGGCAAAACCAAAGAGGGTGTGCATATAAGACAAGGGGATACGTAAGGGAATTGGGAAAAGCGCACATTATAAGATGAGGAAGTGAAAGGATTAGAGGAGGAAAGAATGGATCTAAGTAGACGACAGTTCGTCAAAGCCACGGCAGTATCCATGGCTATGGCGGCAGCAGGTGGTTCGCTTGCGGCGGCCAACCCTGCTGTGGCAAACGCTACTGAAGCAAGCAGCGCTTCAGATGGCGGAACCATTACGTCGGGCGTATGCCGCTATTGCGGTTGCGGCTGCGGTGTATTGGTTGAAGCTGACGCTGAAGGCCGCGTGATTGCTGTTACCGGCGACCCGGATAACCGCAGCTCCAAGGGTCTGAACTGCGTAAAGGGCTACTACCTTTCCAAGGCTCTGTACGGCGAAGATCGCCTGACAGTGCCGTTGATTCGCGACGATCCGTCCACCAAGGGTACGGGCAGCGGTCTGCGCGAAGCTACCTGGGAAGAAGCTCTGGACTTGGCCGCAAGCAAGCTGAAGGAAGCCTGGGAAACCAGCGTCGTAAAGTCCGACGGCACCACGGCTACCGGCAAGTCGCGCATCGCATTCTGGGGTTCTGGCCAGATGCCCATTACCGAAGGCTATCTGCTTTCGAAGTTCTGGAAAGCTGGACTTAAGTCCAACAACATCGACCCGAATGCCCGTCTTTGCATGGCGAGCGCCGTAGTGGGCTTCATGAACGTCTTCCAGACCGACGAACCAGCTGGTTGCTATGCCGACCTCGAAAATGCTGACGTGTTCGTTACCTGGGGCGCAAACATGGCAGAAGCTCACCCCATTCTGTATTCACGCCTGACAGCGCATAAGCTTGCTGACGCTAACGTGATGCACTACGACCTGACCACGCTGCGCACGCGCACCAGCGCCACGGCAGACAAGGTCATGGTCTTCCGTCCGGGTTCTGACCTGGCTATCGCCAATGCTATCCT
Source organism: Eggerthellaceae bacterium (assembly GCA_017459805.1). Classification (GTDB taxonomy): domain Bacteria; phylum Actinomycetota; class Coriobacteriia; order Coriobacteriales; family Eggerthellaceae; genus CACXMZ01. The sequence continues at coordinate 8,521 of JAFUCE010000018.1, forward strand.
GAAGTATCTGGTCGACAACAACCTCTATGACGAGGCCTTTATCAACGACCACGTACAGTTCAAGGTTGGCGAAGAAAACATCGGCAATGCCTATGAAGACACCTACGACAAATCCCCTGATGGCAGCCGTGTAGACAAGGTTGAAGTCGTTGACTTCGATACCTGGAAAGCACGCCTTGAGCCCTACACCCTTGAATACGCTTCTGAAATTTCGGGCGTTCCTGCGGCTGACATTGAAGAACTGGCCAAGGTCTTTGGCGACAAGGAAAAGAAGGTTATGAGCCTGTGGACCATGGGCGTTAACCAGCACAATCGTGGTACGTGGATGAATCACTGCATCTACAATATCCACCTTATCACCGGCAAAATCGCTAAGCCCGGCAATGGCCCGTTCAGCTTGACTGGTCAGCCCACCGCTTGCGGTACCGCCCGTGAGGTTGGCACCTTTAGCCACCGCCTGCCTTCCGACCTTATCGTTGCTAATGCCCAGCATCGTCGTTATACCGAAGCTATTTGGGATCTTCCCGAAGGTTACCTCGATGCTATTAAGGCACCTGGCTTCCATACGGTTAAAATTTTCCGCGAAATGTCCAAGGGCAACATCGACTTCCTGTGGACCGCGCACAACAACTGGGCTGTTTCCATGCCTAACCTGACGCGCTTCCTGGGCAAGAAGGACGAATTCCAGGGCATCTTCGACACCTTCGTGGTAGTCAATGAAGTGTATCCAACCGCTTCTACCGACTATGCCGACGTTGTCTTCCCAGTCGCTATGTGGGTCGAAAAAGAAGGCCAGTTCGGTAATGCCGAGCGTCGTACCACCGTATTCCAGAAAGCTGCCAACCCTCCAGGAGAAGCACAGTGGGATATGTGGGTTCTTATGCAGATGGCACAGCGTGTGCTTGAAGGCCACAAGGTTGCCGGCGAAGACCGCTTCGACAAGCTCTTCGGCTTTGTGTGGGACAAGAGTGCTACCAGCCCCAACGGCATTTCTGGTAACTGGGTTGCCGGCGAAGACCAGACCGCTGTTAACGAAGCGGTATGGTCTGAATATCGCCTGTTCACCAACCCCAAGGAAGCATCAGAGCGCGCCCAGGCTATCGCATCCAACGCCGACAACAACGAAGAATGGGCTCCGCTCAAGATGGAAAACAAGCAGCTGGCACCGTACAGCGAATACATCAAGCAGCACGGTATTGCCTGGCCAGTACGCGAAGTCAACGGCGAATGGGTCGAAACCAACTGGCGCTTTAGCGCTGGCAAGCAAGAAGAAGGTTACGACCAGTACGGTATTGAACAGTACGGCAAGGAAGGCCTGGCAGGCGATGTGTGCTTCTACAAGTCTGCTGGCATGAAGCCTTCTGCGGTATTCCGTCCTTACGAGCCACCAGCCTACGAGCCCGACGATGAATATCCGTTCTGGCTGTGCACGGGCCGCGTGCTCGAACATTGGCACTCTGGCTCCATGACGGGTCGTGTGCCTGAACTGCAGCGCGCTGTTCCTGAAGGTCTTATCTATATGAATGCTCAGGACTGCGAAGACCTTGGCATTAACTCGGGCGATATGGTTAAGGTAACAAGCCCCTACGGCACCACAACCGTAAAGGCCACCACCGACCAGCGCTTTGCTCCTGAACCAGGCCTGACCTTTGTTGCCATGCATGACAACGATGTGCTCATTAACTTGGTTGTGGAGGACGTATATTGCCCGCTGTCCAAGGAACCTGACTTCAAGAAGACCGTTATCAAGATTGAAAAGGCTTAAAGGGGGAGTTGAGCATGAAAAAGCAATTTATCATCCTTCTTGCGGTCGTCGCGTCGCTTATGGTCGCTCTGTTTTTGGCAGCTTGCAGCCAGCCTGCAGCAAGCGGTGGTGCTTCGAGTGCCGCAGCTTCTGCTGATGCAGCAGCAAGCGCCGACGCCGAAGCAAGCGCCGATGCCGAAGCAAGCGCCGACGCTGAAGCAAGCGCCGATGCCGAAGCTGAAGCAAGCGCTGAAGCTGAAGCAAGCGCTGATGCCGAAGCTGAAGCAAGCGCCGACGCCGAAGCGAGTGCTGACGCAGGCGCCGACACCGCTGCAGCGGTAGCCGCTCCAACGGATTTCAAGGGTATCCCCACCTCTATTCCTGCTACCCACGAAGGTCGCACCGTTGACATGTGCCCGACCTGCCACGTGGAAGGCACGGGTGGTGCTACCAAGATTCCCGATAGCCATCTGATTGATGGTGAACTGGATGGCGCACGCAACCAGTGCACCACCTGCCACTTGGCAACGGCTGAATAAAGCTGTGTAAGGCAAGGGGCCGCATCCCTCCCAGCGGTCCTTTCCGAAGGCAAGGGGGCATGGCCCGCGTGTTATGCCCCCGCCGTTCGGTTTAAAAGGGTCGATTGTGCGTAGAGTATCCCGATAACTTTTTCCCTAGCTCTATAATCAGTCGTCCCTTTTAAGCCGAACAGCACGATTGACATGTCTTTGCGCAAAAAGCCTGATTAAACGCTTAAATTGCGCTGTGGCATGAATGGAAAAGGACAAGAATGACTGAAGAACATATAACTATTTCGAGCCTGGTTATTGAAACCGAAGCATCAAAAACTGAAAGCATTGCCAATACCTTAGCCAATATGGACGGGGTTGAAGTGCATGGCCAGGAGCCAGGCAAGATTGTTATTACTATCGAAAAAGAAAGCATTGCTGAAGCGCATGACCTTGCCAATTCCTTTCCAGACATTCCTGGTGTCGTCAACGTTGACTTGATTTATTTCAACTTCGAAGACGATGCTGAATTACAGGCAAAGTTCGATAAGCTTCATAAGCAAGATCAATAGGGAAGAAGCAGCAAAGGAACTAACAGTGGCAATAAAAAAACGGTCCCATAGCTTTACGATTGCACGCCGTATTGTTCAGTTCGGCATGCTGTTGCTGTTTGCGGCGCCCTTGCTTGTGGTGGGCGCTGGCCTCTTTGGTATTCCGAGCGGTGGTGAAAAAATCGACACCACGGCATCGATGCTTCCCTTCTTCGGTTCGCTTTCCTCATCGTCCATTTTAGGCATTACTCTGCTTGATCCTTTTGCCGTTCTTCAAGAGGCGGCTGCCGCCAAGACCTTTACGCTTGGCTGGCTTATCGGGCTTCTGCCTATCTTGCTTTTCTATGGGCTTATTCGCGGACGTACTTTCTGCGGTTGGTCGTGCCCAGTGAACTTGCTCCTTGAAGCTATTGACTGGCTGCGTGCCAAGTTTAATCTTAAGGTCGTTGAACATGCTCTCCCGCGTCATACGAAGCTCTGGGTTGCCGTGGGTGTTCTGGTGCTTTCGGCCATTACCTCCAAACTCGTTTTTGAAATGTTTAACCCTATTTCTGCCATCAATAAGGGCATTCTTTTTGGCAGCATAACAGGGCTTGTGACCTTGCTCGCCATTGTTGTTCTTGAACTGTTTTGGGCGCATCGTATTTGGTGTCGCGCCCTGTGCCCGCTGGGTGGCTTCTATGAAGCGGTGGGTAGTGTTGGCTTGCTCAGCGTGAAGATGGACTATGACGCCTGTACGCACTGTGGGCATTGCAGCGCCGTATGTCTTGCGGACCCTGAAATCCTTGACCCTGTGCTGAATGGCAGCAAGAAACGCGTGGTGGCGGGGGACTGCATGCTTTGTGGCGAATGCGTCGATGTATGCCCCACCAAGGCCTTATCCATCGGCTTCGCATCGCCCTTCCCGAAATAACTGCAGCTTTAGCGCCTCACAGGTGCCCGCGTTCATAAGGCTTTGCCTGTTTGCACACATTCAAACAATGATTCGGTTTATAATCACGTTATGAAAAGGATTGTCCTTATTAGTTTTGCTCTTGCAGCACTCATGCTGCTGGCAGCTTGTGCGCAGGCACGGGGCCCAGCGCAGCCCTATACAGCGCTCGACGCGTACGAACTGGCAGACATGAGCGGCTACGATTGTGCAGCTACTTACGAAAAAGACTACCAGTTCGTCAACGTGACTGTTGCAGATGTGGCAGCAGAAATGGATGCCGGAACAAGCTTTGTCCTGTATGCCGGCTTCAGCACATGCCCTTGGTGCAATGTTATTTTGAATCACCTCAACGATATTGCAATCGAGCGGGGCCTCAAGATTGCCTATATCGATACGCGCAGTGACCCTTCGTGGAAGTCGAATTTGGATTTGAAAGACTATGACCTGTTTGTTGAACGCTTTGGAAGCGCGCTGCAAACGGATGATAACAATCGGCCGCATCTGTATGCGCCGCATATCTTTTTCGTAAGAAATGGGCAGCTCGTTGCAGATTATGCGGGCACTGTTCCGTCCCAGGAAAAACCCCAAGACGAATTGAGCGACGCACAAATCAAAGAATTCGTGAGCGCTATTAATAACGATATCGATATGCTGGGCATTTAAAGCGGCTCTCCCGGCTCTTTTCGCACTTCAAAGCGCAATAAAGTGATAAACTTACAAGTTACGCATCAGTGTATCGAATGAGCGCAAAACAGGGGTTTGTATGAACATCATTTTGATAGTCGACGACGATATGACCAGCTTAAAACTTGCGAAGGGCATTCTGGACGACGAGTACCGTGTGGCCACGGTCAATTCTGGCTCTATGGTGTTTCAGTATTTGCAGAATAATACCCCCGACCTCATCCTTCTCGACATAAACATGCCCGACATTGACGGCTTTGAGGTGCTTGAACAGCTTAAATCGAAAAAGGAATGGGCATCGATTCCTGTTGTTTTCCTGACGGCAAATCAGGATCCGCAAAGCGAGGCGCGCTGTTTGGAGTCGGGGGCTATCGACTATGTAGGCAAACCCTTTGTACCTGTTGTTCTGCAAAACCGCGTGCGCCGCGTTATCGAGTTATTTGGATATCGTCGTCAGTTGGAGTCGATGGTAGAAAACCAGTCGGAAATTATCCTTAATCGTACCGAACGTATCGCGCGCATGCAGAACTCCATCATTATTGGGATGGCAAACTTGATTGAATTGCGCGACAACAACACGGGTCGTCATGTCAAGAATACGCAGGTCTATGTCGAAATGCTCTGCAACGCCTTAAAGGACCGCAAAATGTATTCCGACATTTTGACCAATGACTATATAACCAATGCGGTTCGCGCAGCCCCGCTGCACGACGTTGGAAAGATTAAGATTTCCGACACCATTCTCAACAAACCGGGGAGTTTGTCTGACGAAGAGTTCAAGATTATTCAGGACCATACCCGCTATGGGGCCGAAATCGTACAAGATTTGCTCGCTGACGTAGAAGAACCAGACTATCTTGAAATCGCGCGTGACATTGCCCTGCGCCATCATGAACGCTGGGACGGGACGGGCTATCCCGACGGTATTGCTGGCGAAAACATTCCGCTTTGCGCCCGTATTATGGCCCTGGCCGATGTCTTTGATGCGCTCTATGAAGACCGTGTTTACAAGGCGGGCATTCGTCCTATGAAGGCTTGCCTCGACATTATCGAAGACGCGCGCGGTCTCCAGTTTGATCCAAATATTACCGATGTATTCTTGGAACTCGAACCCCAGCTCAAAGAATACCTTGGTGAAGAAGAATAAGCCGTAATAGTAATAGGAAGGTAGCGTATGTCACTTTCAGAGACGGGCTTGGCTCGCGAGCATAAACGCGAATCCCTCATTACCATGTCATTCACCATCTTTTCGGTTTTTTTGGCCTATGTTGCCATGAAAAATGCTTGGAGCCCCGTTGTTATTCCCTTTATCGCGGTTGAACTGGCTTTCATATGGTGGGCTCATATCAAGGGTTTCCAAGACCATATGACGCGTGCTCTCCTCATTACCTTTGCTTCATGTTTTAACATTCTCTTTTACGGTGTATACAGTGCAAACTTTATGGTTATCATTCCAACGATGTGTGTCTTTGCCGTGCTGTTTCATCTCTATCAGCTCCGCCCCATCATCGACATCGTTATCGGCACACAATTGGTGCTTTTTGTCTATCACGTTTTCTTTATACGGAGTACTTCCTTTGCTGTGACTGGCGTTGAGCTCGACCGCATGGTTTTGCAGCTCCTTTCACTTATCATCGTCGACGTTCTTTGCGTTTACTCCATTCGGCGTGCACAGGAAATGGAAAACGAAGTGTACGAGCTCAATGGGCAAATCAGCAAAGTTCAAAAGGTTAAAGACGACTTTGTGGCGAACACAAGCCACGAATTGCGCACGCCCATTAACACGGTTTCAGGCATGAGCGAAATCTTGCTTTCAGAAGACTTGTCCGAGTCCGCCCACAACCGTGCCCTCGACATTCAAATGACGGGCATTGAGTTGCAGACCATCGTAACCGACATTCTTGACTACGCTGCCCTTGAGGCAGGCGCCCATTCGCTCTCCCCACGTGCGTACAACATTACGTCAACCATTAATGACGTTATGAACATGACGGTGTTTCAAAACCGTGATAAAAACCTTAAGCTCATCTTTGACTGCGATCCGCGTATTCCCTGCTTGCTGTTTGGCGACGAGCAACAGCTGCGGCGCATTATGAACAACCTTATCGGTAACGCCATCAAGTTCACCAACGAAGGTGGCGTGGTCGTTACGGTTGGGTTCCGCCCCGAAGAATACGGTGTGAACCTTATCGTTTCCGTTAAGGACACAGGTATTGGCATTAACCGCGAAAGTCTCGAGCGCATCTTCCAAGACTTCTATCAGGTTGACCCCGAACGCAATCGCAACGTCGAAGGCTTAGGCCTGGGTCTTACCATTTCGAATGCGCTCATTAAAGAGATGGGCGGCTTCCTTACTGTTCGTAGTACAGAAGGGAAGGGAAGCGAATTTACTTTCTCGGTGCCGCAGGAAGTTCGCGACGACCGCGCTTGTATCGCCGTTACGCACCCCGAGCGTGTTCGTGCTGTGTGGTATTACAACGCTGAAGAGGCTGAAACCAATATGCGCGACAGCTATATTTCTCATATCAGCCATATTGCCGACCACCTGGGCATTTTCGTTCAGCGAGTGGCAACCTTAGCAGAACTGAAGCGCCGCTTGCGTCAGGGTAACTACACCCATTTGTTTATCGGTATTGAAGAATACGAAGACGATCCGTCCTATTTTGACAATATCGCTTCGCAGATGTCGACCATTCTCATTTTGGATCGCCAGCATGAAGCGCCAAAGAATCGTATGCATGCGCTGTACACGCCTTATAACGCCATGACCTTGGCAGAGCTGTTCAACGGCGGCGACATTTTGGCTAACCCGCGCAAATATCAACAGACACGCCACTTTGAAGCGCCAACAGCCAAGGTGCTCGTTGTAGACGACAACCTTATGAACTTGAAGGTGGTTGAAGGTCTGCTGCGCAAGTATCGCATTAAGATTACTGCGGCAAGCAGCGGTGATGAAGCGCTCATGCAAATTGAGTCGAAGGATTACGACTTCGTATTCATGGACCATATGATGCCAGGTATGGACGGCATCGAATGCTTCCGCAAGATTCGCAACATGCCGGGCGAATATTTTGCGAAGGTGCCCATTATTGCGCTGACAGCAAATGCGATTGCGGGCTCGCGCGAAATGTTCTTGGAGGAAGGTTTCAACGAATTCGTCGCAAAGCCTATCGACAATGCCCTTCTCAACCAGGTGTTGGAAGACTTCATCCCTGACGAAAAGAAGATCTTTGATTCTGCAAGTGGATCTTCGCCCGTTGAAGCAGCAGGTGCGCCTAACTCGCCCATCAGAGACCCCTTCGACGCCATGACTGGTATTGACATGGACACCGCGCTTACCTACTGCGGTGGCAACCTTGAAGACTATGCCGAATTGGTGCGGGTGTATTGCGATACTGCCGACAAGAACATGGAGGACATCCAGTCCTACTTTGATGCGGCAGACTGGAAAAACTACGCTATTTTGGTCCACGCTTTGAAGTCGTCGTCGAAGACCATTGGGGCCATGGAATTATCTGACATTGCCTATATTGAAGAGATGGCTGCGAAGAACGACGAAACTGCAACTATTAATCTCCATCATAAGCAAATGATGGATGAGTACAAGCGCGTTGTTCAGGTGTTGCGCGACAACCCGCAGATTTATTCTCCACCCGTTGAAGCCGAGCCAGCTGTTGCAGAACAGCCTGAAGAAAGCCCTGAGCCAGCTCCTGAACGCAAAGAGAATAAGCGCCTGACCCCACTTGATGTTACGGAATGGCGCAAGATTTATGATGACTTAAAGCAGCTGCTCAACACCTTTGAACCTGGATCTGTCGAAAGCTACATTAAGGAATACGAGGACAGTTCCTATAAAGGTAAGGCTTTGTCCGAATTGCTGAGCCCGGTCCTTAAGAAGGTGAACGAGTTTGATTTCGTTGGTGCCCTCGAAGAATTGAATTCGATAGCAGAGGCATAAATGTTTAAACGACTCCAAAGCTGGCTATTTAGTGCCGAAAGCACTATGGAACATAGGATGTTCGTGTTTGGGAGCATCGCGGTTCACCTCGGCTTGTTGTCTGCTTTTATAATCTCAATTGTTGCTGGGCTCGGTATAGTGCTGACTATCATTTCGGCTCTTTTTTTGGTCCTTTGCGTCGCCACGTTCTTCTACGTACAAAAAACAAGGAACTATCAGCTTGGCAATCTCGTTTACCTTGTTCTGGCAGTCTACATTACCTTCCCCATCGGTATTGTGGTAGGCGGGGGTATTTTTAGCGGCGTTCCCGTCTGGTTCATTATTGCGGTGGTCTATATCGCCATGGTGTTTAAAGGACGAATGTTTTTTATTACGATTACCTTAAGCCTCGTCATTTTTGGCGTTACCGCATACATTTCCTTTTTGCACCCTGAATTAACGCGCGTTAACTTGGACACGACAGGGCATTTCTATCACATTACGATATCTATCATTTCTCTTTCTTTGCTTATCGCATTGCTTATTCGTTATCAGAATCTGATGTATGAAGACGAAAATAAGCTGGCCAAGGAACAAAAAGAAGAAATCCAGGCTCTCTCTGACGCGCAAAACCGCTTCTTCAGTTCTATGAGCCACGAGATTCGCACTCCGCTCAATACCATTATTGGTCTTAACGAAATGACGCTTCGCGACCAAAGCATTTCAGGTGAAGCGGCCGACAACGCTATTAACATTCAAAACGCAAGTCGCATGTTGCTTGCCTTAGTAAATGACATTCTTGACCTTTCGACCATTGAGTCGGGGCGCATGGAATTGTCTGAAGCGCAATATGAAACATCGCGCATGCTTTCAGACATCGTAAACCTGCTGTGGTCTCGTGCCAAAGAAAAGGGCCTGCGGTTTGAGGTTAACGTTGGCGAAAACATACCCAGCATGTTGTACGGCGACGAAATGCGTCTTAAGCAAGTTATTGTCAACCTATTGAGCAATGCCATTAAATATACCGATGAAGGCACGGTTACCTTGTCCGTTGATGGAGAAACGCAGGGCCCCAATGGCTTTTTGCTTTGCGTAGACGTTGATGACACGGGCATGGGCAGTCGCAAAGAAGCCATTCCGTACCTCTTTGACAGCTTCA
>JAFUCE010000071.1 GCA_017459805.1 Eggerthellaceae bacterium
CTACTATCTGGGAATACGGCGAAAACCATCAACACGAAATGACCGAGTGCAAAGTTGAGACAAACCAACTTTCACAGGTTATTTGCTCAACTTGAACTGGACAAATGCATTAATCCATCAACACGTTTTGTCCTATAACCCACAATTTTCTTATGTCATAAACGATACGAATAATCTTGAAGAAACCCTTCAAGAAGTCCGAGACCATCTGGATAAGACCGCATTTTCGGCCGTGCTCACACATTTGTATTCGGGCTATACCGACCGCATGCGCTTGGAGATGGTGGTGCGCGCGATAAAGAACATCCTTCCCGAAACGCACGTGGTTGGCGCAACCGCTGGGGGCGAAATCCACGAAGGTGTTCTTGCCCCGCGGGGAATTGTGATGGTTATTTCCGTTTTTGAAAACGCGCAACTTGATGTGCGCGAGTACAAAATTAAGTCCGGCGAAGAAGTTGAATACGGCAAGCTTATAAAGGAAGCAATTGACTCAACACCTGAAATAAAGGCAGCAGAGCTGCTGGTGGATTGCGCTCGTCTTTCAACAGCGGTGCTCTTCCCAGAAATTAGTAAATGCCTCTTTCACGTGCAAATCTATGGTGCGGTTCCCTATGCCCATGACCTTACAAAACCCATGTTCATCCTGACAAGTTTCATTAAAAGGACCCGCACGAGGCAGGTCCTTTAACCGAGTTTTTGATGTTAGCCCTTGCTCGAAGGGAAGCCTCTCTCTAACGAGCGGGGCGCTGGGTCCCTACGAGCAGAGCACCGAGTACCGCAAGGTAGAGCACCTAGCCTAACGAGTAGAGACGCCTAGCCTAACGAGCAAAGCTCCTAGCCTTGGGTGTAGTCGTAGAAGCCTTTGCCCGCGTTGATGCCTGTTTCGCCGCGGTCAATCATTTCCTTAAGGCGTGTGGCAATAATGTTTTCAACCGTGCCTTCTTCATGCGCCTTGGGGTTCATGATGCCAATGTTGTAGGCGGTCTCCAGGCCAACGACGTCCAGGATGCGGAAGGGCCCATACGGTGCGCCCGTCGCGAGCACCCATGTCTTGTCGATAGTCTCAGGGTCGGCAACGTCTTTCGCCCAGAGCATTTCTGCGGAATTCAAGAAGGGCACGAGCATGCTATTCAGAATGTAGCCAGGCTGCTCCTTATGCAACTCGAGCGGTACCATGCCGATGGCTGCAGCAAAGTCGACCACGGCGCGGTAGGCCTCTTCGCTGGTACCGGGGTGACCCATGACCTCGCCGGTGTTGTTGCGCCAAATGGTGTTTGCAAAGTGCAGTGCGAGGTACTTTTCGGGGCGGCCCGTATGTTCAGCAAACTGGCTGGGCAGCAGCGTGGACGAATTGGTAACCACGATAGTCTTTTCAGGAAGGTGCTTGGCCAGTTCAGTGTAGAAGGCAATCTTTTGCTCGGGGTCTTCGGCAACCGCTTCGATAACAAGATCTGCGTCGCCAAAAGCTTCGTCGTAGTCGGTGGTAAAGCGCAGGCTTTCCATGGCGGCAGCAACGTTACCCTTAAGAGCATCGAGAGCAGCTGGCTCAAGATCGGGCGAATCCGCCAGACCGCGCGCATAAGCGGTCTTGTCGGTCTTCATGGCCTCAAGGGTCTGCGTGTAGATTCCTGCAAAGCGCTCGAACTTCGGTTTGGCACGTGCAATGCTGTCTTCGCTGCGCAACCAGACGGTCACGTCGAAACCCTTGTAGGCTGTCTGCAATGCAATCTGGCTTCCAAGGACGCCACCACCGGCTACTGTCACATTCTTGATATCCATAATTTGCAATCCTTTCTGGTTTTGAGCTGCGCGATGGCGCAACTCTGTCAGACCTCCCTGCCCGCAGTATAAGTGTGCAATATTTCGAACATGTAACAGATTGCCCCTTGTGTCATTTAACCAGGCGAGCGGCGCATGCCCCCATTGTTGCCTCCATGGGACAGGTATTGGTGCCCCCGATGCAACAATGAGGGAGAATCGCGGCTGCAAGGCGTGTTGTGCGACTAAATCTCTCTTTTTGCGCGGCTGCATAGGGAATTCTTCCTGCTCGTAGGGGCAAGGCACCGTGTTCGTGCGAGTAGGTGTGAGGCGCAAAAGTAACGAGAATCTTACAGATTACCTGAGAAAACGGTGAAATCGGGCCTGCAGGCAGCATTTCCCCTGTTCAAACCCATGAAAGTAATCTTCATAACTGTAAATAATAAAACTTGACAAATACGCACTTAGATTTTATATTATGCACGTAACATGAAAGTCTGCTATGTGGTTTCCCTCCCCCTTCCCACGTAGCGGACTTTCCCTTACGTAGGTAACAACAGTCTGCCGCTTGGTATTGGGCAGGCGGCAAAACTGAAAGGAAGTATAGACATGAGCAAGATTATCGGCATCGACTTGGGCACCACCAATTCCGCCATGGCGGTTATGGAAGGGTCCGAACCGGAAATCCTCGTAAACGCTGAAGGCGACCGCACAACGCCTTCCGTGGTGGGTTTCCGCAAAGACGGCGAACGCGTGGTGGGCAAGGCCGCCAAGAACCAGGCAGTCACCAACCCTGAAAACACCGTTTCGTCCGTTAAGCGTTTCATCGGCCGTGCTGCCACCGAAACCAACGAAGAACAAAAGACCGTCCCTTATAAGGTAAAGTCTGGCAATGCCGGCCGCGCTGTGGTCGACATTGAAGGCAAGGACTACATGCCGGAAGAAATTTCTGCCATGGTTCTGCAAAAGATGAAGGCCGACGCCGAAAAGCAGGTGGGCAGCCCCATCACGCAGGCCGTCATTACCGTTCCTGCTTACTTTAACGACGCCCAGCGCCAGGCAACTAAGGACGCAGGCAAGATTGCAGGCCTGGAAGTCATGCGTATCATCAACGAACCGACCGCGGCAGCTCTTGCTTACGGCTTGGACAAGACCAACAAGGACGAAAAAGTTCTCGTCTTCGACTTGGGCGGCGGCACCTTCGACGTGTCCGTGCTTGAACTGGGCGATGGCGTGTTTGAAGTATGCTCCACCGCGGGCGACAACCACCTGGGTGGCGACGACTGGGATCAGCGCGTCATCGACTGGATGGCCGACAAGTTTAAGGCCGACAATGGCATTGACTTGCGCGAAGACAAGATGGCCCTGCAGCGCCTGAAGGAAGCAGCAGAGCAGGCTAAGATCGAACTTTCTTCCACCAGCCAGACCAACATCAATCTGCCCTTTATTACGGCAGACGCATCGGGCCCGAAGCACTTGGACTACACGTTGACGCGCGCTGAGTTCGAAAAAATCACGCATGACCTGCTCGAACGTTGCAAGGGTCCGGTTCAGCAAGCGCTTAAGGATGCTAATCTTGGCACCGGCGACGTTGACGAAGTGCTGCTGGTTGGCGGTTCTTCCCGTATGCCTGCCGTGCAGGATTTGGTGAAGGCTATTACGGGCAAGCAGCCCAACATGAGCGTGAACCCCGACGAAGTTGTGGCCATGGGTGCTGCGGTTCAGGGCGGCGTGCTCGCGGGCGACGTGGAAGGCATTCTGCTGCTCGACGTAACTCCGCTTTCCTTGGGCGTTGAAACCATGGGCGGCGTTATGACCCGCATGATCGAACGTAATACAACCATCCCCACGCGCAAGACCGAAATCTATTCAACCGCGGCCGACAACCAGACGAGCGTTGAAATTCACGTCCTGCAGGGCGAACGCGACATGGCTGCCGACAACAAGACCCTCGGCAAGTTCCAGCTGACAGGGATTCCGGCTGCACGTCGTGGTATTCCGCAAATCGAAGTCACCTTCGACATCGACGCGACCGGCATCGTGAACGTGTCCGCGAAGGCCCTGGGCACGGGCAAGCAGCAGCAAATTACCATCAGTGGTTCGACCGCGCTTAACGACGACGAAGTCGACCGCATGGTCAAGGACGCGGAAGCTCATGCCGAAGAAGACAAGAAGCGCCGCGAAGAAGTTGAAATCCGCAATAACTGCGACAGCCTCGTGAATGCGACCGAACAAACATTGAGCGAGCTGGGCGACAAGGTTCCGGCTGAGTCGAAGACGGCTGCTGAAGAAGCTATTGCTGAAGCCAAGACCGCGCTTGAAGGCAGCGACATCGAAACCATCAAGTCCGCGACCGAAAAGCTCCAGCAGGTGGGCTACAAGCTGGCCGAAGTGGTCTACAGCACTCAGGGCGCCGACGGCATGCCTAACATGGGCGACATGGGTGGCGCTGCGGGCGCGGCCAACCCAGCCGATGACGGCCCCATTGAAGCAGACTATGAAGTGGTCGATGAGGACGAAGGCGATAAATAATGGCCAAGAAAAAGGACGACATAGTTTCTGAAGCGGAAGAAATTCTGGAAGAAGCTGAAGGCAAAATGAAAGGCAAAGGGGCGGGCGCAGCAGATGCGCCCGCTGCTGAAGCCGAAGGTGCTCAAGAAGCGGAAGAGGCAGAAGCTGCGGAAGCAGAAGAAGCCGTAGAAGAAGCGCGCGAGCTGACCCCCGAAGAAGCGCTTGAAGCTGCGCAGGCGGAAGTGAAGGAATGGCAGGACAAGTTCATGCGCCTTCATGCCGAATGGGACACCTACCGCCGCCGCACTAATGAACAGCGCGAGGAAGAAAAGACGCGTGCTACGGAAGGCCTGGTGGAAAACCTTCTGCCCGTTATTGACGACTTTGAGCGGAGCATCGGTTATGCCGACGAAAATGGCGAAGCAGGTTTGCTTGACGGCGTTAAGCAAGTGCATGCAAAGCTTGTTGAAGTGCTGACGAAAAACGGCGTTGAGGTTATCGACCCCGTGGGTGAAGCTTTCGATGCGCTGGCAGCGCAGGCGGTCGCCAAGGTGGAAGACGCATCCGTGCCCGACGAAACCGTGGCAGAGGTGTACCAGAAGGGTTATCGCATGGGGCGCAAGGTTATTCGGCCTGCCATGGTGACGGTAACAACCGGTGGCCCTGCCCGCGAAGAGATTGTTACGTCTGTCTAACGGCAGCCGAACCATTGAGTCGGGGGACGGGTGCAGCTGTCTCGTTCGCGGGTGGCGGCTGCAGAAGGCAGATGGCTGTGCGCGAATGTGACTGTGCACAAGATGCGCACCACGCTGCCCTCGCGAAGAAGGCAGATGGTTGTGCGCGAATGTGACTGTGCACCTGTCTCCTTGTGTGTATTGGATAACTAACAGGTTGAAAGGTAGGTGGGACGCATGGCTGGTACTCCGGATTACTACAAGATCCTTGGCGTTCCACGCAATGCCGAACAAGATGAAATAAAGAAGGCGTACCGAAAGCTGGCGCGCAAGCATCACCCCGACGCTGGCGGTGACGAAGCGAAGTTCAAGGAAATCAACGAAGCCTACGAGGTACTTTCCGACGAAAAGAAGCGCCAGATTTACGACCAGTACGGCACGGGCAATCCGAACCATATCCCGCAAGGCTGGGGTGGCACGGGTGCTGGTGGCTACACCGTTGACTTTGGCAGCTTCGGTAGTTGGGCAGAAATTCTGGATAGCATTCGCCGTGGTGAAGGCATCTTTGGTGCATCGGGCGGCTTCGACTTTGGCGGGGCCGGTGGCGGCGCTGCGGGTGGAAACCCCTTCGCTGGGTTCGGCGGCTTTGGTGCCTATGGTGCTCAGCCGCAAGCGCAAAAAGGCCGCGACCTGAGTGTGGACCTGGAAGTGAGTTTCGACGAAGCTTTTAAGGGCTGCGAAAAGCGCGTCACCGTGCGCATTCCTGGCAGGTCTGAACCAGAAACTTTGACGGTGAAGGTGCCGGCAGGCGCGGTGAATGGTGGGCGCAATCGCTACAAGGGCAAAGGCGCCCCGGGCGAAAACGGCGGTGCAGCGGGCGACCTGCTCATCACGACTAAGATCGCGAAGCATCCGCTTTACGCGCGCAAGGGTGCCGATGTGCTTATGGACGTGCCCGTCTCCATTAGCGAAGCAGCGCTTGGCGCCAAGATTAACGTGCCCACGCCCGATGGCAAAAAGGCGCGTGTCACCATTCCTGCAGGAACGCAGGACGGCGCGCAATTGAAGCTTTCCGGCAAGGGTGCGCCTAAGGTTAAAGGCACGGGCAACGGGGACTTGCGCATAACGGTGCGAGTCAAGGTGCCCCAAGATTTAAACGACAAGCAAAAGGAAGCTCTCGAAGCTTTCGCAGAAGCAAGCGACGAAAAGGTCCGCGACTGGTAATAGCAAAACGGCTCATGCCCTTAAAGGCAAACGAGTTGTTTTGACAGACTTAGAGGTTGGTAGCTATGAGTATGGAAGACAGAAACAGACCGGTGTACATGATTAGTGTGGCAGCCGAACTGGCGGGAGTGCATCCGCAAACTCTGCGCTCCTACGAACAGAAGGGCCTGGTAACGCCGCAGCGCACGAGCGGCAACACGCGCATGTACAGTCAGGCCGACATCGAACGCCTGGCGCTTATCAACGAACTCACGAACGAAGGCATCAACCTGGCAGGCGTTATCCGCATTCTGGACTTGCAAGGCCGCTTGGACGAACGCGACCAAGAACTTGACGACCTGCACAAGCGCGTGCGTCGCTTGGCGGACCGTGTGCATGAGCTAGAAACGCGTGAGCAGGTTACCAGTCTCGTGACCCGCGGAACGACAGCAATCAGAAGACTTCCTTAAAGGAGGTATGAATTATGAACATGGGAAATTTGCAGAAGTTAGCACTAACTGCACAGGAAGCACTTCAAAACACCTTGAGCATCGCCAGCGACGCCGAAGCGGCGCAGGCCGAACCCATCCATATGCTTAAGGCGCTCCTGGAAACGCAGGAAAACAACCTGAACGCCATCATCAAGCGCATCGGGGCCGAGCCCGCGCAACTGCTGGCTAACGTCAACGACGAAATCGCCAAGATGCCCAAGGTTTCCAACAGCGGCAACCTTATGATGGGCGGCGTGCCCAGCATGGAACTCATGAACCTGCTCGACAACGCCGTAAAAATCGCCGAGTCCCTGGGCGACCAGTATGCCACGAGCGAACATTTGCTCATTGCGCTCACTGAAGACAAGGGCGCAGCGGGACGTGTGCTTTCCGTGGCGGGTGTTACGCGCAAAAACATTGAAGAAGCCTACGACGAACTGCGTGGCGACACGCGCGTGACCGACCAAACCGAAAAGGCCCAGTTCGAAGCCCTAGAGCAGTACGGCCAAAACCTTACCCAACAAGCGCGGGAAGGCAAACTTGACCCGGTTATTGGGCGCAACGAAGAAATCCGTCGCACCATCCAGGTGCTTTCCCGCCGCACCAAGAACAACCC
>JAFUCE010000019.1 GCA_017459805.1 Eggerthellaceae bacterium
AAATGGAAACATAGCAAAGGATGCGAAAAAGAGAAACGCCGCTTGCTCAGGCCAATAGGCCCTCACAAACGGCGGGGCTTGCGCCCAATATAATTGCAAGGCTAACTTGGACAGATGTCCAGATTACAAATTCAATCAAAGGGCCATCATTTACGGGAAGCATTGTTTTTTCGTGGCTGTGCCGTGCGGTATGTGCGCTGTCGGCCCCTGTTTCCTTGTTGCGCTGCCATACACCATCGCCCTTGTTGTCGTTCACCGCATCACAAATACCACCATACCTTGTGGCCCAGTTTTCCCTTGAACACAATTCACCAAAAATAGTCAAAAAAGCTTGCAAAAAGCTCTTGCATTTTATGTTGCAGGAAAGTAAAGTAATCGTCCCACATTCATTGCCTTCGTCTCACGAGAAGGAGGCTCAGAATGTCTTATGTCAAACACTCGTTTTGCAACGGTATCATCCCCAAACAATATGCAGGCGGCGTTTCTATTGCGCGCAATAATCTTCTTGCATATATGATGCGCAATCGCGAAGTGGTGCGATACGTGTTGGCACCATTTGGATTTGGCAAGTCATTGCTTGTGCGTGATTACGCAGCTATGGTCAATGCTTTTGAGCGCACCTTCTGGCTGGAGGCAGACAATCCTTGTTTCTTGCGCGATCTTGATGCAGGCACTTTGCTGCCAGACATTTTGGACGAGTCAACGCTTGGCGATCTTATCGTTTTCGACAACGTACCTTACCTAGGCGCAACACGTCGGGACAAAGTTTGGGAAATGTGTACGGGGCTTCTTGCAGGCGAACGTGAAGTGGTGGTGTGTGCAAATCCCACGGCCCATCCATTGCGCGACCATGAAGAAGCCTGCATTACTGTTGGTGCTCAGGACTTGCTCTATTCTGAACGCGAGCGAACGGATTTGCGCAATATCGGCATCAATTTGCGCCAGGATATGCCCGCCTTGCATCCAGTGGGGAAGGTGCCGTTCCTTGCGCTTTGTTCGCAAAACTCCTTCTGCCAGTTTTTGCGTGAGCATCTCGATGAAGTTGACGATTCGGCGCAACGCGCCTTGTCCTTTGCTTTGCTTATGCTTGAACAGGGTACCTTTGAAGAGCTCGAGGTACTCCTTGGCACCGAAATATGTGCGGAGGAAATTGCGGCTCAGAGCGTGCGAGCCTTCATGACCGTGGATGAATACAGTGGCGATTTTGCAGCCCTTGGCTTTCCGCTCAAGGAAGTACTCTCCGCCTTTGCGCCCTATATGCGCGCCATTGCCCAAGAGATTGGGGCTGACGACGTAAGTGAACTCGTTATACGCGTTGCCGACATTTTGATAGCGCGAGGAAATGCCCTTCGCGCGTCCCAGCTGCTTGTTCAATTCTGTGATGCCCAAACGCGCTGCGATTGGCTTGTAAGCCAACAACAAGCACTCCTGAATATGTGCGCTCTGGTGCCCGCAGAAACAATTTACGGCAGCATACGAAGTGAACGTTTGCGAACCAAGCCTGAACTCTATACGGCCTCGTGTATTCGGCGAGCTTATATCGACTACAGCGAAGGAGCCCTTGATGCTTTGACGCAAGTTGCCTACAAGATTGACTACCCGCTGGCTCTTCGCCTTGAAGCGGCAGCGTATGCTTACTTGTTGGTAGAGGACGAAGGGCACGCGGCTGAACTCGAGGCACTATTCCAGTCGCAAAAGAATAGTCTCAAGCGAGAAGTGCCGTCCCTCGATGCTTCCATGGCTGCGCTCTGGACCTTTTGGTCCAAGGCTTCGGCGGATGTCGGCAAGCTCGATGCGTTCATTGCCAAGCTTGACGGGCAAAACGACATAATGCTCAGCCTTGCCTGTTGTATCCATAAGGCGCGTGTTACCGGAGTACAAGTGAAGGACCTTCCGCATGTGCAGACCAAGGTTGAGCAGGCCTTTGAAAGCCCTTTTGTGCAGCAAAACGTCTCTGCGTGTGTGCTTTTGCGTCGTGAAGTTGACGCGTATGGCCTGGGGCTTGACATGAGCCATATGGCCTTCATTACGGCGTATCATCGCTGCGACAGTTTCGAAGACGACCTGGAAGTACAGCGCACAAGCTATGCATATAACAAGGTTGCTCGTACGGGAGCTGTTTCGACCGCCCTTCATCTTGCGTCAGCACGGAACCGCCTGAAGAACAAGGGAGACGCAAAAAGTGCGGTACCCCCCTTGAAGGTGAATCTCTTTGGAGGCTTTTCGGCCAGCATAGGTGACACGGTATTTAAACCATCAGATTTTAAGCGCAAGAAGGTGCGCACCTTGCTGGCTTTGTTGGTGCTTAACAGCGGCCACGACCTTTCCTGCGACAATATCGCAGAACGCCTCTGGCCTGACAGCTCGAGCATTCAGGCGCGGCACAACTTGTACAACAGCATCTCCATTCTGCGGCGCAGTATCCTTCTTAATGACGGAACTTGTCCGTATTTGCGCAGGATGCATGGCATTGTTGGCATTGAAGATGCGCTCATTGAAAGCGATATAAGCCGGTGTAAGCAACTCTGCGATAGCCTGCGCTTTTCTGAGCCGGACCCTAACACCTACCTTGGTCTTTTGGACCAAATTCGCAGCGTTTACCGCGGCGATCTTTTGCCAAGTGAAAACGGCGAACCCATGCTTATTGCCGCGCGTGCAGAATGGCGCAATCGGGTGGTCAACACTCTGCTTGAAGCGTCGAGGCGCCTGTCGGGAATTGGCGACAATTCTGGCGCGCTCCAATTTGCTGAACAGGCTCTTTCCTACGACGTACAGCGCGAAGACTGCTACGAACAGCTCATGTCGCTTCAGGCTCGCACGGGGCAGCGCCCTGCGGCCATTAAAACCTGGTTGCGCTATCGCAGCTACATGAGCGAAGAACTGGGACTCGACCCATCCCAGCGTATGTCCGACATGTACAGTCGCATCTTGAACGAAAAGGTCTAACGACCTGATTGATTGTAGCGTTTAGCAATGTGGCAAAACGGCAGCGGGAGGCGCGTTACGCGGATTTGCTTGGTGCTTCAAAGAAGCGTACATCAGGTGTAATTCCCGCGCTAAAGGGCGTGCTGTGTTAGAGTGAAAGCTTGCAAGTTAGGCAAATGAAAGCGCAGATACTATGGCAAATTTTCTTTCAAAACTATGAACCTTGGGCGAAGGTCGCCAGCTTAAGCAGTTCGAAGCAATTGTGAGCAAGATTAATGCTCTCGAGTCTGACATGCAGGCAAAGTCTGACGACGAACTGCGCGCCCTTACTGCTGCGTTTAGGCAGCGCTGTGAAAACGGGGAAGACCTCGATTCGATTCTGCCGGAGGCTTTTGCGACCGTGCGCGAAGCGAGCGTGCGCACCTTAGGCCTGCGACATTTCGACGTGCAGCTTATTGGCGGCATGGCTCTTAATGCGGGGCAAATTGCCGAAATGAAAACGGGTGAAGGCACGACGCTCGTGTCTACCTTGGCGGGTTATTTGAACGCGCTTCCGGGGCATAACGTGCATATAGTTACCGTTAACGACTACCTCGCTAAGCGCGACAGCGAATGGATGGGGCGCATCTATAGGTTTTTGGGAATGGATGTTGGCCTTATCCAAAATGGCATGCCCCTGGCTGCGAAGGTTCCTGCCTATCAGGCCGACGTGACCTATGGCACAAATTCGGAGTTTGGCTTCGATTACTTGCGCGACAACATGGTCACCAAGGCGGAAAATCGCGTGCAACGTGGCCATCATTTTGCCGTGGTGGACGAGGTTGACTCCATCCTTATCGACGAGGCACGTACGCCTCTCATCATTTCGGGTGCAGGCACGCAGGCCGCAGACACCTATCGCAAATTTGCCCGCGTCATTCCTAGTTTGCAGGAAGGCGTCGACTTCGAAAAGGATGAAGCTAAGCGTACCATTTCGACGACTGAGCGCGGTTTGGTGAAGGTTGAAAATGCCTTGGGGATTGAAGACCTTTACAACGATCCATCAGGTCAGTTACCCAACCATTTGCAGCAAGCCTTAAAGGCGCAGTTCCTCTTCCACCGCGACATCGACTACGTGGTTGTTGACGGGGAAGTAAAGATCGTCGACGAATTCACTGGTCGTATCATGGAAGGGCGCCGCTGGTCTGAAGGTTTGCACCAGGCGGTGGAAGCCAAAGAAGGTGTACACATCCGCGAAGAAAACCAGACGCTGGCTACCATTACCTTGCAGAACTACTTCCGCCTCTATGACAAGCTGTCAGGCATGACGGGTACCGCCATGACGGAAGACTCTGAGTTCCGCCAGATTTACAACTTGCCTGTTATGGCCATTCCGCCGAACAAGCCGGTTGTTCGCGTGGATGCGAACGATCTTATCTATCGCACGGTCGATGCGAAATACAACGCGGTTGCTGACGACATTGCGGCGCGGCACAACGCGGGTCAGCCCTGCCTTATTGGCACGGTAACTATCGAAAACTCCGAAAAGCTGTCGCGCCTGCTGGACAAGCGTGGTATTCCACACGAAACCTTAAACGCCAAAAACCATGAACGCGAGGCGCTTATTGTGGCCCAGGCAGGGCGCGTTGGTGCGGTAACTTTTGCGACCAACATGGCTGGTCGCGGTACCGACATTTTGCTGGGTGGCAACCCCGAAGGTTTGGCTGATGCCATGCTTTACGAACGCGGCTTCAACCCCGAATTGGAAGAGGGCGCCGAAGTGGAAGAGGGCGCTCTGAGGCCACCCACCCAAGCCGACCGCGATGCAGCTTTGGAAGAGGCGCGTGCTATTACCAAGCTGGAACATGAAGAGGTGGTGGCCGCAGGCGGTCTGTGCGTTATTGGTACGGAGCGCCATGAAAGCCGCCGTATCGACAATCAGCTGCGCGGTCGTTCTGGCCGTCAGGGCGACCCAGGTTTCACACAGTTTTATCTGTCGCTTGAAGACGACTTGATGCGCCTCTTTGGTGGCAGCCGCATGGACAGCATTTCAAACATGATGCAGCGCACCGAAATCCCTGAAGATCAACCGATTCAGGCCTCCATGGTTTCCAAGGCCATTGAGGGTGCTCAGCGCCAGGTTGAGCAGATGAACTTTGCCGCACGTAAAAACGTCCTTGAGTACGACGACGTCATGAACTTGCAGCGCAAGGCCATCTATGAAGAACGTAATGCCATTTTGGATGGTAAGGATTTGACCGAACGAATTCCCGAGATTGCTCATGATTGTTCGGAAGAAGTCGTGCTTGAAAACTGTCCCGAAAAGGTGCCAAGCGATGACTGGGACAAGCATGCGGTTGAGCGCTGGGTGGCCGAAATGGATGGCCGCAACACCTTTAGCGTGGACGCCACTAACCACGGCGATGACCCTTATGTGGTGGTCGAAGCGGCGACCGATGAATTGGTTGGCGTGTACGAAGAAAAGCGCAGCACTTTAGGCGACGAAGTCATGGCTGACCTGGAATCTCAGATTATGCTTCGTATTATCGACACGCGTTGGATGTCGCATTTGCAGGACATGGACTACCTGAAAATTGGTATTGGCCTGCGTGCCTTTGGCCAGCGCGATCCTTTGGTGGAATACAAAAATGAAGCGCATCGTGCCTTCGGCGAAATGACAAGCGGCATGTATGAAAGCTACTTGCGTACGCTGCTGCGTTTGCAGATTGCTCAGCAGGCACCAGTTGTGCAGCAGCAAAATGCCTTGGGCGGTAAGGTTAGTTATTCGTCGCCTGAAGCGGTGCTCGATGGGTCGAATGTGAGTTCTGCCCAGCGCATGGCAGCGGCGCAGGCGAGTGCGGAAGGTATGCCTGCAGAAGCGCCTAAGCCTGCCGAGACGGCACGGCCGCAAACCTTTGAAAAGGACAAGAACGATCCGTGGGCAAACGTGGGCCGCAATGATCCCTGCCCCTGCGGGTCGGGCAAAAAATACAAGAA
>JAFUCE010000072.1 GCA_017459805.1 Eggerthellaceae bacterium
CCCTCTACCCCTCCCTCGCAAGCTCGGTCGGGCGAATTGCTACAAACGTGCCACTGGCACGGTTGTAGCAATTCCACCTCATCGGTTCAAATCCCGCCTATATTTATGACCTGTAATAACAAAACAGGTCCAAAAGTCACAGGTCGCCCATGGTGAAACGGTGAGCGCGCAAATTTAACTCGCAGGTTGGCGCTAGTAAAACAGCGAGGGTGCGGCCTGCTGAGTGCAGAAGCCTTGAATAGCGAAGGAGCGTACTTTAGTACGTGACTGAAGCGAATGAAGGGCTTATGTGCCAGCAGACGCAGCCGCAGCGGCAGGACGTATGGTATGAAAAAACGCCGTTCGTCAGAACGGCGTAATAAATTTGGTGTCGGAGGCGGGATTTGAACCCGCACACCCAAGTTTCGGGCACTAGCACCTCAAGCTAGCGTGTCTGCCATTCCACCACTCCGACGGATGCCTTGCTTTACTAAAGGATGCTTCCTTTCGGATAGAAAATCATCAAAAGCAAAAGCGATACGATAAAGATAATTGCAAAAACAATGGTAATACGGTCAAGGTTCTTTTCAATAATGCTTGTGCCTGTCTGGCTGGAATACAGCGAAGAAGCAATTGCGTCCGACACGCCCGTTCCTTTGCCAGAGTGCAGCATAATAAAAGCAATAAGCCCAACACCTGAAATAAGCAGGGCAATAATCAATATGATAACCAGTGCGTTCAAGGTCTACTCTTTCTCTATCATGCATTAATACGCAAGTGTGAAATTATAGTATCCATTCCCTTCTTATGCAAGAAGAGATTCTGCCTCCATTTTTTCTGGCTTTTTAATACCTATCATATCGAGCAGCGTTGGAGCCAAGTTGCAAAGGGCGCCATGGGCCTCACCTGCGAATTTAAACTGAGAATCGGAATAATCGACAAGGATCATAGGAACGGGATTTGTTGTGTGGGCAGTATGGGGGCTGCCATCTTCACTACACATTACATCTGCATTTCCATGATCGGCGGTAACAATCGCTACGCCACCTTTACTCTTGAGTGCATCGAGAACAAGCTGAATTCCATGGTCGACTGTTTCAACGGCAGCAATGGCGGCTTCAAGGACGCCCGTGTGCCCCACCATGTCGCAGTTGGCAAAGTTGACAATATAGACGTCTGCTTCATCATTTTCAATGGCATGAGCAAGAGTTTCAGATACCTCAGGAGCGCTCATTTCGGGCTGCAAGTCGTAAGTAGCAACTTTTGGGCTTGGGATAAGTACGCGCTTCTCCCCCGCTTTTTCGGCTTCGATGCCTCCATTAAGGAAGAAGGTTACATGGGCATACTTTTCAGTTTCAGCAATGTGGTACTGCCTAAGGCCGCTTGTGCTTAAAACGTCAGCCAAAACGTCTTCAGGAAAGGTTTTCGGGAAGGCGACACTGGCTGGAATATTCGGGTCGTATTCAGTCAAGCAGACAAAATGTGGTCGGATTGCCTCAAGGCCTTCAAAAGGCTTTTTATCGGTAAAGCAATGGGTTATTTCACGAGCGCGATCAGGTCTAAAGTTAAAGAAAATAAGGGCGTCATTGCTATGTATGCCCCTTGAAGAAAAAGCGCCAGGAACAACAAATTCATCAGTTACGCCTGCGTCATACGAAGCCTGGATAAAGGCAAGCGGATCAAGCTCTGTGAGGCCTTCTGCAAAGGCAAGGCAGCGATATGCTTGTTCGACACGCTCCCAGCGGTTGTCGCGATCCATAGCATAGTAGCGCCCCATAATTGTCGCGATTTCAATATGGCAGTTTTCGTCATTTTGTTCGTTGATAAAGGACAAAAGTTCTTCAATATAGCCATATGCGCTGGTGGGAGCAACATCGCGTCCATCGAGGAAGCAATGGATGAAGATGTGCGGCACCCCATATTCTTTGGCATGCTTAACAAGGGCGTAGAGATGTTCGTTGGAAGAATGCACGCCACCATCTGAAACAAGCCCCATGAGGTGAAGGACTGAGTCATTTTGCTGAGCAATATCAAGCGCTTTATTAATGACGGTGTTTTCCTTTAGAGAGCCGTCCTTGCAGGCCGTGTTAATGCGCGTAAGCTCTTGGTAGACAATACGCCCTGCGCCAATATTGAGATGACCAACTTCTGAGTTACCCATCTGCCCGTCGGGAAGCCCGACGTATTCGCCAGAAGCTTGGATGGGAATCCACGGGCAGTTTGCATACAAATGGTCAAGGCAGGGCGTATGTGCCGTATCAATTGCATTAGTTGGGCCAGGACGACCGAGCCCATACCCATCCATAATGATGAGCGCAGCGGGAAGGTGTAAAGCTTGTGCGTCAGCCATAGAGCGCTACTCCAGACAAGCTTTTACAAGGTAGACAAAGCTTTCCGCGTCGAGGGCGGCGCCACCAATGAGGCCACCGTCGATATCGGGCTTTTCGATGAGTCCAGCAACATTTTCTGGCTTCATCGAACCGCCGTAGAGGATGCGCATGGCTTCAGCGCAGTTGGTATCAAACATTTCGCTGATGCAGCCACGGATTGCTTCACATACTTCTTGAGCTTGTTCGGGAGTGGCAGTGCGCCCGGTGCCAATAGCCCAAATAGGTTCATAGGCAATGATGCATTTTTGAGCCCGAGTTGCTTCGATACCAGCAAAAGCCGCACGAACCTGGCTGCTGACAAAGTCGAGGTAAGTTCCTTCATCGCGAACGGCAAGCGATTCGCCAACACATACGATAGGAGTAATGCCTGCCTGGATAAGTGCCTTAGCCTTCTTGTTTACCATTTCGTCCGTTTCAGCAAAGTATTCACGGCGCTCCGAATGACCCACTATGCAATAACTTACGCCAACTTCGGTGAGCATTTCGCAGCTTGCTTCGCCTGTGTATGCGCCCGATGCTTCCCAATGGACATTTTGCGCACCAATAGCAATAGGAGCATTGTCAAACTCGATGACGCTATAGGCTGCTTTTAAGTTTGGCATAGCAGGACATAAGACGACATCGATGTCATCTTCCCAGCGGCCTTCGCTTCTATTAGATATACCCTGGGCGAGCAGAACTGTTTCTGCCCAGGTATTATTCATCTTCCAATTGCCAGCCATACAGGGCTTACGCATACTAGTCACCTTCCTTAAGAGCTTCAACGCCAGGCATCGGCGTACCTTCAACAAGTTTCATCGATGCCCCACCGCCGGTGGAAATGAAAGTCATTTTATCTGCCAGTCCAAACTTATTAACGGCCGAAACACTGTCGCCGCCACCGATGATAGTGTCCGCTTCGCTATTGTCGGCACATGCTTGTGCAACCTCGCGCGTGCCTGCGGCAAAGGCATCCATTTCGAAAACGCCCATGGGCCCATTCCAAAAAACGGTGCCAGCTTCCTTGATGGCAGATGAAAACAGTGCATCAGTCTCAGGACCAATGTCGAGGCCCATCATATCATCAGGAATGCTGTCGACATCAACGGTAACCGTTGCAGCATCGGGCGAAAAACGGTCTGCAGCTACCACGTCAACAGGGAGAAGAATCTTGACTCCCTGTTCTTCAGCGCGTTCAAGCATGAGGGCGGAACGACCAATCCATTCGAGTTCCTTAAGGCTATTGCCCACCGGGTGACCCTGTGCAAGAAGGAAGGTGAAGCACATGCCGCCGCCAATAATAAGTGTGTCGCACTTGTCTATAAGCGAATTAATAATGGCAACTTTGTCAGAAACCTTCGAACCGCCAAGGACGGCAACAAAGGGACGCTTTGGATTGTCAAGCATCCCCGATAGTGTCTGCACTTCTTTTTGGAGCAGCAGGCCTGCATAGGACGGCAAGTGCTCAGGTATACCAGAAATTGATGCATGGTCGCGATGAGCAGCACCGAAAGCGTCGTTAACAAATACTTCGCCTAGAGAAGCTAGTTCTTTGACAAAAGCGGGATCCTTAGCTTTTTCGCGGGCATCAAAACGGAGGTTTTCAAGAAGTAAGACTTCGCCATCAGCAAGTGATGCTGCTTTTTCTTGTGCATCGGGCCCGGTAACATCTTTAGCCATTTGAACAGGACGTCCAATAAGCTCTTCGAGCTTAAAGGCTGCAGGACCAAGAGAAAACTCTTTCTGATAGCCTTCGCCTGCTGGGCGGCCCAAGTGGCTCAGGATTATGAGACGAGCCTTGTGGTCGAGCAGATATTCAATAGTGGGAAGACATGCACGAATACGTGTGTCGTCAAGGACGGTTTTTCCACGGAGCGGTACATTGAAGTCGACGCGCAGAAGTACGCGCTTGCCTTCAACCTGTGCTTCGTCAAGCGTTCTAATCCGAGCCATATAACTCCAATCAAAGTATTTACTGCATCATCTTGCGTGCTAGGTCAACAACGCGGTTTGAATAACCCCATTCGTTGTCGTACCAGGAAATGCACTTCACAAAGTTGCCTTCCCCACCCAAAACCATGGTGAGTTTGCTATCAAATATCGAAGAGTGCTTGTTGCCAACGATGTCAATGGAAACAATGGGGTCCTCGCAATACTGCAGAATGCCTTTTAAGGGACCTTCGGCAGCAGCCTTCATAGCAGCATTGATTTCGTCAACGGTAACATTTTTTTCAAGTTCTGCCGTCAGGTCAACCATGGAACCGTCTGGTGTGGGAACGCGGGTTGCAAAACCGTCCATCTTGCCAGCAAGTTCAGGAAGTACGAGGGAAACTGCACGTGCAGCACCAGTGGTTGTCGGAATCATAGACATTGCTGCAGCACGGGCACGACGGAAGTCTTTGTGATGATGGTCAAGTATCATTTGGTCGTTAGTGTATGCATGGATGGTATTCATGTAGCCGCGCTTGATGCCAAAATTGTCGAGGAGCACCTTAGCAAAGGGTGCCAGGCAATTTGTCGTGCAAGAAGCATTCGAAACAATATTG
Organism: Eggerthellaceae bacterium; assembly: GCA_017459805.1. Lineage (GTDB taxonomy): Bacteria > Actinomycetota > Coriobacteriia > Coriobacteriales > Eggerthellaceae > CACXMZ01. Next base: position 4,895 of record JAFUCE010000072.1, read on the forward strand.
TGAGAAGCAGCATCATAGAGTTCGTCGTTAACGCCCATGACGATAGTAATGTCTTCATTTTTCGCAGGAGCAGTTATAAGAACTTTCTTAGCACCAGCCTTGTCGATGTGGGCAATGGCTTTTTCGCCGTCGTTGAAATGCCCAGTTGATTCAATCACGAGTTCTACGCCAAGGTTACCCCAGCCGAGGTTGGCAGGATCGCGGTCGGAAAGAATCTGGATTTCTTTTCCATCGACAATGAGCTTGTCGCCTTCAACGTGGACATCTTCAAACATGATGCCATGAACCGAGTCGTATTTCAGCAGATGAGCTGCCATTGCAGGGTCGCCAGTAATATTGCAGGCAACAATGTCAAAATCTGGATCTTGAGCCATAGCACGAAACACAAGGCGTCCAATTCGTCCGAATCCGGTGATACCAACTTTGGTAGCCATAAGGGTCCCCTTTTCTCTTGGTAAATAGATAAGTACAGTATAGCGAAAAGCATGCAGAGCCTGCGTTCAAAACTGTTCATTTAACGTAAATGGAAGAAAGAAAACTTGGGATTAATTATTCGGCACGTGCCATTTCTTCGATACGGCGCATCCTGTGAGCAATAGCAGACTTAGAAAGAGGTGGGTCAGCATATTCGCCGAGTTCTTTCATGCTTGCATCGGGGTGGGCAACGCGAAGGCGTATGACTTCTTGCAAAGCTGCAGGAAGGGCATCGATGCCATAGCGGTCGACAACGGTATGAATAGCCATAATTTGCCCAACACTTGCTTCGGTGCTTTTTTGCTGGTTTGCCAGTTCGGCATTAACGCGCCTGTTGACATCGTTGCGCACACTTTTGATAACCCGTTCATTTTCCATGGCAAGGGCGCATTGATTTGCACCTACCAGTGCAAGGAACTCAGAAATTGCCGTTCCGCTCTTTAAGTAGACGATAGAAGAACTTCGTCGCTGCATTATCTTGGCATTAATGCCCCAATCTGACATAAGTGATACCAGACCACTTGCAAGATCAGCCGACTCGACGGTCATTTCGAAATGAAAGTCACCGCGCGGGTTTGATACAAAGCCGCATCCAAGAAAAGCACCACGCAAATAGGCAGCTGCGCAGCAACGTTTTTTGACAAGGTGGTCAGCTATGCCCGATGTCAGACCGTCTGTCCCCAGCACGCCGAGGTCATTGAGCGCTTCTTCAAGCCCTTCTTGTGATGGAACTTCAATAAGATAGTTCGGTGTTTTATGAAGAACGCTGCGACGCATTACAAGTTCTGTTTGAAGACCATAAACCCCATGAACAAGGCGCACGATAAGCCGTGCAACACTGGGTAAATCGGTAGAAACCTCCAAGCGGCACGTTCCTGAACCCATGAGAAAGAGAGTTCCTTCTATGCGTATGAGCGCGGAAAGGAGCGCTTTGTCGCAGTGAGAACAGGTTGGTAAAACTCGTGTGAGCTCCTCTTTTACATCGGTAGTGAATGACATGCTTTCAAAACTCCCGTAAAAGCTTCGCGAAGCGCCTGTGGGTCGTGCCATGTGGGGCGAAGCGGGTCAACTAAATTTCGAGCAATAAGCGTTGGACCTTTACTCTGTATGCGGTGGGCCGAATCGTAGCTGATGGCAACAGGGCGTATGGCGGTGCCGAGCGGTTTTACTTCGGTAGTTTCTGTTGCCGTACTGGCACCTTCCGTTATAGCCTCAAAGTTGCCTGGGAGCGTTCCGCCAGGACGTAAGGGTTTTGGAGCATGCACAAGGCAATAGTCAAGCAAGCCATCCATGCCATGCGAAAGCAAGGCATCAACATGTTCTTCTGCTGATAGCCCCCATGTTTCACCCTGCATGTCAGCAAGACTGCAGACAAAGAGCGTGGTACCGCGGGATGAACGAATGGCGTCAAGAACACCAGGGACCAAAAGGTTGGGAATAATTGAGGTGAACAATGATCCAGGACCGAGCACAATAAGGTCGGCCTCGCAAATTGCTTTGATAGCTTCTGGATACGGAGTTGCTTTGTCGTCCTTGAGCCAAACTTCTTGGAGGGCGGTATGGGAGTGCGAAAGATCAGCCTGCCCTTCAATACTGCGCCCATCGCGTGTTTTGCCACAGAGAGTAATATTGTCGAGGGTCGAAGGATACACATGCCCACGTGCTGAAAGCATACGCTCGCAAATACGAATAGCTTCCGGGAAGGAACCCGTTGCTTCTTCAAGGGCAGAAAGCGTTAAATTTCCCAGAGTATGATTGTTGGCAAAATCGAAACGGTACTTAAAAGCACGGACATAGGGGGCGTCGGGGTCTTCTGCAAAGGCAACGAGACATTTGCGGATATCGCCCGGTGGTGATACGTGAGCACGTTCGCGTAAGATACCCGTTGACCCACCGTCGTCCGCCATTGACACGACCGCAGATGTTTGCAAACCCAAAGAAAGAAGGGTTTGAATCGAAGCGGGCGCCCCTGTCCCTCCCCCAATAACGACAGCTTTTAACTCTTGGGCACTACCGACAACGGGGCTCGCGTCCCGAATGCTTTGGAATGCTGCCGTTGAAGAAGGGTCGTATTTAAAGGGTGTTGGCATTGTCGCCTCCATCCCCTTTTGTGTCAGCAAGGGACAAATCGCGATGGCTTACATGCACGCGGTAGCCCCTGGAACGCAGATACTGTCCTGTTGCTTCAGCGAGTACAACGCTGCGGTGTTGACCACCGGTGCAGCCTATGCCAATAGCAAGCTGTTGTTTGCCTTCTGCAATGTATCCAGGCATGACACAGTCCAAAAGTTGTTCCCAGTTTTTCAGGAATTCCCTGGTTTCATTGCGCTCCATGACGAAATTGCGTACTTCATCTTCAAGACCTGTCATGTAGCGCATATTAGGATCGTAGTAGGGATTCGGAAGGAAACGAACATCGATAACTATGTCAGCGTCTTCTGCCATGCCATGCTTGAATCCAAATGAATACACCACTACGCCAAGACCATCCTGAGGGCTGCTTTCGCTAAAGGTTTCATTAATACGTTCCCGAAGTTCAATAGGCTTTAAAGAACTGGTGTCAATAATCATCGACGCAAGTTGTCGTAAGTCCGAAAGGAGAATGCGTTCTGCGTCAATGCCTTGCGCAAGGGTCATTTTGTTGTCGGTGCATAAGGGGTGGCGCCTTCTGCTTGCCTTATAGCGCGCCAGCAGTTCGTCATCGGATGCGTCAAGGAAAATAATGCGGTACTCAATACCTTGTTCATGCAGTCTGTTGAGCTCGGTTGACAGCTGTTCAAAGTAATCGCGGTTGCGGGCATCGCATACGACGGCTAAATGTGGACGACCCTCGCCTTGACCAGGGATATCACTAGACGAAACAAGAGAAAGGAGTAGCGAAGGAGGAAGGTTGTCAATACAGTAGTACCCCAGGTCTTCAAAAGTGTGCATGGCCTCGGTACGCCCTGCTCCACTCATGCCGGTAATGATGACTAAATCAATATGTTCGCCCTTGCTTATATGTTGTGCGCTTTCAGGCATTGGTTAGTTGTTCTCCTTGCTGGGGTGCTTTACGTAGCTTTCATTATACTGCTGCAAAACACTATAGAGCTCTTCGGCGATGTCGTCTGGTATAAGATGAGCCTCTTTTATTTCATCAAGCGAGGCGCTCCGAAGACCTTTAAAACTTTTGAAGTGCTTGAGCAAAGCTTTTTTTCTGACCGTTCCTATGCCCGCAATACTGTCGAGGATACTGGCATTCATACCCTTTCCGCGTAATTCCCTATGGAAGCTAATAGCGAAACGGTGCGCTTCATCACGGATTTGTTTGACAAGATATAAAGAACTCGAGCCAGCGGGAAGTACCACAGGGCCACTTTCCTGCCATGGAACGAACAGTTCTTCGTCACGTTTGGCAAGACCGGCAAGAGGGATGTCCAGACCAAGCTTTTCGAACTGCTGCATTGCAGCACTCAGTTGAGGTTTGCCTCCGTCAAGAATAAGAAGGTCGGGGCGCGAACCGAATCTCTCATCCGACATGCGTTCAGGCGCATAACGTCGTCCCAAGACCTCTTGCATAGATAAGAAGTCGTTCGCTTCGTCAAGCGGTGTGCGTATCTTAAATCGTCGGTACTGGTTTTTGTCGGGCTTGCCACCAGTAAAGACCACCATGGAAGCTACGGTATACGAGCCATGTATAGTCGAAATATCAAAACATTCAATACGCATGGGTGGCCCTTCAAGGGCAAGAGCGCTTTCAAGTTGCATAAGGGCGCTATTGATGCGCGTGTCGTCGTAGTTGGAACGGACCTTATAACGCATAAGAGTATGTTTGGCATTTACTTGGGCAAGCTCGAGCAAATGGGAACGCTCGCCACGTTCTGGGACAACAAAATGAACCTTGGCGCCATGGGCGTTATCGAGCCGCTCACTTAGCCAGGTGCTCATTTCGCTTTCGTCCTCGGGTATTTGAGCACATATTACTTCGCGGGGAATTGAAGTAGTTGTGTCGTAGTAGCGTAGTAAAAAGTTATGCAAAAGATCTTCATCGGGAACATCAAGCCCTTTGTTGAGCACAAATTCATTGCTGTTAAGCACGCGTCCTTCGCGTACCATGAGTACATGGGCACCAGCAATAGTTTCTTCTCGGTAGATACCAATGACATCGGCATTGAGATTGCGTGATGAAACTACATGCTGCGCGTCGCCGAGGCTTGATATGGTGTCGATGCGTGCCTTAAGACGAGATGCTTTTTCAAAATCAAGTTCTGCGGCCGCTTCTTCCATTTCTTCTTGAAGCTCTACGATGAATTCATCCTGATGCCCGCGCAGGAAACGTTCGACTTTCATGACATGTTCTGCATATTCATCAGGGCTAATTTCGCCACAGCAGGCACCAGGGCCAATACCAACATGGCAATCAAAGCAGGGTTTATGTTGGCCTTCGACATACTCTTCGTATGTCTTTCGTTCGAGTTCACGATTGAGGCGGCGCCAATCGGCGCAGTTGGCAGAACAGATAGGTACTACCCGTCGCGCTACTTCAATAAGCTTTCGCGCTGCGCGACTGTCGGTATAAGGGCCGAAATAAGTCGTACCGCTGCGGTGTTTTTCGCGGGTAAATTTAATTGCTGGGAACAAATCGGAGCTGGTCAGAGCAATGAAAGGATAGCTTTTATCGTCCTTGAAGTCGGCATTAAAATAGGGCGAGTACTGCTTGATAAGGTTCTTTTCTAAAATAAGTGATTCATGCTCGTTTTTTGTCACAATGTATTCGAAGGAATCAATTTGCCCAACTAGTTGTGGGATTTTTGCCCGCTCGTCTTGGAAGTTAACATATTGGCGCATACGTGCTCGCAACTGTTTTGCTTTACCAACATATATGACTTGGCCATCGGTGTCTTTCCAGAGATACACGCCCGGTTCAGTAGGTACGCGCGACAGCTGCTTTTTTATGTCATCAAGTTTGGCCACCCTTGCATTATACCCAGTCAAATTCATGTTTCGAAATTGTTTCTTTACAAAGGAAGCTGCCATTTAATCTTATAATGCAGGGGTCTATTAATAAGGAGGACACAATGAGCTATGTCGATAAAGTTATTGAAGCAGTAAAAGAAAAAGATCCAGACCAGCCAGAGTTTATTCAAGCGGTTACTGAGGTCCTGAAGTCATTAGAACCCGTCATTGAAGCGCACCCAGAATACGAGCAGGCAAAGATTCTTGAGCGTGTTGTAGAGCCCGAACGTACAATAATCTTCCGCGTCCCATGGACCGACGACAAGGGCGAGGTACAGGTTAATCGTGGCTTCCGCGTGCAATTCAATAGCGCCCTTGGCCCTTATAAGGGTGGTATCCGCCTTCATCCCTCGGTAAATCTTTCGATTCTGAAGTTTCTGGGCTTTGAGCAAATCTTCAAGAATAGCCTGACAACCCTTCCCATGGGTGGTGGCAAAGGCGGCTCCGACTTTGACCCTAAGGGAAAGTCCGATGGCGAAGTCATGCGCTTCTGCCAGAGCTTTATGACAGAGCTTTCAAAGCATATTGGTGCCGACACCGACGTACCTGCTGGCGACATTGGAACGGGTGCGCGTGAAGTTGCCTATATGTTTGGCCAGTACAAGCGTCTGCGCAACGAATGGACGGGCGTACTTACTGGCAAGGGTTTAAGCTTCGGCGGTTCGCTTGTCCGCACTGAAGCAACGGGTTATGGCTTGGTTTACTTTGTGCAGGAACACCTGAACTGCAATAACGACAGCTTTGAAGGTAAGACAGTCTGTGTTTCCGGCTCTGGTAATGTTGCCATTTATGCTGTTCAGAAGGCTCAGGCCCTTGGCGCCAAAGTCGTCACCATGTCGGACTCGACGGGCTGGGTCTATGCTCCTGACGGAATCGACCTGGACGTTGTTAAGCAGATTAAGGAAGTTGAACGCGGTCGTATTTTAGAATACGCAGAGCGCGTAAGCGGAACAGAATACCACGAAGGACGTGGCGTGTGGCAGATCCCCTGCGACATTGCCCTGCCCTGTGCAACGCAGAACGAACTCTTACTTGAAGACGCTGAAAACTTGGTTAAGAACGGATGTAAGATTGTTGCCGAAGGCGCTAATATGCCAACCACGCTCGATGCAACAGAGTACCTCCAGAATAATGGCATTACCTTCTTCCCGGGTAAAGCTACCAATGCGGGTGGTGTAGCAACCTCTGGTCTTGAAATGAGCCAGAACTCCGAGCGTCTTTCATGGCCAGCTGAAGAGGTTGACGCCAAGCTCCAGGGCATCATGAAAAATATTTATCACGCCGCCGATGAGGCCGCAAAGGAATATGGTATGGAAGGCAACTACGTTGCTGGTGCTAATATTGCGGGCTTTAAGAAAGTAGCCGAAGCTATGATGGCGCAAGGGGTTGTATAGAGACGTACCCCGTACCAGTAAATCTTCTTAGCTTGAGCCCGTAAATCAAGAATCTACGGGCTTTAAGCAAGGAGGTTTGCAAGGAAGCGACCCGTATGCGATTCATAGCATGCTGCAACATCTTCGGGCGCTCCGCAGCATACGATTTCACCACCTCGGTCCCCTCCCTCGGGACCGAGGTCAATTATATAGTCAGCACTTTTAATAACGTCGAGGTTATGCTCGATAACAAGCACAGTATTACCGGCGTCAACAAGGCGCATGAGAACTTCGAGCAATTGCCGCACGTCATCAAAATGAAGCCCCGTGGTTGGTTCATCGAGAATATAGAAGGTCTTTCCTGTCTGTTTGCGCTGGAGTTCGCTTGCAAGCTTAACACGTTGAGCTTCGCCACCTGAAAGGGTCGTGGCGGGCTGCCCAAGCCTGATATAGCCCAATCCAACATCGTGAAGTGTTTGCAGCTTACGCTTAAGCTGGGGAATGCTCGCAAAGAACTCCAGTGCTTCATCAACGGTCATTTCAAGAATATCGTATACGTTTTTGCCGCGATAGCGGACTTGGAGCGTTTCGCGATTATAGCGCTGACCATTGCATACGTCACATGGGACATAGATGTCTGGAAGAAAGTGCATCTCTATCTTAATCTGCCCATCGCCTTTACATGCTTCGCAACGCCCGCCAGCAACGTTGAAGCTAAAACGCCCCGGACTATAACCGCGCGCTTTTGCTTCACGCGTGGAGGCCATAAGCTTGCGAATGTCGTCCCAAAGTCCCACATAGGTGGCAGGATTTGAACGGGGAGTTCTGCCGATTGGCGACTGGTCGATATTAACGATTTTATCGAGCTTTTCAATTCCTTTAAGCTTCCCATAACGCCCCGTGCGCCTTCGTGCATGGTTAACCCGATTGGCAAGGGCCGGTGCAAGGGTATCAGTAATAAGTGAGCTCTTACCACTTCCCGAAACGCCCGTGACAACGGTAAAAGTACCGATAGGGATATCAACCGTAATGTCTTTGAGATTGTTTTCTATTACATCAGTAATGGTGATGTTGCCACGTTTTGGATTTCTTCTTTCACTGGGGAGAGGAATTTCTCGTTTGCCAGTAAGGTAGTCAGCGGTAATCGATGATTGCTTCATCAGTTCTTTGGGCGTGCCTTTGGCGACCACTTCCCCACCAGCTTCGCCAGCTCCAGGACCAATGTCTAAGACATAGTCTGCCCTACGTATGGTTTCTTCGTCATGTTCAACCACGATGACGGTATTACCCAAGTCGCGGAGGCGTTCAAGGGTGGCAATAAGGCGTTCATTGTCGCGCTGATGTAAGCCGATTGATGGTTCATCCAGAATATAGAGCACACCCATCAGGCCTGCGCCAATTTGCGTAGCGAGGCGAATACGTTGTGCTTCGCCGCCTGAAAGCGTAGCGGTTGCTCGTTCGAGCGTGAGATAATCAAGGCCGACATCGACTAAGAACTTAAGACGGGTTTTGATTTCTTTTACAATGGGTGCAGCAATATGTTCTTGAGATCCGCTAAATGTCAATCCATCAAAGAATTCGTAGGAATCGAGGGCGCTCATCTCGCATACTTCATGAATGTTCTTTCCATTAATAGTAACCGCGAGTATTTCTGGTTTGAGACGTTTTCCGCCACAGGTGGCACAGGGAATAATGCTGAAGTATTGCTGATATTTTTCGCGTTGGCGGTCTGACTGCGCTTCGCGGTAGCGGTTCATTACAGCCTCGCAGATGCCTTCCCAGTCGATAAACCAATAGGTTTCTCTCCCGTCTACCGTAGTGTAGTCAACACGAATTTTTTCTCCTGGGATGCCGAAAAGCAGGGCATCTTGGTCTTTACGCTTCATGTCTTCCCAAGGAGTGTCCGAATCGTATCCGAGGTGCTTTGCAACCGCGCGCAAGACCTGGGGGTAATAATTGCCTGTGGTAAACGGTGCCACAACACCTTCGTCTAAGGAAAGCGATGGATCAGGTATGACGAGTGAAGGATCAACTTCATCCTTGCTTCCAAGGCCCAAACAATCAGGACAAGCACCATAGGGAGCATTAAAACTAAAATCACGCGGCTGCAATTCATCGATGGAATGACCGTGTTCTGGGCAGGCAAGAGCAAGCGAGTAAGAATGGGTAACATCGTCGTCAACCAAGTGAATATTGACGCGCCCATCTGCAAGTTTTGTGGCCATTTCAACTGCTTCAGCAATACGAGTGCTGGCATCGGGTTTGAGGACGACACGGTCCGTGACCACTTCAATCGTGTGTTTATATTTTTTGTTGAGCTTAATGGTTTCTTCGTCAAGACGCATCACTTCACCGTTAACGCGCACGCGAGAAAAACCTTCTTTACGCAAATCATCAAACAATTTAGTAAATTCGCCCTTACGCCCAACAACAACTGGGGCAAGAACAAGAGCCTTGAGGCCGTTGCCAAGTTTAAGGATTTCATCGGTGACTTGATCGGTGGTAGATTTGCGTATTTCACGCCCACATTCGGGACAATGCGGAACGCCGACACGGGCAAAGAGAAGGCGAAGGTAGTCATAGATTTCGGTTACGGTACCAACGGTAGACCGAGGGTTTTTGCTCGTGGTCTTTTGATCAATCGAGACTGCGGGCGAAAGACCGTCGATACTGTCGAGGTCAGGCTTATTCATCTGGCCTAAAAACATGCGCGCATAACTCGAAAGAGATTCTACGTAACGACGCTGTCCTTCTGCATAAATGGTGTCAAAAGCCAAAGAGCTCTTCCCTGAACCTGAAAGTCCCGTAATAACAACGAATTTATCGCGCGGAATTTCGACATCGATATTTTTTAAATTATGCTCACGAGCGCCTTTAATAACTATACTTTCTTGGGCCATACTGTGCACATCCTCCAAGACTCACTTTTCTATAACCTATCTATTATAGAAGATTAGGTCTATCCGCGCGGATGTGACTGTGAATGGATTGTTTTGAGGCGCTCAGCCGAAAGATGGGTATATATTTGGGTGGTTGAAAGTGAAGAGTGTCCAAGCATTTCCTGGACACTGCGAAGATCAGCGCCACCTGAGAGAACATCGCTTGCGAAGGTATGGCGCATGTCGTGAGGGGTATATTTTGCACTTATTCCTGCACGTTTGAGTGTTGCATTAAACATCTTACGTATGGAATCAGTGCTCATTTGATTTCCCCGTGTCGAAACGAAAAAGAATTCACTTGCAGGCTTTCCTTCTAAAAGCAGCGGTCGTGCATCGTGCTGATACAAACTCATAGCCTCAAGGGCAAGTTTGTGCACGGGTATAATACGCTCTTTACTGCCTTTGCCGAATACCCTTACTTGGCTCTGTTCATAGTCTATGCACGCAAGCCGAAGCGAAGAAACTTCCGATATGCGCGCTCCTGAAGCATAAAGGAATTCTAGTATGGCTTGATTACGTATTTCCGAAGGTGTACGCTCACGCATTTCACCCGTATCAGAAATAGGAGCATAGACACTTAAGATACGTTTCATATCGTTTGAACTAATGGTATGAGGAAGTGTCTTATCCTTTTTGAGGGACATTAAAACATCGGCAGGGTTTTGTTGGGTGCGCCCCGTTATGCTCGTCCAGCCAAAAAAGCTTCTCAGGCTTGATAGTCTTCTGTTTATAGTTGAGCGGCTGTAGCGCGCCTTGTCCAGTTCTGCCAGATAGCGACGAAGCTGTTTATGGCTTGGACTGAGTGGGTCGACTTGAGCCCGCTGCGCCCATCTGCCATAGTCCAGCAAGTCGAGTCGGTAGTTGCGAAGGGTATGGCTCGATACATTTTGTTCAGTGCGCAGTTCGTGACAAAAGCTTTCGATAAGTTGGATGAATTCAGGCTTTATATTGTTTTCTTCCATACGAGACCTACAAATCTAAAACCTGCGAAGCGTATTGATCGATTGCTTTCATGGCACGTTGGGCATAAGCTGCATATCGCTCTTTCTTGTTCTTAATTGTGTGGTCCAGAGGGGGCATTATGCCAAAATTTACGTGCATAGGCTGGTAGTTTTGCGTATCGGGGTTTGTTGCGTAAGAAAGAAGAGCCCCGTAAACCGTGTCGGGCGGCAAGGGTACACGTTGCCTGCCTCGTAGATGCTGCGTTATTTCGAGTGCAACTTGTAGCCCTGCCCGAATGGCTTCGCAATAACCCTCTGTGCCAGAAATTTGGCCTGCAAGGTAAACCGGAACGGAGCAAAAATCCTTTAAGGCTCTTAATTCTTGCGACTTAGTCATGAGCCGTGGTGCGTCCAGAAAGGTGTTTCGATGCATAACGCCATAGCGAACGAATTCTGCTTGTTCGAGACCAGGTATGAGCCGAAACACGCGCTCTTGTTCTGGAAAGGCAAGATTTGTTTGAAAACCCACGAGATTATATGACTGACCGTGCGGGTCTTCAGCACGAAGTTGGACGGCAGCCCAGGGGCGCTTCCCTGTTCTGGGGTCGGTAAGACCAACTGGCTTTAAAGGGCCGTAGCGCGGTGCGTCAATTCCTTTACGTGCTATTTCTTCAATAGGTTGGCATGCCTGAAATAAATCTTTGCTTTCGAAGTCCTTTGCTATAACGCGCCGTGCTGAAATGAGCTCGTTAATAAATGTTTCGTATTCATCACGGGTGAAGGGCGCATTAAGATAGTCACCTTCCCCTTCTTCGTAACGGCTTTGTTTGAATATTTTTTCATGATTCAAAGAGTGCTCGTAGACAATGGGCGCCGCAGCATCATAGAAGGACAAGCCTTCGCTTCCCGTTTGTTGTAGAAGCCAATCAGCAAGCGATTCGCTTGTTAAGGGGCCACTTGCAACGACGATGGCATGGAAGGGACCAAAGTTGGCTCCATTGCTGCATTCAACACAGCCATCTTGTGTGATACGTATGGCTTCTGCACGTATTAAACGTATATATGGATGGTTTTCGATGGCTTGTGTGACCGATTCGGCAAAAACGTTTCTATCTACCGCCAATGCACCACCTGCAGGAACACGGGATTGAATGGCAAAACCGTAAAGGAAGGATTTTAAGCTGGAAAGTTCATACTTAATGAGGCCTGCTGCAGAATCGGTTTTTTCACTTTTGAGCGAATTAGAACATACTAGTTCAGCGCAATAATCGGTTTTATGGACGGGAGTGGCAAGGCCAGGGCGTGCCTCAATAAGGCTTACTCGTGTCTTTCTCTTCGCCAGTTGAAGCGCCGCTTCGCTTCCAGCGAGTCCAGCACCAATTATGCAGACTTCTTTTTCCATATGGTGATAATACCAAAGGAATGGCTATTTGTTAGAGACGTGCAGGACCGTATCGACCATCGGGAAAGCGTTTTATGAGCCCTTGTGATTCAAGTTCGACAAGATGCATGCGAAGCCATTTGGTCGCATCTTTCGAAATGCGTTTTGGTACCGTCACTTTTTCAAGTATGTCGTCAAGACGCAGTGGTTCAGCCAGCAAAGAACTGAGCAAGGGGTCGTTTACGGGATCTTGAACCTTTTGTTTGAGCATATCTTCTTGTTTGAGTATTCCGTATAAGGAGAATAATACATCGTCAAAGCTTTCATCATCGACAATAGGCGTTGCCCCCTGATACAGCAGCCTGTTCGATCCAGCAGATGTATGCGAAGTTATGGCACTTGGAATAACAAGAACTTCCCTACTTGCTGCGAGTGCTTCATCTGCTGTGGTAAAGGTTCCCGATGGAAGGCCTGCTTCAACTATTAAAACAGCCTGAGCTATGCCTGCAATAAGTCTATTCCTTTCTAAAAAGGTAAAAGGAAGCGCGGGGAATTCCCAGTCGCGTTCGGAAACAATCGCGCCGCCCTTTTCAATGATTTTTTGATAGAGCTCATAGTTTGACTGAGGATATATCTGGTCGCATCCTCCACCAAGAAAGACAATGGTTCGCCCCCCTGCATCGAGCGCGCCCTTGTGCGAAGCTGAGTCGCAACCGAAGGCGCCGCCAGAGGCAATGGTAAGACCCTTCTCTGCCGCACGAAATGCAAAGTGTTGTGCACAGGCAAGACCGTATGGTGTTGCTCGTCTAGCGCCAATGAGGGCTATGCAGGCATCATGTAAGCATTCGGGGTTTCCAATAAGATGAAGCTCCTTCGGTGGACGGGGAATATCTTTGAGCATGGCTGGATATAGGGACGACTCTTTCGTGAAACAGTATCGCTCCCCTTCAAGCTTTGGACCTTGATAGAGCGTGTATCTTCGACCCTTATATTCAACAGTTTTTTCGTCAATACGTTTAAACAATTCAGACACCATTACGCACTCTCCTTCTGCACATTTTGGCTTGATGTTGTGCGCATGCGAAGCATAAGTGCTTCGGCAATATGGTCTTCAGTGACCGAAATGCTTTGTTCTATATCAGCTATGGTGCGAGCGACCCGTAGCACACGAAGAATGCCCCTCCCGCTCAAAACATATTTTTGGGCAAGTTTTTTGAATAGTTTTTGCGTTAAATTGTCCATGGAACACTGCTGCATCATGCTAAATACCGCAGTATTATTCGAAGGGTTACTATCCTGGTGTTTGAAGCGTTCGAACGCAAAGGCTCGGGCTGATTCAACACCACTTTTTAGGGTTGCTGAGCTGAATTCGGCATCGCCTGTAATGACATCGTCAAAATCGGAGCGCCAGACATCGATGCTCATATCAAATCGGTCAATAAGTGGCCCTCCGATTTTATTTTGATAGGAATTAACCCTGGATGGAAGGCAGGTACATTCAACGCGGTCATCACCATAATAGCCGCAGGGGCATGGATTGCTTGCTGCAATAAGCATAAACTTAGCAGGCATTACGACATTTCCGTCAGCTCGCGTAATCGATACCTTTCCTTCTTCAATAGGTTGACGCAATCCCTGCAGAACGCTGTGTGAAAACTCTGGAAGTTCGTCAAGCATAAGTACCCCATTGTGGGCAAGCGATACCTCACCGGGGCGCACGGGACTGCCTCCTCCTATAAGACCGGCCAAAGTAGCTGAATGATGTGGTGCTCTGAATGGACGCGCACCCATAAGTAGACTATCGATTTGTTCACCCGCTATGGATGCAATGCTGGCAGATTCGGCTATTTCATGAGGGTTCAGTTGAGGAAGAATACTGGGCAAGCGCTTTGCAAGCATGGTTTTGCCAGAACCAGGTGGCCCCATCATAAGGAGACCATGATTGCCAGCAGCGGCAATTTGGAGAGCCCGTTTTGCGAGCCGGTGGCCTCCGACATCTGCATAGTCGAGCAATTCAGTTTGTGATTGTTGTTCTGGTTTCTTGCCTATTTCGAAATCTCCTTCGATAAAGCTACGAAGGTTTCGTGCTCCATAGACGACGTAGTTTTCAGCCGTTTTCGATAAGGCGTTGTAACACGGAGCGCAGATTAAATCCATTCCCTGTTCAAACGCGCACATTTGATACGCAACAAGTCCTTGAACTGGTTTAATGGCCCCATCAAGAGAGAGCTCCCCTACTATCATTTTATTTGCTAAATAATCGGTTGGAATTTGCCCCGTTGCTGCAAGAAGAGCAACTGCCATTGGTAGGTCGAAACCCGATCCAGATTTCTTAATCGAACCAGGGGCGAGATTAAAAACAATCTTTTCACCTGGCAATTGTAAGTTGCAGGACTTGAGCGCTGCTCGCACTCTTTCACGCGCTTCATGTATAGCGGTGTCTGCCATCCCTACTATAGATACCCCAGGCATGCCGCTAGAAACGATTACTTCAACCGTAACAGGAATTGCTTCTGCACCACGAATGGTTGCACTCGTTACGCTAAATCGAGATGTGCCGTGCATTGTTTACCTACAGTCAGAACTCAAAACATTGTTATAGCAACGGACAAATACACGGTCATTTGGAAGCAGAGTAACAGAGATAATGTCGAAGGTTATGCCTGTTTCGCAACCGTCGTAGCTACTTAAATATAATTCTGAGATTGCTTCGTAGCGCTGGCGCTTTTTAGCATTTACCGCCTCAGCGGGAAAACCCTTGCCCGTGCCAATGCGCGTTTTAACTTCGACGAAATGAAGCGCTTTGTCATCGAGCGCAATGATGACCGCTTCTCCAGCAAAGCAGTTCCCGGTCCGCTCTAAAAGGCTAAAACCGCGTTTTTTAAGAAAGTCGACGGCAATATCTTCGCCCCAGCTCCCTATTTCTTTGTTGTGCATCTTCTTTTCGCGTGCCTTTTATTGAGATGCTTGCGCGCTATTACTTTGTTTATCTTCAACTCTGTTAGAACGCTGGGTTGAACTTTTCGTCACTTTGCGTCTCTGCTTTACTTCCTGTTTTTTAGTTGAAGTTTTTTCCTTCACTTGGACCTGCGGCATAATTTCTCCTTTCGCATATCACATACAAAAGGCTATGTTTATATGCACAGCGAAAAGCTTTCATTTTTGTCGCGGGTATTCCTCAAATGACTTGCCGATATATCTACAAAAGCTCAGTAATAAGCACCCAAAGTTCTAGCGGCGCAGCTAAAGCACAGGTTTTAAATAAGAGAAAACTAGAAAAGCGAATCCTGAAGAAAAGCAGAACAAAAAGACTTTCTATGAAGGGGGCATAAGCCGTATGCCTTTATTGCGGCAATATGTTCGGGTGAAGCGTAGCCTTTGTTTTTGTCGAATTGATACTGAGGGTATTGCTGTGCATAGCTGCACATGAGCTCGTCGCGTTCCACCTTAGCTATGATTGACGCCGCCGCAATCGAAGCACTTTGCGTGTCGCCCTTAATAATATTTACTTCTCGTTCATCAAGGTGTAGGGGCATGCCATCTATCAATACTTTTTCAACGTGTAGACCACTTTGATCAATGCACGCAAGAGCATTCGAAAAAGCCAGATGCAGTGCCGCGCTCATTCCTATTTCATCAATTTTTTCAGGGCTGACGTATTCCACAGTATATGCTCGTGCAGTTTCTTTAATCTGGGCTGCAATAAGCTTTCTTTTGTTTTCAACTATTTGCTTTGAGTCATTGAGCCCTGGCAGTAGTTTTTCGGTATCAAGTATGACAGCACCGACAGCAAGTGGCCCCGCAACAGGACCACGACCCACTTCATCAAGTCCAATAACGCATAAGCCGTATTGGTAATCAAAAGCATAGAGCCCCTCTAGACGTGCCTGCTCTGCTTCTTCTTCGACAATTCTTCGACGTGCACGCTCTAGGGCCGTCTTTACGCCTTTACGGGTGTCGGCTGCGAGGCTTCGTTCAAGAGCTACCAGTTCTTCGCGCGTGGCACGTGCGAGGCGACTGTTTATATCTTCAACTGTTTGTTGGTATTTCTTCATCGTGAATCAGTATAGCGTGCATATAAGAAAAAAGCCCGCATGTGCGGGCTTAGCTGTTTAGTTAAAGGACTTTTCCTTAATTTTGGCTGCCTTGCCAACCTTGTCACGGAGGTAATACAGCTTGGCACGCTTAACGTCACCCTGGCGGACAACCTCAATCTTGTCGATTTTGGGGCTGTGTACAGGGAAAGTACGCTCTACGCCAACAGAAAAGCTAATCTTGCGAACGGTAAAGGTTTCGCGGTTGCTTGCACCATGACGACGAATAACGTCACCTTGGAATACCTGAATACGTTCACGATTGCCTTCAGTAATGCGATAGTGAACCTTAACGTTGTCACCAACTTTAAAATCAGGCAGCTCCTGCTTAACCTGCTGTTGTTCTATAGCACGAATAATGTCCATTTTTCTCATCCTCTAATTAATCTATTTCATATATCTATTTTGGACGCGAAACGGAATTATACCCTGCGTAAACCCCCATCGCAAGAAATAAACGAATTTATGGAGAAGTATGCACATTACCAGGCTCTATGAAAGAAAGGAGTGCATAGGCTACAACACCAGCCAAGGCACACCAAATAAGTGACTTTGTCGTACGTGCCACGACAACCACTATTAATGCAGCAATAATGGGAGTCAGACCATCAATTAAACCTGCGTCAAACATGCCCGGAGCGCATAGATCATTTGCAACTAAGGCGGCAAATGCAGCGGGTGGGATCAGCTTAAGCGCATCTTGTAAGCACTCGGGCAGTTCGCGGCCTTTAAGCACAAAAATAGGAATGCAGCGGCACGCGAGCATGGCAGCAAGGCATGAAAGCCAAACGATTAAGAATTCAGTTACTGTCATCGCTTACGCACCACCATTAAAACGATTCCTCCGCATACACCAATGAGGGCAGCAAGAAGAATAACGGGTCCTTTGAGCCCAGCAAGCTTCAGGACGCATACCGCGACAAAAGAAAGAGCTGCAACAAATATGTTTTCAGGGCTTGCTTTTTGTGTCATAAGCAAACAAATAAAAATTGAGGTCATGGCAAAGGCTGCAATGGCCGTAGGAATTGAAAGTGCACTTCCCACTAAAACTCCCAGGGCGTTTGAAAGCCCCCAGGATGTCATTGAGAAGAGGTTAACGAGGGTTGCGCGCTTTGCGTCCCATCCTCCTTCTTGATATTTAGCAAGATTTACTCCAAAGCTTTCATCGGTAACGGTTGCGGAAAAGAGGAAAGTAAGCTGTTTTGCGACTTTTTCAAAATAGGGCGAAAATGCAGCCGAATAGAGCAGCTGACGCGTGTTAACAAAAGAAACGCTTGCGATAATACTTGCCATGGGTGATCCAGCAAGCCACATGCTCGGAATCATAAATTGCCC
>JAFUCE010000073.1 GCA_017459805.1 Eggerthellaceae bacterium
GACCTCGAACTCGCGTATCTGGTATGCAAGGAGCTGGGCTACCGCCTCGTGCCCACCAGCTACACCATTGACGGCATTATATCTGCCGTGGAATCGGGCAAGGCGGACTTCGGCGGAACTGGCACAACCATTACCGAAGAGCGCAAGCAAAAGGTTGATTTCTCCACCCCTATCTACAAAGGCGCGGTGGTGGTTTCGGTGCGCGACGTGAACGCCACCAATACCGGTAGCGGCTTCCTTGACGGACTGAGTGAAAGCTTCAGGCGCACCTTTGTCGTGGAAGACCGGTGGCGCATGGTTCTTGCTGGCCTCGGTGTTACCGTGCTCATTAGCGTGGCGGCTGCAGTGCTTGGTTGCGCCCTGGGCTTCCTGCTTACCTTCGCCCGACGCACGAGCAGCCGCGTGGACAAAGTAGTCGGCGGTTTCCAAACCCTGATGGGTGGCCTACCCATCGTCGTGGTCTTGATGATTCTGTACTACATCGTGTTCGGCGCCATCGACATTCCTGGGGTGCTTGTGGCCATCATCGGTTTTGCTTTAAGCTTTGGTGCCGCCGCAAGTGCAAACATCTGGAATGCCGTGCAAGCGATTGACGCGGGCCAAAACGAGGCGGCCCTTGCTCTGGGCTACAGCAAGCAGGAGTCGTTCAGGAAGGTTGTGCTTCCTCAGGCCGCGCAGCAGTTCATTCCCCTGCTGCTGGGGCAGATGGTCAGCCTGGTGAAGGAAACGTCCATCGTTGGCTACATCGCCGTGCAGGACCTTACCCGCGCGAGCGACCTTATCCGCGCCAGGACCCTGGAAGCTTTCTTCCCGCTTATCGCGACAGCAATCATCTATTTTGCCATCTGCTGGTTGCTGCTAAAGGTGGGCCGTCGCGTCGTCGAGCGCTGGGACCCTGAAAAGCGCCCGCGCACTATAGAAGGCGTGAACTTAGACCCTGAAAAGCGCCCGCGCACCTTAGAGGGTGTGAAGCCATGAGCTTTATTGAGATTAAACATATCCGCAAGGAATACCCCGGTGTCACGCCACTTGCAGACGTGAACGCTACCGTTGAACGGGGCGAAGTCATTTCGATTATCGGTCCGTCGGGCACGGGGAAGTCTACCCTGCTGCGCTGCATCAACCGCCTGGAAACGCCCACATCGGGCGAAATCTGGGTAGACGGCGTGAACGTGTGCGACCCCGCGTGCGACCTGGTTGAAGTGCGCAAGAAACTGGGCATGGTGTTTCAGTCGTTCAACCTGTTCAACCACAAGCTGGTGGTCGAAAACGTCATGATGGCACCGATGGATTTATTGGGCCTTGGCAAGCAAGAAGCCTATGACGAAGCGATGGCGCTGCTGGACCGAGTAGGCCTCAAGCGCCAGGCGATGCAGCTGCCGTCCGAACTTTCCGGCGGTCAGCGCCAGCGGGTGGCTATCGCACGCGCCCTGGCCATGCATCCCGATGCTATTCTGTTTGACGAACCTACCAGCGCGCTCGACCCGGCCATGGTTTCTGAAGTTCTTTCGGTTATGGAAGACTTGTCCAACGAAGGGATGACCATGTTTATCGTCACCCACGAAATGCGGGTGGCGCGCGACATTTCGACCCGCGTGTTCTATATGGACCAGGGCGAAATCTACGAGGATGGTCCGCCCGAACAGATTTTCGAACACCCCCAGCGCGAACGTACACGCGACTTCATTTTCCGCGTGCGGTCGTGGGAATGGGTCATCGACTCGGTCGACTTCGACTACCGCGGCATGGTTGGCGAGCTTGACGAATTCTGTACGCGCCAGTTTATGGACCGGCACACGACCAATGCGGTTCACCTCTTAGTTGAAGAGCTGGTGGCCCAGCATCTTATTCCCGCAGCCCGCGAACGTGATGTTGAAGATCCAAGCATTACGCTGGTGGTGTCGGCTGGCGAACAAGGGCGCGACGCCGTTCTGCGCGCCGACTACCGCAACTTGGTCGCAGCCTGCGGTGGAAGCGACCCGCTTTCGTTCGTTGAAAATGACCTTTCGAAAACGATTCTGGCTGGCGTGGCCGACATGGAACGCGGCAACGAAGCAGGACTCGCTTCATTCCGCGTAAAAACCTCGGGGTGACACAAGACCTGACCCTCTGTCACCTGTGTCACCCTCTGTGAAAAGGTGACACAAGACCTGACCCTCTGTCACCCTGACCCTCTGTCACCTCTGTCACCCGTTGCCCCGTTCTCGGTTAAGGTATTAGTTACGTATAGTACAATTGTCCGTACGTAAGAAGCTATCACGCAAGGGAGGCCCACGGTGTCATCAAAAATTACGCGTCGTACCTTTATCGGAGTGCTCGGCCTCAGTGGCCTGACGATTGCCACAGCTTGTTCAACGGGCGCACCCTCGGGCACACCTTCAGGCCCTCCTTCGGCCAGTACGCCCAGTACTAAACAGGACGGCGTTCCCACCCTCGTACTGGTAACCGACACGGGCACCATTCAGGACCAGTCCTTTAACGAACTCGCTTGGGCAGGCATGTCATCCCTGCATGCTAGGCACGGATGGAACGTGTCCTACATCGATTCGCTCGAAAACCCCGAGTACGAACCCCGGCTTGACGAAGCCGTTGCCAGCGGGGCGGACCTCGTTTGGGGCATGGGCTTTTCCATGCAAGACGCCATCGAAGAAGCAGCCCGGAAGTACCCCGATACTAAATTTGCCATTATCGACGCTGCTTACGAAGACGCGCCGCCTAATTTAACAGGCATCGTCTTCCATCAGGAGCAGTGTTCCTTCCTGGTTGGATACATTGCCGCGCGCATGACAAAAGTCGGCAAAGTGGGCTTTATAGGCGGCATTGATTCAACTTCGATGCAAGAATTCGAACAGGGTTATTACGCCGGAATTGAATACGCGAACAAAGAACAGGGTCTGAACGTTACGTACGTAGGCGAATGGGCGGACTCTTTTACCGACAGCAACTTGGGTTACACGATGGCGCAAGCCATGGCCCAAGACGGGTGCGACGTTATCTATCATGCGTCGGGTGCCGTCGGGCTTGGTGTTATCAAGGCCTGCTCTGAAGTGGGTGTTTGGGTGATCGGCGTCGACCAAGACCAGTCGTACCTTGCCCCCGAAACCGTTATCTCATCTGCGGTTAAGCGCGTTGACCAAGCTATTGAAACCGTGTCGGAACAAATTATCAACGGCGAACTCACCGGCGGAACTAACGTAACGCTAGGGGTGGCCGAAGGCGGCGTGGGTGCGGCTACCACCCACGACCTCCTTCCCGATGCTCTCTATAACGACATGCTTGACCTTACGGAGAAGGTCAAGGCGGGCGAAATTACCGTACCCAAAAATGCTGACGAGCTTGAAGACTTCATCGCGTCCTTATAGTCTTAGGGTCTTATAGCCTTGCCAAACAGCGGAGAACATCGTCATGAACACTAGCGGAAAACCGACAAAGAAGCGCTCGTTTTTCCGCGCGATTTTCACGCCCTTACTCGTGCTTCTTCTTGCTGAAGCGCTCTTGCTCATGGGCGTTATTTGGAGCAGCGGTGCCATCACCAGAATTGACGACCACGAAAAGTCTACGCTCGACCGAAACGTGGCCGACCGTTCCAAAATCCTTCAGAACCGCCTGCAAAGTGCGGTTGAAGAAGTGAACGAATTTTCTGCCCAGGCCGAATTGGTCACAAGATCCTTTATTGCCGAACGCAAGCTGAACGCCGCTTCTCTTGGCGAAGACAGCAAGACAGCCCATGAACTGCTCGACCAACTGGTCGATCCCATCATCGAAACTCTGACCGCCAGTGGCGCAACGGGCTTTTACCTTATATTAAACACCGATGACCTTGCTGCCCATAAGCAAGACGGAGCTTACGGAAGCAAGCAGGCCATCTACATTTGCGATACCAATTCACTTAACTCTTCTAATTCCGCGCAAGATGACCTCGTCTTTGCCTGCGCCCCTTCCCTTGTGCTTTCCAACCACGACATTCAAAAAAGGTACGACTGGGCTCCAGAACTTAACTTCGAAGCTCGCTCAAACCCGTCCGAATACGATTTCTTTGCTACGGCATTCTTGGAAACGCGCCCTGAAACGTCCACTTCGGCAGAAGTGCATGGTAGCAGCTCTGCCTACTGGAGCATCGCTCTTTTCCCAGCTGAAGAGAGCAATTCGCCCCGGCTGGCGTATTCGGTGCCGCTCCTGCTTGAAGACGGAAGCGTCTTCGGTGTTGCTGGTATCGAACTTTCGGAAGAGCACCTGCGCCATCTGCTCCCCTATGACGACCTCGGCGACACGGGGCGCGGGCTCTACGTTGTAGCGGCCATCCCATCCCGCACTGGAGACGCAGAATCAAACGCCAGCATGCAAGTCGAACCCATCCTGTGCAGAGGCATAAACGTTCCAGAAAAGCTGAGTTACGGAAATAGCTTCCTCGCGGAACGGGACGGTTCCAATGTGAACACCTTCCATTCCGCGGACGGCGAATACTTCGTAAGCATCAAAATGCTCAACCTGCTCAAGGACAAAACGGGAAGCGACCCGCGTCAATGGGCACTCGTGGGCATGCTTCCGCAAACGGACCTTCAACAATACAGTAGCGACCTGTTCATCAGAATCGGGCTCGCAACGCTTCTCATGCTGGCCATGGGTCTTTTGGGCTCTTTCGCTATCAGTAAAAACATGTCCCGCCCCTTGGAAAACCTTTCACACGAAGTGTCTTTACTGAAAGTCGAAGACAACGCCGCGATTGAGCTGAGCGAAACAGGCGTAGACGAAATCGACCAACTCACCGACGCAATCTCCACTCTTTCGAAAAAGGTATTTAGCGCTAATCGGCTCATGCAAGAACGCCTCCAGCTTGAACGCGACCATGACCCACTTACGGGGCTCATTAACCGACGCGCATTCACTCGTCTGGGTGAAGTGGTCTTTAGCGATCCAAGCCATGTTGGACATGCTGCCGTCGTCATGGCAGACCTCGACAATCTCAAGAATTACAACGACACCTTTGGTCATAGCTTTGGCGACGTCTATATTCAACGGGCAGCGCAGGCGTTTTCGCAAGGGATTTCCGACAACACCCTTCTTTCCCGCGTGTCGGGCGACGAATTCTTCATGCTGTTTTATGGGTACGAAACCAAGGATCAGCTGGAAGACGCCATCGCCAGGATGTGGAAGACCTTCCAAGAGGGCACGCTCGAATTGCCTGATGGCACGCCCGAAACGCTTCACGCATCGGGCGGCGTTGCGTTGTACTTGCAAGATAGCACCGAATTCAACGAGCTTATGAATCTTGCCGACTTCGCCATGTACCAGGTGAAACGCTCGGGCAAGAACAATATTGCCTACTTCGACCTGAAGACCTACCAAGAAATTACCGAGGCCGACCGCGAGTCGTCGGCATTTAGCGAACTGATGGACGACCCGCAACTGGTCGACTACCACTTCCAGCCTATTGTAAACATGAAAAACGGCGACATTTACGCCTACGAAGCCCTGATGCGCGTGCGCCGCGGCCCCATCAAAACGCCATCCGACGTCATTCGAATTGCCCAGCGTGAAAACCGCCAGATTGACATTGAGCGGACAACGTGGAACCGCACGCTGGAATGCTTCGAAGTGTTCGAAAAAGGAATCGAGCAGCCGAACACGCCCTACCTTTTTATCAATTCACTGGGAAGCATTACCCTTCCCGCAGAAGAGTTGCGTGACATCGCCGAAAAGCATTCCGCCACCATGGGCAAGCTGGTAGTTGAAATTACCGAAATGGAAGAAATGAGCGATAAGGCCACGGATACGAAGCGTGCTATTCCTGGGTTTACAGGCATGTTTGCCCTTGACGACTACGGAAGTGGCTACCATTCCGAAAATGCGCTGCTTCGCCTGCGGCCCCAATTCGTAAAGATGGACATGTCGATTGTGCGCGGTGTCCAGCTGTCCGCCGACAAGCAAATGATGGTTTCCCATATTGTCGAATACGCGCATTCTTCGAACACGAACGTCATCGCAGAGGGAGTGGAAACCCTTGACGAACTTAAGAAGCTCATTGAACTTGGGGTTGACTACGCGCAAGGCTTCCTGTTTGCACAGCCCGCAGCCACGCCTTCCGCACTCAACGAAAAACCGCTGAACCTTATCCGCGCGTCTTCCCAAGATTCGTAACCGCGGCACGACAAGAGCCGGTTGGTTATCTGACCTACTGCAACGCTGCCGTCCAGTCCACAACACGGCAGGGACAGTAACAACTCATGGTTAGGCAAGCATGCGCTCTGCAGCTTCAGCCACATGGCTGGCGAGGATGGCGGTGGTAACGCTGCCCACACCTCCGGGAACAGGCGTAATGGCGGCCACGATTGGTTCAACCTCGTCAAACAACACGTCGCCAACAAGCTTGCCAGCTGCTTCGTCCCAGTTGATGCCAACATCAATTACTACTTGCCCTTCGCGCACAGCATCCGCCCCGACCGTGCCTATGTGGCCAGCAGCAACCACCAAGATGTCGGCTTCGCGGCAAGCAGCAGCTAGATCACGGGTGCCCGTATGACACATGGTTACCGTGGCATTGGTAGCCTGCAGCATCATGCTCACGGGCTTGCCAATAACGAGTGAACGCCCGACCACCGCAACTTTGGCACCGTTAAGGTCAAAGCCGTAGTGCAGCAGCAAGCGCGTGCATGCGTCGGCGGTACAGGGAGGAAAGCCCACGGCCTGATTGGAAAACACGCCATAATCCGCAACTTCTGCAGGTAGTTCGGAAAGAGAAAACCGGATGGGCTTACTCGCAAACACGCCGTAGAGACTACCGCTCGTAATGCCGTCGATATCTTTAGCAGGGTCAAGGGCTTCGCAGGCAACCGCTTCATCCAAGTGTTCGGGTAGCGGGCGAAACATCAAGCAGCCGTGAATTGAGCTGTCAGCGTTCACCTGTTCGATAGCGGCCAGCAAATCTTCCTGAGTGCATTCAGCATCGAGTACGATGTTGCGCACCGCAATATCGAGTGCTTCGCAGCGCTTCATGGCGCCACGCTCGTAGCTTAAGTCGTCTTCACGCTCGCCCACACGCAGGATAGCTAGGGTAGGCACGACTCCCCTGCCCTTGAGCGTCGCAACGCGCGACATAAGCTGTTCGCTTATAGCGTCGGCAACGGGTTTACCTTTAAGTAGTTCGGCCATCGTGTTACTCCTTCCGCACGCGCAGGGCGGCTGGCTTCGGTGTTTGCCTTTGGGAAACGTAATGGTTTCCCACATCAGGGAACCCACAGCGGTTTTTACCTTTAGGCACCGCAGCGGTTCCCCTCTTTAACACCACAGAATATACTAGCCCCGAATTTCTTCCGAAACTCCCTCGAGCACTTTCCGAGCGCGTGGCACGTATTCTTCCAGCATGGCGTCGCAGTCCGCCTCAATCTGCTGGGCATAATCGCGGTCGGCGAGGCCCTTCGTGTTTATATACACATTAAGCGCTGCCGACTCCAGCGCGGCCTGGCACAGTGCTGCCCCGCAACCCACGTCGGATATCAAAAGGCGACTACCCTTCGCACCCATTTCCTCCAGCAATTCAATGGCCATGCAAATCTGCTGCATCATAGCGAAGGGGCCAGCCAGGGCGTCTTTGGTGCACTGCTCCAGCACGTCTGCACGCCTTGGGTCTTCCTGAGGGATGGCATAAGCTTGGCTCAAGGGGAAAAAGGCCTGCGCATCTTCGTCAACCAGGTCAATCAAGCGGCAGCGAATAGCTTCAGCGCGTTCCAGCATGCGCTGAACGTCTTCCTCGTAAGCGGCGTACTTGGGCTTGCCAGCAGTAAAGTTGCCCACCATGCTTCCTAGCGCTACCCCAAGTGCGCCCACATAAGCAGCCGCACCACCTCCGCCGGGCACGCTTAGCTTCGCCGCCAGCTCATCCGCGAATTTTACGCAACTCTTGTCTACCAACTTATCGCTCACGTTTTTGTTCTCCTTTCGGATGGTGGATGACGGGCGTATGCCTTTCCGCGTAATCTGAGCTTCATGCTCTACGAATACTGTACCCTAATACCAGACGTAGGTTACGCAAGAAAACAGCTTCTAAGTCGCCCATGGTGAGTCAGCGAGAGCGAATCTGGCGAGTGCTCTGTGCCCGCCTTTGGGCCAAGCGCACTTCGGTGCGCGCCGTGCCCAAAACAAGGGCGCAGGGTGCCGCCAGATTCGATCGCAGCGGCAATTAATTCCGCCGTTTGTCAAAACGGCGGAATAATAACTAGAATAATCCGACAATCTTACCGTCTTTGGTGACGTCAATCTTTTCAGCAGCCGGAACCTTCGGCAGACCAGGCATGGTCATAATCTCGCCCGTCAACGCTACGATGAAGCCAGCACCCGCGCTCACCTTGAGGTTGCGTACGGTAATGCGGAAGCCCTTCGGGGCGCCTAGCTTGGTCTGGTCGTCAGTGAAGGAGTACTGTGTCTTCGCCACACAAATAGGAAGCTTATCAAAGCCGAGTTCTTCCAGTTGCTTCATTTGCTTGATGGCATTAGGCGTAAAGTCGACGCCGTCAGCGTGGTAAATCTTCTTGGCGATGTCGTTGAGCTTCTTTTCAATGGAGTCGTTGACGTTGTAGCTAAACTTAAAGCGGCTCTTCTTGTCACAGGCACGCACGACTTCTTCTGCCAGGTCGATGGCACCGGCGCCGCCCTTGGCCCAGTGCTGGGAAAGCACGGCCTTAACACCCTTGGCCTTGCACTTCTTTTCCACGAGGGCAAGTTCTTTGCGCGTGTCAGTGGGGAAAGCATTAATGGCAACCACCACGGGCAGGCCGTAAACGTCCTTGATGTTACCCACGTGCTGCAGCAAGTTCGGCAGACCAGCTTCCAGGGCCTTCAGGTTTTCTTTGCCCAGGTCGTCCTTGGCAACGCCACCGTTGTACTTGAGCGCACGAACGGTTGCAACAATAACCACTGCGGAAGGCTTCAAACCAGCAGCGCGGCACTTGATGTCGAGGAATTTTTCAGCACCAAGGTCGGCACCAAAGCCAGCTTCGGTAATGACGTAGTCGGCCATCTTCATAGCGGTTACGGTTGCCTGCACGGAATTGCAGCCATGGGCAATATTGGCGAAGGGGCCGCCATGCACAAAGGCAGGATTGTTTTCCAAAGTTTGAACAAGGTTAGGTTTAATAGCGTCCTTCAGAAGTGCGGTCATAGCACCTTCTGCCTTCAGCTGATGTGCGGTAATGGGCTTGCCCTTGCGGTTGTAGGCAACCACGATGCGGCCCAAGCGCTTCTTGAGGTCGGCCAGGTCGGTGGCCAGGCAGAAGACCGCCATGATTTCGCTTGCTACCGTGATGTCGAAGCCGTCTTCGCGCACCACGCCGTCGGCGGCTGTACCCAAGCCGTCAACCACGTTGCGCAGCTGGCGGTCGTTCATGTCGACGCAGCGGCGCCAAATGACATTGTTGGTGTCGATGTCGAGCGCGTTGCCCTGCTTGATATGGTTGTCCAGCATGGCGGCCAGCAGGTTGTTAGCAGCGCCAATAGCGTGGAAGTCGCCGGTGAAGTGCAGGTTGATGTCTTCCATAGGGACAACCTGGGCATAGCCGCCACCCGCAGCGCCACCCTTCACGCCGAAGACCGGACCCAGGGAGGGCTCGCGCAGGGCCAGCATGGAGCTTTTGCCGAGCTTGCACAGCGCGTCATGCAAACCAACGCTTGTGGTGGTCTTGCCTTCGCCTGCAGGGGTTGGGTTAATGGCGGTAACCAAAACCAACTTTGCCTTCTTGCGCTTATTTTCATAAGAATGAATATCGACCTTAGCCTTGTAGTGGCCATAAGGTTCGCAGGTTGCCCAGTCGATACCAGCCTTGTCTGCCACCTCTTGAATGGGCAGCATGGTGGCTTCTTGGGCAATTTCGATGTCGGATTTGTACTTCGCCATTTGAACTCCTAACCTTGGCAAAAACATCATGATTTTATTTAACACTACCGTAGAGAAAAAGTGGTTAACAACGCGTTAAAAGGATGATTATTCCAACAAGTGAGCGCTCAGTTTCCCCTGAGAAACGGCTATTTCCGCTACGGGCGATGTGAGCATTGGATGAACAAGGGACGAAAGACCTCCATCCCTTGCTCACTCCCCTTGGCCATCCCGCTACTCTCCGTCCTCATCCTTTGTTAAATCGCGGTAAAACGTCATGGAAAGTTTGGGATTCGCAGCTGTGGCGTTATTCCCGCTGCTACTATGAAGTCACAAGTTTTTTGGATGCAAGGTTTTAGTTATTCGACCTCGCAAAACTCGGGCATCCAAGACGGAATCGGTAAAGTATAGGAGGATACTATGTTCGATTTCAAAGGTAAAGTTGTAGCAGTAACTGGCGCTTCTTCAGGCCTGGGAAAGCAGATGGCTGAAGGCTATGCGCAGCAGGGTGCAGATCTTATTCTTCTGGCCCGCCGCGTCGAGCGCCTGGAAGAAAGCGCCAAGGAATTCAGCGAAAAGTACGGCATCGAAGTACTTCCCTGCGCTTGCGACGTTACCGACGACGCGTCCATTGATGCTGCAATCGCTGCTGCCGATGAAAAGTTTGGCCACATCGAAGTTCTGGTTAACAGCGCTGGTGGCGAAGCTGGCACGGGCACTCCACTGGTCGACTTCACCCGCGAAGACTGGGACTTCACGGTAAACCTGGACCTGACTTCTATCTTTACCATGTGCAAGAAGGTTGGCGGCTACATGAAGGCCAACATCGAAGCGGGCAAGCAGACCTATGGTCGCATCATTAACATTGCTTCGATCTACGGCCTGGTTGGCAACACCGCTATCCCCACCTGCGCTTACCACGCAACCAAAGGTGCTGTTGTTAACTTCACACGCGCCGCTGCTGCTGAACTGGCTCCTACGGGCATTACCGTTAACGCCATTTGCCCGGGTTACTTCTATACCGAACTGACCACCGAAACCCTGGATACCGAATACTTCCAGAACTTCGCCAAGAGCACTGTTCCCATGCAGCGCTATGGCCAGAGTGGCGAACTGAATCCTGCCGCTGTGTTCCTGGGTGCTGAAGAATCCAGCTACGTGACTGGTCAGATGATTGCCGTTGACGGTGGGTACACCTGCGTCTAGTCGCTTTGCTATGCTGGCGCGCGTTGGCTTTCCTTCTTGTCGCGTGTTGGCTCCAACAAAAATGCCCCGCTTGCGGGGCATTTTTGTTGACATTTATTGCAGCATACAACTGAAAGGCTAGTTGGTGGCAAAAAATGACGGAGGGGGGTGCGGTAAGAATCTTGGACCAGATTCGGGGTCTCAGGCAACATAGCCCAGCCTCTTCCTTCTACCACTTATCGTATCGTACACCACTCTACCGTCCTCATCGAAAGCCTTGAGTCGCTCGTCCC
>JAFUCE010000074.1 GCA_017459805.1 Eggerthellaceae bacterium
AAGGTGGTATTGCTTTGGGCATATTTTAAAAACGTATCCTGGAATGCATCTTCGCGATTCGCCTGGTTTTTGAAGTACAGAGTACAAACACGCAGAACCGTATTTGCATGCTGCTTCATGGCTAATTCTATGTCGCGGTTATCCCTCACGTAGACCTTTCTTTAAATGTAGCGGCTTAATCTGTCTGCTCAGCTTTGTCGTAAAAGAGTCTACGGTGCATTCCTTTAATTAACCTTAAACGAACAGCAAATACGTGAAAAAGGGGTGGTCACCAGGCAAAAGGTTTCCACCCCTTTCCTGCTTAACTATTCGCCGCGCAAGAACTTAAGAACACTTTCTACAATCCTTTTGAAGATATCCAGGGCACTCGTGTCGTCGCCTGTTGGTGCCTGTTGGTCTACCTGGTTTTGGGGTGCAGGTGTGGTGCCTGTGGTGGCGTTGGCGCGAGAGCCTGTGCTAGCGCTAGCGCTGGAGCTGGAGCTGGAGCTGGAGCTTGTTTTATCAGCGCTGTCGTCCTTGTTTGCGCTGGGCAATTCGGGAAGGTCAGCTGGCTTCTGGGCCGTTTCGCCTTCAGGAAGGTCCTTGGGTTCCGGGGCGTTGGTATTGAGAGCTTCGCCGTTTTGTGCAGGCATTTCCGTGTCCGACATTTCGCCAAGGTAAGAATTGCGAATAGAATCAATGAGCTGCTGAACGTTTACTTCGCCTTCGGGAATAGGAGGACGTTTGTTTTCTGTGTCAGGATTGCCCGCCAAAGCGCGTGCTCTGATGTCTTCGTCTTCGATTGCGTTAATGATGCGTTCATCAAGTTCTCTATTTTGCATAGCCATATTGTTGTCGGTGGGTGCTGAAGGAGGCAGTTGCCCTGAAGTGTCATCGCCAAAGGTGGCAGGTGCTTGACCATCTGGTGCCTGACCGTCCGGGGCGGCAGGAGGCTGGGGCATATTGCCCAAAGTATTTCCGTTTTCGCCTGATTCGCTCGGCATGCTTGGCGGCATGCTGTCTGTGTTTTGAGAATCAAAACTACCGCTCGGTGCGCCCGGTGCAAATCCATCTGGTGCGAATCCGCCTGGTGCGCCCATGCCACCTTGATCTTGCGGAATACCTTGCTGGGCGGCTGGGGCTTGGCCTCCATTGTCTTGGGGTGCAGCTCCAGCGGGTTCGGCCAATGCTACAGCCGGAACCAGCGCGAGTGCTAAACATCCCGCTGCCGCAGCGGCGCCAATCCTTGTGCGCAATGAATGCTGGGGCAGCGTAACTTCACTGCCTGCCTTAATGTGTTTTCCGTTCTTGTACATTGTTACTCCTTTTCTTCTTGCAAGGGCTATCGGCTGCATTTTTTTAGGGGACAGCCCTTGCGCTTACACGGTGCAGGCCCATACGTTTTCTACCTGCGTTCATGGAAAACACGAATCACAGAGTTTCAACCTTTCAACTTTTCTGCAGTATTCATAACTGCTTCACAAGTTCAAAAACTCCTTTTACTAAACGAAGAAAGGGGAGTAATATTGCTTATATTCCCTCCACAAAAAAGATTGTTCTTGAATAATTCCTAGTTCTGCGCTAGGATTTATCGCGAAAGACACGTGCGGCGCAGACGAGACTTGAGACGCAACCTTACCGCACCCAACTACATAGGAGAGGAAAACCAATGGCAGATGCATTGTTAGCCGTGCAGGGCTTGTCCGCGAGTGCGGGCGAAAAGGCCATTTTGTATGGCATTGATCTTGAAGTAAACAAGGGTGAAATTCATGTCCTCATGGGGCCCAACGGCGCCGGCAAGTCAACCCTTGGTCATGTACTGATGGGCAACCCCGCATTTACAGTTACAGGCGGCAACATCGTGCTGGATGGCACCGACATTACCGAAGACGACGTGGACAAACGCTCCCGCGCGGGTTTGTTCATTTCCTTCCAGGCACCCGTTGAAGTGCCCGGCGTGCCGCTGAACAGCTTCTTGCGCGCTATTGTGGCCCAGCATGAAGAACTGGACCTGAAGGGTAAGAAGTACAAGAAGCGCGTGGCAGACATTATGGAGCAGCTTGACATGGACGCAAGCTATCTTGACCGCGAACTGAACGTGGGCTTTTCGGGCGGCGAAAAGAAAAAGATCGAAATGCTTCAGCTGCTTTTGCTTCAGCCCAAGCTGGCTATTCTTGACGAAACGGACTCTGGCTTGGACGTAGACGCGCTCAATGTGGTGTCCAAGGCCATGGCGGCTTACCGCGAAGAGTG
This sequence comes from Eggerthellaceae bacterium, assembly GCA_017459805.1. Taxonomy (GTDB): domain Bacteria; phylum Actinomycetota; class Coriobacteriia; order Coriobacteriales; family Eggerthellaceae; genus CACXMZ01. Next base: position 2,233 of record JAFUCE010000074.1, read on the forward strand.
CGATGGCACCATCCTCATCATTACGCACAATACGCGCATCCTCGAGCATCTGCCCGTGGACCGCACCCACGTTATGGTGAAGGGCAAACTCGTGGCCGAAGGCGACGCGAGCCTCATTTCCAGGATTGACGCAGAGGGCTTCGAGCAATTTGGCCACGTCGAAGAAGATGAAAAAGAAGATGCGTCTGCAAAAGACATGCGCAGCGTAACTATTCCAGAGTTTAATGTCGAAGACGTTTTGGCCGATGCAGAAGCAGCCTTGGCCGAAGCAGATGCGAAGCGTGCAGCCGAAGCTGGCGGCACCGATGAAGCCAACGGCACCAGCGATGCTGACGGCACCAGCGAAGCGGGGCAGTAATTATGGCTGAACGTAAACGCACGCAGGTTGCCGATGTTGATCGCAGCCTGTATGACTTCATAAAATCTGAGGAGGGCAGCGAACGCCTCGACGCAGGCCTTACCCCCGAAATTGTGCGCGAGATATCCGAACGCAAGAACGAACCAGAATGGATGCTTGAGCACCGCCTGAAGTCACTCGAGATTTATCACCAGTTGCCCGTGCCCGACTGGGGCCCGTCCATTGAAGGCTTGGACATGGACCATATTGTTACCTACGTGAAGCCCCCGACGGAACAAAAGAGCGACTGGGAAAGTGTACCCGAAGACATCAAGGACACCTTCGAACGCCTGGGTATTCCCGAAGCCGAACGTGCCTACTTGGCAGGCGTTGGTGCTCATTACGACTCTGATCTGGTGTATCACAACATTCAAGAAAGTGTATCTGAGCTGGGTGTTGTCTACTCTGGCATTGAAGAAGCACTTGAAAACCCGAAGTGGGAAGCCATCATCCGCGACCACTTCATGAAGCTGATTACCCCTGACGACCACAAGTTTGCCGCCCTGCATGGTGCGGTGTGGAGCGGCGGTAGCTTCGTCTATGTGCCTGCGGGTGTGAAGATGGACTTCCCCCTGCAAAGCTACTTCCGCCTGAACGCCAAGGGCGCGGGCCAGTTCGAGCACACGCTCATCATCGTGGAAGAAGGCGCCGACCTTCACTTTATTGAAGGCTGCTCCGCGCCGAAGTACAACGTTGCGAACCTGCATGCGGGTGCCGTGGAGCTGTTTGTGCGCAAGGGTGCGAAGCTGCGTTATTCCACCATCGAAAAATGGTCGAAGAATATGTATTAACTCAACACCAAGCGCGCCATCGTGGAAGAAGACGGTGTTATTGACTGGGTGAGCGGCAGCTTCGGCAGCCATGTGGGCTACC
>JAFUCE010000075.1 GCA_017459805.1 Eggerthellaceae bacterium
GGCACACCTTTCGGCAACCGACATAACGGCTAAAGAATAGAGGTTATCCTCAAAAAGCAAGCTATCGATGAAAGTAATGGAATTACGAACCAACAGCCTTTTCTTGACTAGCTGAATCCAGACAACAGGGTAGTACTCGTCATTGTTCGTAAGTGCGGTAAATAATTCTTTGCCGCTAACAGGTCCCGGAACAGGAACCGTCCTCTTCTTGCCGTTAAGATGCTTAGCGTACTTTTTCTTCAGCGCATCGCTCTCACAAAACGGCTCGAATGAAAAGACGAAGAGGTCAAGGCTCATGCGCTTAGCCTGCTCATAGGCATTCTTGATGAAGCCGCTAACAGGCAAGTCGTCGTCGTCGACAAAGTAAACGTATTCTCCACGTGCAGCCAAAAGGCCGGTGTTTCTAGCCGAGGACAGGCCGCCATGGGATTGCTTAATCACTCTCACGCTCCCGGAAGACGCAGCCAAGCTATCAGCAACCTTTTCTGTACCGTCAGTTGAACCGTCATCCACAATGATTATTTCAAGTCCAGTCGGAGGGTCTTTCAATAGGCTGTTGACACACTCTGGAAGATAAGCTCCCCCGTTATAGGTGGGGACCACCACCGAAACACTGACTCTTCTCGAGAATTCGGCAATTAAATCCGGCATCACAAATCTTCGGACAGATTTTCTAAAAGCAACCTCATCATCGCTTACTTCAGCAAGATGCTTTCCCGTTAGTTGATTGTCCGAAACGCAGAAGACTGCCGTCGCAGAGATTCCCGCCACCCGTGACGCTGCCAAAACAGCCGAGGTTTCCATGTCAATAAAGGAAGCTCCCATACTCTGGAATAGTTCGACGTGCCTCCCCTGCATGAAAACCGACTCAACAGACACAACAGTACCTTGCCACAACGCAACTCCAACTGCATCGCAAGAAGGTTTTGCCGCTGAGGCTATTTGACTAGTTAAGTACCTATTCGTAGCGGATTTCAATCCAAAAGTATCTTTTAAAACGTCTCCGCTCACAACATATCTAGACGCGCCTTCAGCACATATCGATTCGTCGACCGCAACGATATCGCCAATGGACACCCTCTTATCAAGCGCTCCAGCCGACCCAATAAACAAGAGCTCTTCGCACGGAGTCGAGCCTAAGGCCATTACAATATCTGCGCAAAGGCCCGCGCCAACTCCTCCAACAATGTAAGTAAACGCTTCGCCTAGCACTTTGCAGTCCCACACGCAATTACTCTCTGGGGCCGAAACGGGATGTGCGTTTTCGATACCCACAGACTCTGGACGCCAGCATGGGGCGAGGATAACCCTTCTCCTCACTCTCTCGGGTGCAATTCTCAAAATCATAGAGACTGCATCTCGCACAGTGCCCTCACCGCCTCAAAACGCATATAGGACGGTCTCAATCGCGTCACTATGATAATGCCTAATTGCAAACGAATATGCCGCCATATCCCGAAGGAGGTTCATGGCGGCAAACAAGTCCTCTGCTTCATGGTATACGCTAACGGCCAGCCTAGGACGCTTTTCTGCTAGGAGTCCTCTTCCCCCGATCAGCGCTCTTAACTCGCAGCCTTCAATATCGAGCTTAACATAAGTCACGGGGCGCCCTCCAAGCACTGCATCCAGCGTTGAGCAAGGTACAATTGTCGAGCCCAATTCGTCAACACGCGCATCCCATTTCGACCTGCCTATTGCGTCAAAACTAGTGAAACCAATCCTGTCCAACAATGCATATTCATACAAGGTTGCGCGTTCCCCGAAAACGGACATGCCTTTCCTGTACGCCTCAGTCGACAACGGATTAGGCTCAAAAGCGTAAATATGACCGTAATTTCCCTTGCACCATGAGGCAAAAGCCGCAGATGTACCCCCGTCCAAACACCCAGCATCAACAAAGTACTCCGTCCCGTCTGGCTGGAAGTAATCAAAATACTGCCATCCGCACCTACCGACCAGATGGTCCTTTACAATCAGCAGCTTTTCCGCTGGAACAACGCTAAGCAGCTTTTTGTCCCTTTCGAACGCCTCCTCGTTAACCAGCACACCGCACCCCGGCGACTTAGCTAAATCTAGCGCCTTGCTCACTTCCAAGATGCAAGTTGGTCGATCGCCCGAGGTGGAGCTACTTCCTATGCAAGTGCCCAGATAGTCGTATTTGCTATCGGTGAGGACGAGCTCATGGTATAGCGCAGTATCACCGCTGCCCCAGCCGATCCACGAAGACACACCCTTGTCACATAAAAAGCCCTCTAAATCGCGAAATCGATACTTCCCGCAACTACGCCTTATTATCTTATAGAACAGAGCAAGGCTTGGAACCTCCGCGAACGCCTTCCTGGCGTCGAAGCACACTCTGCTCTCCTCGTCTACCAGCAACGAACGCAAGCAGGGGTAATCGAAAGTACTCATGCAGGTTATCCCTGCTCGGCAACTGGAATGACAGGGCAAAGACCAGTACCCCTATCGCATCTGTTACATGCGGGATAATACGAAGCTTCATAAACGAACTCTTCTAGCTGGAACTTGAGTCTCTCAAGCGAAATGGTCTCGTCTAAAACGTCGACATAATTCCCCTCCGCAGGCTGAAGCCCCAAATCGATTGAGTGCGCGGCCCGAGGGCAAGGGTAGAGCTTTCCTTGATAGAGACTCATCCATTCAACCTCGCAAGACCTGTACTGATTGGCAAGCTCCGCAGAATTCCTCCCCCGATTTTCGTAGTCGCCGAAGTCGTACCACAGAAACGTATCGTCGCCAAATTCCTTTACGGAGTAATCTATGCCCTCTTCCCTTAGCTTCGTGATTAGCAGCTTCGACCTGTCGTCGAAGTGTTCATAGTGGCTGATTCGTACATGATTCTTAGGATTTCCGAGGGCCTTGAATAATCTTGGATTTTTTGGAACAACAAGGCCGTTCGAAGGGACCACGGTCCAAATAACTTCATCTCTACTGTTTAAAAACTCAATAACCCTATCCATATGGGGGCATATAAAGGGCTCTCCCCCCACCACGTTAACCCTGAAGACCCTATCGACTACAGAAAAGAACCTATCGAGAGATAGCAAGAGGGTCTCCAAATCAACATCTTCTGGATGTCCGTAAAGAGGCATAAGGCTTCCGCAGCCCTTACATGCAAGATTGCACCTTGTAGTCACGCAAACATCAATGCTGCCAACGACCAGCTCCTCGTCGCCTTTAAGGTGCTCGGAAATGTCCATATGGAAGCTGTAATGGTTCTTATAGTGATTGAGAATGAACTCTCTGTCGTATTTCCTCACGAATCCCGCCTAACTGTATAGTCCGCTGTCTATGAGTAGCGTCTGCCCTGTGATTTTCCGAGCTCTCTCGCTGCAGAGAAAGGCAATCGCATATGCAACATCGATGGGCTGAATGATTCCTAGCGGCATCCTTTCGTTTTCACGTTGGTATACTGCCTCCATTTGACTGCCGCCTCCCGTCAGTCTTTCAATAAAGCGCGTTTTGACAGATGCAGCTTCGATAATATTAACGCGAACACCTGTTTCCCTGAGTTCAACAGCGCACGCCCGCGCAAAAGCCTCGAGGCCTCCTTTTGAGGCGGCATACGCGGCGTTACTGGCCCTTGGATGCATGACCTGATCAGACGAAACGAAGGCTATGGCCATGTCACATTCGCAGCGCATCAGCGGCAAGCAATGCCTCGTTACGTTCACCGCGCCGTTGAGGTTTGTACTGAGAGTAGCATCCCATTCCAAACGATTAAGCTTCTCGACCCTTGCCCTCTCCTCGTAAAAGAATATTCCTGCGCAGTTAACAAGATACTGGATGCTTTCCTCGCGCAGTGTCTGCTCAAAAAGAGCGGACACTGCGGCATCGTCGGAGATGTCGCATATGTAATGTCTGTAAAAACTTGATAATATCGTTGCAGGTTGTTTGTCGATTCCGACAACGCGCCTCTTGTCCTCGAGCAGCAGTTCGCATACAGCTTTGCCAATGCCAGACGATGCTCCCGTAACCAAAACGAGACTCTCATGCGAGGTGCCTGTCATAATCTTCTCCCTCCAC
>JAFUCE010000076.1 GCA_017459805.1 Eggerthellaceae bacterium
AGAGTCAGTAAGCATTAGTTCTGGCGCTCTAGATTGCCCCGCCTTTGCGACGAAGTGTACTTGGGTACACGAGGAACAAAACAAGGGGCAAGATGGAGTGCCAGACCTAAGCGCAACGTCGACTATTCCGCTGCTCGTTAGAGCAGCGGAATAAAATTAGAAACAGAATCCTGGAACTAGGGCATAGGCTTGCTCGGGGGCACCCTGGTCAGCGGGCCGCCCTGAAGCGTCTACGTAGAACCAAGCATTTTCATGGGCGGGGTCGGCACTGCGCAGCCACCATGAGGTCGCCTGGTCATTCATGCGTACCACAAGAGCCGAATTGCCCGAACTTGCAGAAACACCTGCATCAGCAAAGAGCTGATACTGGCTACCTTCCATACCAAGCGTTGCGGATGCACCCGCAAATTCTGTCCCCGATGAACCGAAAAGTTCAGCGTAAGAGGGCAGCCAAAATACGTCGCCCGATTCAGATACGCTTCCTTCAGCACCATCATTAGAAGACTTGCTCACCTCAACAATGTTAGAGGCAAGTTCGTCGGGTATGAGGCTCCACAGTTCGATTCCTACAAAGTAGGTACCGTAAGAATTGTTCCATCCGCCCACACTTGTACCGTCATCATTCATGGCAGCAGTGCCAATACCTTCGGTAAACATGAAGGTGATGCCAGCTTTGCCATTACCATTGGAAACCGTGTCGTGGTTAAACCCAATGATGCGCACTTCGGTCGTCGAACCATCATTAAGGGCAACGCTCTTGGTTGCAGAAGGATCGAGCTTGCCGTCAGCATTTACCAAGTTGTACTGCGTAGCAATTGCGATTGCATCCGAGTCAGACTTGGCCTTGGCAATCTTTTCAGAAATTTCTTTTAGTTCACCCCAGGTGTATTCAGAGAATGTTGCCTTAGCACTTGGGTTCGTGGGCGCTTGCAGCTCAGAGCTTGCGGCCGACGAAGATGAGCTTGCGCTGCTCTGCACTGCTGGCTCACCAGGCGCTGGCATGTTGTCATCGGACGCAGGCTTCGTGCATTGCGTAAAAATAAGCACGAGCGCCATTAAGGCCGCAATAACCGCAAGAATAATCAAGGGTATACGACGATCGGTTTCTACACGTGACGAGGGAACGTCAGAGGCCTTGTATGCCGCTTTACGCGGGGTTGGCTTACGTTGTGTGGGCATAGTTCTTCTATCCTTCATTAGGTGCCATCAACTGGGCACTATTGTACCTATAAAAGCACATATGGGCAAAACGAAAGCACAAGCAAAACAGCACGAAGCTGCTCTGTAAGGCATCGCATAAAGGCCGAAAGCTTATGAAAAGAACGCTACTTTAGGGAAAAATGAGCTAAAAACACTCATGAATTACTTGAATTGCGAAGGATGAGCTTCAAAGAAGTCGGTCCGAGGAGGCAATTCCTTAACCGCATGCGCACCAGAGGCCCTCTCCTCGGCTGCACACAGTTCTTCCATGCTTTCAAAGCTGTTATCCCACGAAAAGAACTTTGCAGGGTCAAGCTGCAGGTAATCGCATATTTTTTCACAACCAGAAGGAACCACGGGGTGCATAAGCAAGGTGCAAATCCAGAGCAAGTAGCATGAATCGATAAGCACCTGGCGGCGCACCTCCATACTCCCCTCTTCTTCTGCTCGCTTGATTTCTGCGCTCCAATACTGATTGGCATAACGAATATAATCATCCATAAGCGACATGATGGAGTGCAGTTCAACCTTAGCCATAATAGCATCATAATTTGTAAGCGCTTCGAAAGCACGCTCAACTACTTCAGGGCTCGGTGCTCCCAAGGGCATGGAGCAGTCAAAATTATTCTTTGCTTCGTACAGACAACTGCGCGCCAAGCGGTTAAAGACTTTGGTAAGGAGAGCGCCCTCTTTAAGCACGGGGTCAGACACGCGTGGATCATTCTTTTTTTCTTCGTCGTCTTCAAAGGCCTTGGGTTTAAAGCCTACACTGCGCTGGTCGAGCCCAAGTGCCAACCAGTGGGCGCGCAACTGTTCGGTGGTGTAATGGTCCAGCAACTCATCTGCCGAAGGAGGCTTGACCGCGCCACTTGACGAAGCTTTCTTGTTGCCCAGCAGCATATGATGGTTCGCAATAAGCTGAGTCTGGCGCAAATCGCCCCCCGTGGGCTGCAAGGAACGCTCGTTGTTTTCTTGCGTTGCTGCCCAAAGCGCCGGCTGCGCCACGCCATAGAAGTAGATATTGTCCTGTCCGATAAACTGGTACACGCGCGCGTCGTCGCTGCACCAATAGTCGCGCCATGAATCCTGCGGCAAACCGCGCTCATCTTGAACCGCCATAGTAAAACTGATGGGCGCCCACAGGCTTTCAGGCCAGCACCATACGGTCAGACCTTCAACGCCTTCAATCGCGGGAACGGGTACGCCCCAGTCAATATTGCCCGAAATGCGGAAAGGTGTAAGCGCCTTGCCGGTACGGAAGCGAATTCCAGCCGCGCTTAAGGCATCACGTGCTTCATCGCGGTCATAGATATTACTAAAATGCAGTTCGAAGCTTTGTTTTCCCTGTTCAGCAGCGATATATTCATGCGAAGGAATACTGTCCTTGATGGCGGCGTATGCGTCATACGCTTCATTTTTGACAAAGATAATAGGAGTACCCAAGAACTCTTTAACGGTTTCTGGCACAACTGAGCGCACCCCAGAATCCTGTTCTTGGAGCTTGACGTAGTCGCGCAAATAGTCGGTAAAACCTGGCAGGTCAAAATACCAGTTTTTTACGGGGCGCAACTCGGGCGTAGTGCCAGTAATACTTGAAATTGGGCGAATAAGATCGGCTGGGTCGTATTGGTGCCCCATGTCGCATTCGTCGGCGTAGCCCTTCTCGCCTTTGCAGCCTTGCACGGGGCAAAACCCTTGGACCTGACGACCATTGAGAAAAGTCTGAGCCTCGGCATCATAGAACTGCATGGTTTCAGCAGTATGCAGATAGCCATTGTCGTAGAGCCGCTTGATAAAGTCAGCCGAAAAAGATGCGTGAATTTCACCCGCACGGCCGAGGCCGCTCCCCTCGTAAATGTCTAGGCTGATGTCGTAGGCATCGAGAGTTTGCTTTTGTGCATCGTGGTTTGCCTGCACATAGTCAAGAATGCTGCCCGTGAAACCTTCGTCTTCAACTTTTTTACGGAAGCCCTCGTTAATGGGTGAACCATAGCAGTCCGTGCCCGATACAAATAAAACATTGGCGGCACCGATGCGGTCACGCAGAAAACGGGCGAAGCAGTCGGCCGGCACAAACACGCCCCCGACATGACCAAAATGCAGACCCTTGTTGCCATAGGGCATGCCTGCGGTCACTACCGCGCGCTGAGGCCAGGACTGTTGAGTGAAGCGTGCCAAATTAGAGCTCGAAGTTTTCGTCGGTTCGTGCGGTTTGAGCCTTCTTGGCCGTGCGCAGCAAGAATTCTTGATTGTTATTCGTTTGCTTCAAGGACTTGATGAGCATGTCCATGGCGCGCTCGACATTATTCATATTGGCCAGCAGGCGACGTACCGCCCAAATAAGCGGTGCTTCCTGCGGGTCAAGCAACAAGTCTTCCTTGCGCGTACCAGAAGCAACAGGGTCGATAGCGGGGAAAATACGGCGATCGGCCAGGTTACGGTCGAGTTTGAGTTCCATATTGCCCGTACCCTTGAATTCTTCAAAGATTACTTCGTCCATCTTGGAGCCGGTATCGATAAGGGCAGAGGCAAGGATAGTCAGACTGCCGCCACCTTCGATGTTGCGGGCTGCACCCAAGAAACGCTTGGGCGGGTACAACGCCGTTGAATCCACGCCACCAGAAAGGATGCGGCCGCTGGCGGGCTGTGCCAGGTTGTAAGCACGAGCCAGGCGCGTAATAGAGTCAAGAAGGATAACAACGTCTTGGCCCTGTTCAACCAAGCGCTTGGCGCGCTCGATGACCATTTCAGCCACCGCAATGTGGTTTTCTGAAGGCATGTCGAAGGTTGACGAAACCACTTCGCCCTTGATGGAGCGCTGCATGTCCGTCACTTCTTCGGGACGTTCGTCAACGAGCAAGCACATCAGGTGTACTTCGGGGTTGTTTGCGCTGATGGCAGCAGCGATGTCCTTGAGCACCGTAGTCTTACCTGCCTTAGGGGGCGAAACGATAAGACCGCGCTGACCCTTGCCGATGGGCGCGCACAAATCAATAACGCGTGCGGTCGTAGCAGACTTGCCATGTTCCATAAGCAAGCGTTCGTCAGGATAAACTGGTGTCAGGTCGCCAAAGCGTGGACGGCCCTGAATTTCCTCAATCGTTTTGCCATTGACGGTCTTGATTTTTTGCAAGGCAGCGTATTTTTCGCTCGAACGCGCTGGGCGCGTCTGGCCTGCTACCAAGTCACCCTTGCGCAAACCATTGCGGCGGATAAGGCTCGTGCCCACATACACGTCACCTTCACCTGGCAAATAGTTTTCCGTACGCAAAAAGCCATAGCCATCAGACAAGATGTCCAGTACGCCCTCGACGTCTACAAAGCCTTCCTTTTTGGCACTTTCTTCCAAGACCACCGCAATAAGTTCGGCCTTCTTCAGGTTTTTGTGATCGATGCCCAGCTCTTCAGCGCGAGCACGAAGCTCGGTCACTTTCAAGGCCGCCAGTTCTTCTTCGGTTACGCTCGGTGTTGCGGGCTCATTGTTTTGGTTGTGGTTGCGGCGCTGCTTTTTGTTGCGTTTGCCGTTGCCATTACCATTGCTGCGCCCATTATCTTCTTGCGCGCTTTCGTCGCTTGCATCCGATTCTTCGGCTTCGTGCGCAGCAGCGCCCGCATCGACCGTACGGCTGCGACGGCGCGAACGACGACCACCCGATTCAGATTCAGACTCGGCATCTGCATCTTCGCCCGATTCGCCACGCTCTTTCTTAGCCTTAGCTATACCACCATCGGGAATTTCATCGGCCAATTCATGCACTGCCCCACCCTGGATGTAAGCCTCAATAGGTACTTCATCAACTTCATATTCTTCTGGAGCGGACACGTAGGGTTCGTGTTCTTCATCTCTTTCAGGCTCGGCAGCAAAAGCGGTATAGCCCGTAAAGCCCCCTTCGGGGATTTCGAAGCCTTCGTCGCTTCCGCCAAAGCTAAAAGATGTCATCTGTTCTTCGTTGTCTGCCATGGTTTGGTCCTCTTTAGTCATTTACTGTACTTTCTCCCAGTCCTTCATAAAGGATTCAAGCCCAGCATCCGTCAAAGGGTGCTGAACCATTTTTTTCAAAACGCCAAATGGCACAGTCGCAATATCGGCGCCCATAAGTGCGCACTGAGTCACATGGTTAGCGCTGCGCACAGAAGCCGCGATGATTTCGATTTGTTCACCTTTGACGGTATGAGCCGTGAAGTCGTAGTTATTGATAGACTCGACAATGTTTTCAACCTGGGCAAGACCATCGTCAGAAATGTCATCAAAGCGCCCGATGAAGGGCGAAATATAGCGGGCACCAGCACGGGCTGCAAGGATGGCCTGAGGCACGCTAAAGCAAAGCGTCATATTTACGGGAACACCATGCTTGGCTAATTCCTTGGTTGCCGCCAAGCCTTCCACCATGGTGGGAACCTTCACAACCACGTTGGGGGCAATCTCGGCAAGCTCCAAACCATCGCGCACAATTTCGTCACGTGTCATAGCAACACTTTCCGCCGACACGGGGCCGTCCACGATGTCGCAAATGCGCTTGATGTGTGCATGGAAATCATCCAGCTTGCCACCAATTTTGGCATAGAGCGTAGGGTTGGTCGTAACGCCTGCAATAGCGCCCCAACTAGCTGCTTCTTCAATTTCAGCCAAGTCAGCTGTATCAAGGAAGAATTTCATATGTCCCCCTAAGAGAAGTCCCCGTTTTGTTAGTGCACACAAAATGAATGTGCGCTAAGCAATGTGGGATTTGAATAGGAAAAGCACGCACGCCTTGGGCGTTTATGCACTTTGTATACTACGCAACAAAAGTCTTTCATGCAAGAAAAAGTTTTCCCTGAGAGAGAAAACCCACAGATAGCCCCGAATACGTATCTGGCAAATAATACGTGCTTGAAATGGCCACAACACCCGCAGGGCCATTATGGGACAAGACGTGAAGACGATGAACTGGGGTTGGAGCTGGAACTGGAGCTGGAACTGGAGCTGGAAGCGGCACGTGAGCTGGAACTAGAGCTTGAACCAGATCCAGAACCAAAAGCAGCACTTGAGCCCGTATCTGAACTGCTTGTACTTGAGCTTGATGCATTCGGTGCGCTCACAGCTGAAGCACCCCCGACACTCGAATTTACGTCCGCATCAAAGGAGCTTGATGCCGAACTATCGTTGAGCGTAGCCTCTTCAGCACCCACATCGTCGCCTTCGTTTCCCTCGGCGTCAGATGACTCTTTTTCGGCAGCTTCTTTTTCGGCAGCTTCTTTTTCTGCAGCTTCTTTTTCAGCTGCTTCCTTATCGATTGCTTCCTGCTTGTCCTTTGCACGTTGCTCAGCCGCAGCATTCTTGGCAGCCTCTTCGACCGCCTCGTTCTTTTCCGCTTCAGCCTTAGCGGCCGCATCTTGAGCAAGCGATGCACTCCGCTCTTGTATTTCGACTATTTCTTGCTGGTGTTTTCCATCCATGTAGTACCACATGGCCGCAGCACCAGCTATGGCACAAGTCAGACCAAGGATAAGGAGTGCAATAACCTTAGACATGGGCGACTTCCCCGCCGCCTTGCGGGCTTCCTTATATGCTGCCTTGGTTTCCTTGAGATGCTGCTTGGCAACCTTTTGGGCTTCCTTTTCGGCCGCACGTGCCTCTTTTTCCGCCGCTTCAGCCCGCTGTTGAGCAGCAGCTAAATCTTCAGCTGTTTCTTGCACTTGGTCTGAGGTTTCGCTGACAGACTTTGGCGCCTCATTGCCGTCAGCTTCGGTAGGAGCAATTAAACGCGTTCCACAATCCTTGCAAAACCACTGACCCGCATCTGCTTCTGCACCACAGTTTGGGCACTGCATATAAGCTTCCTGTCTCCTTAACTCGCTTAAACTTATATTAACGCACTTTAATAAAGCTACTGGATATATTCGAGTGCAGCCAAGGGGAAAATTGCAATAACTACACCTTCACGCACGCTTATACACACGGGCTCGCCTATGAATTCGTTTGACAGACCGCGCGATGTGGCGGCGGGAAGACTTATATCATGCGCGCTATAGGCCATTCCTTCAATTGAAAGACCGGCTACATCAGCCCCTACGGTAAAGAGGGACAAGTACGGAGCATAGCTTCCCTGTAAATTCGCCGGATCAAAGGCGCTCAGTTGCAACAGGCTAACACTCGTGTTTCCCACAAGCGCGCAGATGGCAAAGTCAGACCCCACTCCCACCATTTTGCAGCCTTCTTGCGCAAACTTGGCAAGAAGGGCAATATTGGCAAAGGTATGGTCGAGGCGCGCGGCAAAGGCCCCGTAGATAAATAGTTCATCGGCACCAAGCTGAATGGCATAATTGCAGGCAAGTTCCATGTCACTTTCGTCTTTGACATGCGGAAACTGAACAATTTCACAGCCAGTGGGCACATAGCCAAGCGAATCAAAGTCGCCTAGGGCATAGTCGGCGCTAATCCCTGCATCCGTACAGGACAGCCAGCCCGCATCCACAGCAATAATACAGTCGAAAGCACGAGCAGCATGACGCGCTGCAAAGTCTTTTGCATTAAAGTCAACGGCACCGACGAGGGCAGCTCTCATGGGCATCCTTTCAAAGTCTTAGCTGATTATAGTAGAATACCCACTCGGAGCGAGTTGGGCAACTGCGTGCTTGCACGAGGAAAGTCCGGGCTTCAAAGGGCAAGATGCCAGCTAACGGCTGGGCGGGGCGACCCGACGGATAGTGCCACAGAAAAGAAAACTCCCGCGTATGCGAGAAAAGCTGAAACGGTGTGGTAAGAGCGCACCAGCGTAGTGGTAACACTGCGGCTTGGAAAACCCCATCTGAAGCAAGCGCAAATAGGAACGCAATACGGTAAGCCCTTCCGTGCGTTCGGGTTGCGTGCTCGAGGCGTTAGGTGACTAACGTCCTAGATAAATGGTTGCCTTCAATGACAGAACCCGGCTTACAGGCTCGCTCCACTTTCTTTAGCCAATCCGGGGAAGGCCATCGAGCCAGCGCGCTAGTTCGTGCTCGTCCGCGGCAATCTCTATTGCTTTATGACGCGCTGTTTGCCCCCGCTTTACCGATACCGCAGTTTTGGGAATGCCAAGCTCTTTGGCAAGGAGTTTGCAGACCGCTTTGTTGGCAGCACCCTTATCGGGGGCAGCCGTTACGCGCACATCAACTTCCTGCAAGCCGTCTTCAAGCGTGCGGATACCCACGACTTCGTCGCGTCCTGCCTTCGGGCTTACATGTACAGCCAGTGTTGCCGAGTTTTTCATTGTGCCTTTCTGCGGGCTTTTGGGTGTCCTATTTGCGACCGCTTCCGCTGTTCGTGCAAAACTGACATAAGAAAAATGCAGGTAGTCGAAGCGTCAGCGAGGTTTTGTTTTGCAAAACTATAGCCCCGCCTTTGCGCCGAAGTGTACTTGGGTACATGAGGCGCAAAACAAGGGGCTAGAGTAAAACAAAACAAAACCGCAGCGGCGGCAATTCCGCTGTTCGTAAGAACGGCGGAATTAATCTATGTCGTCCAGTTCGAAGCCGTCGTCAGTGTCGCCAAAGCCAGAGAAGTCCTTTTCAACCGGTGAAGGCGTCGGAGCAACTGGAGTTGGGGCACCACCCGTTGTAGGAGTGGTATAGGCAGCGGCGGCACCGTCGGCAACAATCTCGCCGAATTCGCTCGTTACATCTTCGTCGCTTGAATTAGCTGAATACATGCCACGCATAGAACCACGGCGTGCCGTCGCGTCCAACTCGCCCAGAATAGTTTCGGAGCTTGCAATAAATGAATTGAGCATGTCGGCAAAGCGAGCGCGGGCGTCTTCACGGTCGGCCTCGAGCTTGCGAATCTCTTCAAGAACGCGTGCCTTTTCTGCATTGGCCTTATCGAGAATGCGCTGGGCTTCGTCTTCGGCATCCTGCTTGGTACCGTCTGCTGCCTTGTTGGCATTCGCGATGATTTCGTCGGCCGAGCGCTGGGCAATAATGAGCGCCTGGGCAATGGCAGAGTCATCTGCGCGATGGTCAGCAACCTGGGCTTCAAGTTCAGCAATGCGGTTGTCGCGTTCTTCAAGTTCAGCCACGGTTACTACTTCGCCGTCGACGCTGGCCGGTGCAGCAGCCGCATTTTCTTCAGCAGCACGAAGTTCTTCGCGCAGCCCGTCGGCCTGGGCATACAGTTCGTCAAAAGACGATGCAACCTGCTCCAAGAACACGTCGACTTCGTCTACGTTATAGCCTTTGCGATCTACCGAAAAACTAACGGTATTTACATCATTTGCAGTTAGCGCCATGGTTGTTTCCCTTCATCCTTCGTCTAAACCTTGTATTTCAGCACTACAGTATACGCACTAGAAAACTAACGATAAATTGTAATACAAAGATTGCAATAATGGGGCTTATGTCAACCGCTCCCCCGATAGTCGGAACAATTTTACGGAATAAGTCCAAATACGGGTCGCACAATTTAGCTAAAAACGAATTGATGTCGCCCATAATGCCATCGCGCGGAATAGGAAACCACGAAAAAATGCAATATACAAATATTACAAAGGTATAGAGGTTCGCAAGCTGCGCGATAAGGTAACCAAGACTCATATTAGATAACACCCTGATTACGCAGGCGGGACAATTCGTCTTCGTCAAGATTTGACACGCGCGTTATGGCGAATACTTTGTCGGCTATGCAGTCAACCGTCGCATCGAGCGCGCTGGCCACACCAAAGCTAAAGTCCAAAATACGCTTGGAAAGTTGGTTGGGCGTGTTACGCAGGGAAAGCACCACGGCATCACCCGCACGAAGCATGCGGGCGACATTTTCTACCTCGTTGTAAGCAATGGGCGAAATAACGCTGATGCTGCGCGTGGGACGATGCGAAGAGGTGCTGCCGGCCTCGTACACGCGATACGGGTCGTAGCCACCTGCTTGTGCAGGATGCGTGCCCATACCAACTTCGGAAGCAGGCTTTGAAAAACTCGAGGATTCGTTAGATGAATCAAAAAGGGAGTTGTAGCCTTCGCTGCGCGATGCAGGAGTTTCGCTTGCGTACGTCGCGCTCGCGCCCATAGTTTCGCTGCCAGAACGCGAAAAATCGCTTGCGCGGCCAACCGAATTGCGCCCACCGTTGTCGCCACGACGCGGAGGCAGCGGATCGCGCTGCAGGGATTCTGGAACGCGCGTTGAATTGCGCACGTCGTCCATGCTTACCAGCTGTGGACTGTCACCCGACGCACGGGATGCACGACGCGAAGAACCACGATTGCGGCGACGCGAAGACGGCACTGCTGCAGGCTCGAAGGCCGCATAGTCGTCATCTGCCGCATCATGAGCGTAGTCACTTTCAAATTCTTCGGAGTACTCGTCGAAGTCGTCGCCATAGAGTTCTTCGTCAAACTCTTCTTCGTCAGCTTCGCCAAAGCCGAGACGTTCTTTAATGTCATCAAGAAATGCCATGCTTGCTCCTAGCTCCTTTATAGTTCGTTTCTCAACCGATGCAATACAGCATTATGCCACAAGATATGCTGTTTTATGCGAAGTCGCCACTAAATATAGCACGACCTACACGAATGATAGTAGCGCCTTCTGCGATGGCTTCGCGCCAGTCTTCACTCATTCCCATGGAAAGTTCATTGAAATAGGTATCATCCACTACACCCATGTCCAAAATTTCGTCACGCAGGGCGCGCAGGTTGGCAAAGCAAGCACGTGCAACATCGAGGTCACCCTGGGGTGCCATGGTCATAAGGCCACACATACGAATATTGGGCAAACGCCGAGCGGCTGCCAGAAAGCCGAAGGACATGTCGGGGTCTAGCCCACCCTTGGATTCTTCGCCCGAATTTATTTCGAGCAACATATTTTGTATCTTCCCCGCCTCTTTGGCTGCCGCGTCAATTTTCGCCAAGTGGTCAACCTTGTATACCGAATGGATGAGGAAGGATTTTGGAACAATATCGCTAATACGACGCGATTGAACATTGCCGATAAAATGCCACCGTGCCTGGGGCATTGCGTCGTACTTTTCAAGCAGGTCGTCGGGACGGTTTTCGCCAAAATCAAGAGCACCCGCCTGCGACGCTTCTACGATTTCATCAGCGCCAACGGTTTTTGAAACCGCTACCAGCATCACATCGCGCGGATCGCGCCCACAGCTTTCGCAGACCTTGCCCACCTCTTCTTGAAGCGCCTTGTACTGCTCTTGAATTCCCATTGTCAACCCTTTCTATGAACGGCGAAAGACCAAAGCGCCCTGCCGCCCCGTTAGTTTATCTTCTGCGCGGTAGCTAAAGAAGTGCTCCGTTGAACATACGGTGCATATATCCATATCTGCAATTCGTGCATCAAGTGCACCTGCGGCAAGCAAGTCCATGCGCAGGGCAGCGCCTAAATCCACATGAATGCCGCTGTGCCCATCAGCCCTCCTTAATACGCTTGCATCAAATTCTTCTTCGAAACGCTGTGCGGTTTCAGCAGACACTTCAAAACATTCGTGATGACTGTAGGCACATATAGATATGTTAATGTCGCCAGCCTCGCAAGTACTCTGCTGCATCAGTTGCAAAAAGGCTTTGCGTGCCAGGTGCAAGGCCACCCCGCGCCAACCACAATGGATGGCAACAAAGGATGCGTTGGGAGCTACAAAAACAAGTGGCACACAGTCGGCAACGCAGATGAGGGCTGCTACGTCGCTACATGAAAACAAGACCGCGTCGGCCCCTGCCTCTGCGTCCTGACGTGCCTGCATAAGGCTTTCTTCGCTCGCATCATTAAGAAAGAGGATGGTGTCTTCATGCACCTGATGAGGGCTTATGAGGGGCAAATCTTGCGCGCCGAAGGCCGAGGCAAGAATACGCCGATTCATAGCGATGTGCGGGTCGGGACAGAGCGCCTCCTGAGATGTGTCGCTATAGCCCGGGACCTTTAAATTGAGCGAACTATAGGGCGGCTCACTCAGCCCTCCGTTTCGTTCAGAAAAAACAATGCGCACACCACAGGCATTAAAAAGAGCTTCGTCCGTCCAGGCGTCAATATAGTCTTGGCCCACTAGATTACCGAGCCCGTGCGCAAAACGGCCGCGGGACAACTTCGGAAGAGGAAGTCCTGCGGCCGTATTCATAGCAGCAAAAGAAAGTGTCAAAAACTAGTCTTGACGCTTGAGGAAGTCAGGGATGTAGTCTTCGTCAGCAAAACGCCCTGGCGCCGCAGCCGAAGCAGCGGGCTGGAAGCTGGCACTATAGGGCTGGCTTGCAGGAGGGGTAGCATCTGAGGTTGATGCAAACAGATCGTCGCGCAAGGCTGGGGCCGACTGCTGTGCTTCGGGCTTAAAACCAGTAGCGATAACGGTAACGCGAACCTGGTCGCCCATGCGCTCGTCAATAACCTGACCATAAATAATGTTGGCATTTTCGTCGGCGCATTGCTCGACAACCTGGGCAGCCTCGTTCACTTCGTAGAGCGACAAGTCTTCGCCACCAGCAATAGAGAGCAAAACGCGCGTAGCGCCCTGGATACCCGTTTCAAGCAGCTGCGAATTGATAGCAGCCTGTGCAGCTTCAAGTGCGCGGTTTTCGCCCGAGCCAAGGCCGATGCCCATCATGGCGGTGCCTGCGTCCTTCATGACCGCACGGATGTCGGCAAAGTCGAGGTTGATAAGGCCGTGAACCGTGATGAGGTCGGTAACGCCCTGAATGCCCTGACGCAGGGTGTCGTCAGCAATGCGGAAGGCATCGCGCAGACTCGTCTTCTTTTCAACGATGCTCAAAAGGCGTTCGTTAGGAATAACAATAAGCGTGTCAACTTTGCTCGCCAGCAAGTCGATGCCCTGCTCTGCCTGGTTGCGGCGCACAGGACCTTCAAAAGTAAAGGGCTTGGTAACGATACCTACGGTAAGCGCGCCAATTTCTTCGCGAGCAATTTCTGCAACGATAGGAGCAGCACCCGTGCCCGTACCGCCGCCTTCACCAGCGGTCACAAAGACCATGTCGGCCTCGGCAAGGATTTCACGGATTTCTGCACGAGATTCTTCAGCTGCCTGGGCGCCCACTTCAGGGTTTGCGCCAGCGCCAAGACCACGCGTCAGTTCTTCACCAATGTGAACGGTGCGGTCTGCATCGGACTTAAGAAGTGCCTGATGGTCGGTATTAATTGCGATAAATTCAACACCTTTGATTCCTGCTTCAACCATGCGGTTTACGGCATTCGTACCGCCACCGCCAACACCGACGACTTTGATTACGGCAAGATTGTCATTACCCGCAAAGCTGGTGCGGTTGAAGTTGGATGCATTAAAGTCGGACATTTTAAACTCCTATTGCTGCGTTTTTAATTTGCATACCAAAACTGGCCATTCATAGACCAATTGGCAAAATTGTACACGAGAACTGCCCCTTTGCAAAGATAAAACGCGGCTATGAACGAGCTTGCCACAATGTCGCCAAAGCAAGACAGCTACCAGGCACCAATGGCGCGCCAGGTTGGTTTGTCCACAACGCGCACATTAATGTAAGCAATTTGATCAGGATACTCTTCCATAAGCTTAAGGCACACCCGTTCCTTGTCGCGAATGTCGTCGGCGGTACCGAAGGCAATTTGGATGCCGTTATCAAGCGTCAGGATAGTGTTGGCCGTGTCGGTTGCGGAAACCACCGCCACTTGGTCGGCGAGGCTTGTCGTAAAGCCCGAGACGATGGAAAGAGCATTAAGCACACTGCTGTCCGTACAAAAAGTACCCGCCTCTGGTTGTATGCCAAGCGGAACTTCCGTTATATGCAAAACATAGCGAGCGTCCTCATACACCTGCTCGCTCAAGCTTTCCGCCTCTTCTGAATCTTCAGGCGGAATATACATGAGCCACATGCCATCTTTTGAAACCGCCCAGCTTTCCATTTCCTGCTTTTCAACATTGGTTACTTCCACCACGGCACTAATCGCGCGTTCGGTAACAGCCAGTTCAAGCGTGTGGGGAAAGATTCGGTTAACTTCAGCACTTTCCACCCAGGAATTTTCTTCCAGGCGTTCCTTGATAGCGTCGGTATCGATACGCAAAAGGGTCGATGAAGCGGGAACGGCTGCCAGACGAGCTATTTCTTCACTTGTTAGATGATGTACACCAGACACGCGAATTTCGTCGATGCTCAAAAGGTCGGAAGCGTAAAGATAAACGCCGCCGCCGATGATGGCCGCAATAAGCACAAGCGAAATAATGAAGCGTGCAAGCCGAGGCTGGTTGGAGCGCATGGTCGGGCTTGCACCGCGCAGGTCCCCCACGCGCACGCTCGTAATATGTGGCGCGGCGCTTGTAGCTTGCTTGCTGCGCGGGTTGACTTGGGGCATGGCTATACGCGAGCTCTTGCCCGTAGTCGATTCTGGTTGACGCGCGTGCTTAGAAGCCATGGTTATTGTGTTTGCCCTTGTAGATAAGCCAAAAGTTCTGGACCGATGGAGGTAACATCGCCCGCGCCCATGGTGATAACCAAGTCGCCTTCACCTGCAATTTCAGCAAGATAGGGAACGACGTCAAGCCGATGTGCCACATAGTTCAGCGGCGGATGCGTCATTGTTGATTCAACCACATCCATAAAGGTTTGACCCGAAATACCTGGTACGGGGGTTTCGCCCGCGGAATATACATCCATAAAGGTAACCGTATCGGCTGCGTCGAAGGCATGGGCAAATTCATTGCGAAGCACTTCGGTAAACAAGCCAACGCGGGAATAACGATGGGGTTGGAATAGTACATGGACCTGATTGAAGTCGAGCTTTTTGGCGGCTTCAATGGTGGCAGCAACTTCGGTGGGATGATGGGCGTAGTCGTCAATGATGGTAACGCCCTGCGCTTCGCCCACCAAGTCAAAGCGGCGGCGAACACCAGCGAACTGCGAAAGCACCTTTGCAGCCGCTTGGACGTCTTCGCCAAGGCCCCAAAGCAAGCTCAGGGCAGCAGCAGCATTGAGCACATTATGGCGGCCCGGATTCTGCAAAATGCTTCCTTCGATCTGACTTCCGTCGGGCAGGGCAAGCGTATAGGTGCTCCCCACGCCCTTTGGCTGCCAAGAAAGTACGCGGACATCACAGGCATCGCCTTCGCCGTAGCTTATGAGCCGTTTGCCTGATGATTTAGCCAGTTCAACAAGGCGGTCATCTTCGCCACAAACCACAATAAGACCCTCGTCGTCCACGAGCGCCATGAATTCAGCGAACTTCTGCTCGATTTCTGCGATACCGCCTTCATAGTGGTCAAGATGGTCGGCTTCGATATTGGTCACGATAACTGCGTATGGATTTAAGTAGGTAAAACTTTTATCGCTTTCATCGGCTTCAACCACGTAGTAGGAACCAGCGGCATCAGAACCCGAATGTGCGTTGGTGCCATAGGCGCGCACAATGCCCCCAATAAGGAAGGTAGGGTCGACACCCATGCCGTCAAGGGTTGAAGCAAGCATGGACGAAGTCGTGGTTTTGCCATGCGTACCTGCGCAGGCCAAGGTTTTCTTGTTCAGGCCGAGGCGGGCAAGCATCTGCGCGCGGTGCCAAATAGGAATGCCTGCCTCGCGGGCAGCAATAAGTTCGGGATTGTTGTCGAGGATAGCCGTTGACACGACCACCACATCAGGGGCAGGGTCGCTCGGGATATTGGATGTATCGTGGCCAATACCAACCGAAATGCCTGAAGCAAGAAGTTGTTCGGTGTAGCGGCTCGCACGCAAGTCAGAACCAGAGACCTGCATTCCCTGGGCTTTGGCAACAAGCGCAATTCCGCTCATGCCTACCCCACCAATACCTATAAAATGAACGCGATCAATATGCTGATCGGACATAGAAGCCTACTTCCTGTTGTGCGTTTAATCTTGACGCTAATTCTACCCTATTTGCACAAGGCGCTTTAATCTTGCGTGTTACAGAAGGGCAATAAAAGCATGTTTATTTGATATTTGCGCTGATACCTGCCGCTTCTTCGACAAGGTCGGCAAGGCGCCCAGATGCGCTTTGGGTTTCAAAGGCAGCGGCGGCCTGCTTCATGGAGGCGCGCAATTCGGCAGAAGAAGCAAGGCGGAGCAATTTGTCGAGGAAGTCCTGGCCTTCCACTTCGGAGTCGGCCACCATGTATGCCGCGCCACATTCAACGTAACTTTTTGCATTTGCCGTTTGATGATCTGCCGTCGCATAGGGGTATGGCACCAGCAGCGCCGGAATTTGCAGGGCCGAAATTTCAGCCAAGGACGTTGCCCCTGCACGCGAAACAACGGCGTCACAAGCTACGAGGCATTCCGCCATGTGGTCTTCATAAGATATCAGCTGCCAGCGCTTGGCTTCTTCATCGTTCAAGTTAAGCGCTTCGGAAACGGTGTCGAATTCCTTGGGCCCGGTGATATGACGAACATAGACCCCATCGAGGCCCAGTATTGCGTCCTTAGCAGCACATACAGCCGTATTGATATGACGAGCCCCTAAACTGCCGCCGAAGATGAGCAGCATCGTGGCATCTTCGGGCACGCCGCAGTAGGCACGGCCATCCGCCCTGCTTGTCTCAAACATGCTTTTGCGCACGGGGTTGCCGGTAAGAACCAGTTTGCTTTTATCGGCGACGGCACTACCCGCGGCATCGTAGGTCAACGCCACACGCGCAGCCTTTTTGGAAAGATATTTATTCGCCATGCCCATGACCGAATTCTGTTCGTGAATAATAAGAGGAATGTTTTGCGCCATGGCGGCACGGCCCACAGGAATACTGACATAGCCACCAAAACATACCGCCGCCGCAGGCTTGATTTCCCCAAACCATTCCTTCGCCTTTTTCGTCGAAGCAGCCATAAGACGCAGAGCACGTATCAAGCTTAGGGGGTGCCGTCGGTTAAAACCACTTGCTTCAAAAGCTGTAAAAGAAACGCCTGCCTGTGGAACAAGACGCGCTTCAACACCAGAAGGCGTGCCAGCAAAAAACACCGCATGACCGCGTGATTGAAGTTCTTCGGCAAGGGCAAGAGCGGGATTAATATGACCTGCTGTTCCGCCACCACTTAATACGATGTTCATGCGTGCCACCCCCTACTTACGCGCCTTGGCCGACGAGGAACGGACAACACGCAAATCGTTGCGCCGCCGTTCATAGAAAGGACTCCTTTTATCCTGCGCCGCAGAAACAGACAGGATTAAGCCAACCAACAAGAAGGAGCCAATAAGAGCCGAACCACCTGACGACATGAACGGCAGGGGCTTTCCCGTCGTAGGCAGCACGCCTGTTACGCAGCCAATGTTGAGGAAGGCCTGGAACACCAGCATGACGGTGCAGCCACCCGCAATAAGGGTACCGAAAAGGTCGGGCGCGTTACGAGCGATACGCAGACCTGCCCACAGTATGGCAAGAAACGCGATAACCACCGCAAGGGCACCAATGAGACCAAGCTCTTCGCCGACAATGGCGAAGATAAAGTCGGTTTCAGCTTCAGGTAAGTACAGATATTTTTCGGTCGAGTTACCAAGGCCAACCCCAAAAAGACCACCTTCGCCAAAAGCATAGAAGGAACGGGCAAGCTGATAACCAGAACCGTAGTAGTTTGCTTCCGCATTCAAAAATGCAAGGCGGTCAGTACGGTAACCAGCAAAGGCAACCGCCAAAATACCGAAGACGAAAATACCACCAAAAATCGTAGCAATGATGCGCTGCGAAGCCCCCGAAAAGTAGATAACGGCAACAATACCGATGGCACAAATGATGGTCGTGCCAAGGTCAGACTGCGACCGGTACAAAATAAGGAGCGGAATCACCAGAAAAACGGTTGCTTCGAAGGTCAGTTTATTTAAGCCAATTTCTTCAAGGCGCGCCCGGTTGAATAGGAAGGCGGCCATCAAAATGAAAGCGACCTTTGCAAGTTCGGAGGGCTGGCCAGAAATACCGGCAACCGTAACCCAGCGCTGGGCGCCCAAACCAACCGTACCAATGGCAGCAGTGAGCAAAAGCAGAGCAATGGCACCGGCCCACGCTCCATAGAGGGGCCACTTCTGCCAAATGTCGTAGGGGATTTTCCACGCAATGATGATGCACAAAATAAGCCCGATAAGCATAATGGCAGCCTGGCGCACCACATAGTATTCAGGCGACAGACCTTCGTCGATGGCTTCAATGGATGACGCGGAAAAAACAACTACGAGCCCAATAACAGACAGGAAAAAGACTGCGATGGCAATAACGAGACGCGGGGCAGCAACGTCAGCGGGACCAGAGAAGAAGTTGAAGTTCAGCTTTGTCTTCTCCCCTTTTGTCACCGCAGGCTTAACTTCAAGATCGCTGCTTTCAAGGGCTATATTTTGTGCCTTAAAAGCATCGCCTTTGACCGCCGTGCTTTTGCTTTTTGTCTTTTTTGCCGCCTGTGTACGAGCCATGGTTTTAAGCCTGCCTTGCTTCGACGAGCTGCTTAAAAACCTGCCCGCGATGTTCGAAATTGTCAAATTCGTCAAAGGATGCGCACGCTGGCGAAAGCAGAATGGTGTCCCCGGGCTTTGCCAAAGCACGTGCCGCATCAAGGGCAGCTTCAAGCTTTGAAGCAAGCTGGTGCTCTAAGGTGCTACCTTCAAAAGCTTCGAAGAAACGCGGGCCCGCGGCACCAAAACAAATGGCTGCCTTACAGCTTTGTTCGGCGCAGCGCACTAACTCATCGAGACTTGTGCCTTTGTCGTCGCCACCAAGTAGCACGATTGGCTTGCGATTGGCAAAAGCGTGCAAGGCAACAATGCTTGCCTCGGGGTTCGTTGCTTTCGAGTCGTTAAAACAAGCAACGCCGGCGATTTCGCCACAGGGCTCAAGGCGATGCTCGAGCGCCGTGAAGCTTTTAAGGGCATGACGGACGTGTTCAAGGGGAGTTCCAAGACACAGGGCCACACTCGCCGCTACCAGGGCATTGGATACATTATGTTCGCCCACAATCTGCAGGTCGTCAGTAGAAACAAGTTCGTATTCCGTCCCATTCAAAGCTACCACGAGCATCTTGTCTTCACGCACAAAAGCTGCATTGGCACTTCCGCACTTTGCCCGCATGTCAGACTCAAGCCCGTCAGACGTGCCCACAGGCACATACATGCAGCGCCCTTCGTCGCGCAACTGCCTCACAAATTGACGAGCATATTCATTGCTTGCATCAAGCACCACGTAACTTTCGTCACAGGCCCGAAGATTGGCAAAGACCTTCGCCTTTGCATCCGCATAGGCTTCGAAGCTCTTATGCCAGGCAAGGTGGTCAGGCGTTATATTTAAAAGCACGGCAGCATCGGGTGCAAAGTCTTTTGTTGACGCAAGCTGATAGGACGACACTTCGGCAACATAGATATCGGTTTTTCCAGCTGCAACCGCCGTAATGCAGGTATCACCAATGTTGCCCACCGCTGCCGCGCGCACATGCGCTTCTTGCAGAATATGGGCGCAGAGTGCGGTGGTGGTCGTCTTGCCATTCGTGCCCGTGATAGCCACCCACTTTGATTGCGCGGCACTTTCACGCCAGGCAAATTCAACTTCGCTAATAAGTTCATCCGACCAACCAAGAGCTGCTTGATACAGGTCACTAAATTGCGAAATACCCGGGCTTGCAATGCAAAGGTCAAAGTGGCCGTCAATGTCTTCGAGGGCAGCATAGCTTGCTCGGTCGCGCACGTCCCCATGGGCGCTCAGCACCGCATAGCCTTCTTCAGCGCTGCCTAGAATAATGGTGAAGGAATCAATGCGACTGTTCAACAGTGGCATGCAATAGTCCCCCACGGCCTGCCCCGTCACACCTAAGCCAAGCAGCAACACGTGACCCAAGTGCCGGGCGGCGCCTTTGGTGTTTGGAAGGAGTGTGTTTATGCTGCCGTTTTCCATGTTAGCTACCTACATATTAAGGAGTGCGTC
>JAFUCE010000077.1 GCA_017459805.1 Eggerthellaceae bacterium
CAGCTTCAAACGTGTCGACTTGGAACGTAATAAAAACGTTGAAGGGACGGGGCTTGGTCTGGCAATTTCAAAGCAAATTGTTGAACTGATGGGCGGCACCATCACGGTTGACTCCATCTATACCAAGGGCAGCCACTTCCAGGTGAAGGTTCTCCAAAAGATTGCGAACGCCGACCCCATGAAGTATTCGTCGGTAGCAAGTGTAAGCAATACGGGTAGCTACGACACCATCTTCGAAGCCCCTGACGCCCACGTGCTTATCGTGGACGACAACGACATGAATCGTATGGTAACGCGCAAGCTTTTGCGCAGTACGCGCGTGCAGACCGATGTGGCCGCCAGTGGCGCAGAAGCCCTGGAAAAAACGGCCATCATGCGCTACGACGTCATCTTTATGGACCATGAAATGCCCGACATGGACGGAATTACAGCCATGCGGGCGATACGCAGCCAAGAAGGTGGCCTGTGTCGCAATGTTCCCATGATTGCCCTTACGGCCAACGCGGGGTCCGACATGAATGCCTTCTATATCAAGCAGGGCTTCCAGGCTTACTTGGCCAAGCCTATTCACGGGAGCCTGCTTGAGGCTACGCTTTTGCAATTCCTGCCGCCAGAATTGATTGAGCGCACGGAGGTGCAGGTTGACGACAATCGCGTTGATGTTGCCTTGTCGCGACATAAGCAAAGCATTGTCGTGTCGGTCGATTCACCTTGCGACCTTCCCGACGAAATGCTTGAAGAGTACAAGCTAAGCTTAATGCCCTTATATGTCGTGACCGAACATGGGCGCTTCCGCGACCCAGAAGAAATTGGGTCTGACAATTTATTCGCGTACTACGAAACGGGGTCGCGCGCCTACACTGAAGCAGCACCCGTCGAAGAATACGAGGCCTTCTTTGGAAAACTGCTTAACACGGCGGAAAGCGTTATTCATATCACTATTTCGTCAAAAATTGGCAAGTCGTATGAAACTGCATGCCAGGCGGCGGAAAGCTTTGGCAATGTGCATGTGGTTGACTCATACACCATTTCAAGCTGTATTGGACTTACTGCCATATATGCAACCAAACTCATCGAAGAAGGCAAAAGTGTTGAAGAAATACTGGAAGCTCTCGACAACTATTCATACAAGGTAATTACCAACTGTCTTATTACCTCGCACGAGTCGCCTATTGTCCAAAACTATATGCCCGCCCCTTTGCGTGCCTTTATTCGGGCATTCTCACTTGATCCCATTATGAAGGTTGACCGTCGTGGCCCTGGCCTTGGTGGCTTTAAGGGTGGCTACGTCACTTCAGCTTCTGACAAATACATAAAGAGTGCCATGAAGCGCGCAAATAAGCGGGGCAATAAAGACCTGCTCTTCTTAGTTTATTCGGGTTGCACCGTGGATGAGCAGAAAAGACTTTTGGAAGCAGTTGAGGAATTGTCGACCTTCGACCAAGTTATTTTACAGAAGGCGTCAGCCACCCTTGCAGCAAATGCCTGGCTGCACTCCTTCGGCATTCTTTACGCGGATGAATAAGAGATTGAAAGCGCATGATTTGGCAGCGAGCACTATAATTAACAAGCATTAAGGAGCACGTTTGAGTCGCATTACAGATGCAATACAAGTTTTTTCACGGGGTGGCCTGAGGGCTGTCCTGTATTCTGATGAATGGACTTTGCGCGAACGGCTTTTTGCTCTTGCAGGCGTTGTTGGTAGTTTTGCTTTACTTGGCGTTGCTATTCTTACGGCTCTTGCAGGTCAGGGGCTCGCGCTTACCCTTGCTCTTTTTGGTGCTTATGCCCTTTTTGTTCTTTGCGTCTTTTTAGCCTTCCAGACAGGAAATGTTGAACTCTTTGGTTCGATTATCTTGCTATTTGTTTCATTTGTTGCATTCCCCGCGGGTTATGTTTTGGGTGGTGGCGCGAACAGCGGTACGGCTTCCTGGTTTGTTGTTATCATCCTTTTTGCAGCTGCCATTTTCCCGCGTCGCCTGTTTTTTGTTCATGCAGCTATAGCGACAGTGGTCTTTGCCATTCTTTCGGCGTATACTGCCATCCATCCTGAAGTGGTCGTTCCTCTCAATGATCCCATTCTTATTAATGTTGACACCTTCTTTGCGGCCATGGTGTCAGGCTGGCTCGTGGGCATTCTCGTGCGCTATCAGTCGGCTATTTTCGAGCGCGAAAATGCGTATGCCAATGAACAAAAGGAAGAAATCCAGGCCCTGTCTGACGCGCAAAGTCGCTTCTTCAGTTCCATGAGTCACGAGATTCGTACGCCGCTCAATACTATTATCGGCCTCAATGAAATGACCTTGCGTGACCAGCAAATAACACCCGAAATTGCTGAAAACGCAACCAATATCCAGAACGCAAGCCGTATGCTCCTGTCCCTTATTAATGACATCTTGGACCTTTCCAAGATTGAGTCGGGCCGCATGGAACTGGCTGAGGCACAATACGAAACCTCCCGCATGCTTTCCGATGTCGTGAACTTGCTTTGGACACGTGCGAAGGATAAGAATCTTAACTTCGAAGTACATGTTGGCGAAAATGTTCCGAGCATGCTTTACGGCGACGAGATGCGCCTCAAGCAGGTCATTATTAACGTGCTCACCAATGCCATCAAGTACACCGAAGAGGGTAGCGTTACCTTAACCATTGATGGCGAGGCGCATGGGCTAAACGACTTTTTATTGCGCATAGACGTCGACGACACCGGCATTGGTATTCGCAAAGAAGCTCTACCGTACCTCTTTGACAGCTTTAAGCGCGTTGACACGGTGCGTAACAAAAATGTTGAAGGTACGGGCCTTGGTCTGGCTATTTCGAAGCAGCTCATTGAACTTATGGGCGGCACGATTACGGTAGACTCTATTTTTACCAAGGGCAGCCACTTCCGCATTGAAGTAAAGCAGCGCATTGTCGACAAGCATCCCATGCATTACTCGACCCTGTCCGAACGCGTTCCAACAGCTTCGTACAATACCATTTTTGAAGCACCTGAAGCGCGCGTGCTCATTGTGGACGACAACGATATGAACCGCATGGTTTCGCGCAAGTTGTTGCGCGGTACCCGCGTGCAGGCAGATGTTGCGGCAAGTGGAAGTGAATGTCTGGAAAAGACGGCAGCCACCCATTACGACGTCATCTTTATGGACCACGAAATGCCCGAAATGGACGGCATCGAAACCATGCGTGCCGTGCGCGAGCAAGCGGGTGGCCTTTGCAAGTCAACGCCCATGATTGCACTTACAGCAAATGCGGGCTCCGACATGAATGCTTTCTACATCAAACAGGGCTTCCAGGCCTACCTCGCAAAGCCCATTCACGGCAGCCTTCTTGAAGCAACTCTACTCCAGTTCTTGCCACCAGAACTGATCGAGCGTGCGGAAACTGAAACGGAAGGCGAAACCATTGATATTGCCGTCACGCGCCACAAGCGCAGGTATGCTATTACGGTTGACAGCCCCTGTGGTTTGCCTGCAGACATGCTTGAAGAAAAAGGCATCAGGCGCATGCCCTTCTATATCGTGACCGATGAAGGGCGCTTCCGTGACGTGGAGGAAATCGACTCGAACAATTTGTTCTCGTATTTCAGCGGAGGTGGGCAAGCGGATATCATGTCTGCTTCAGTAGACGAATACGAAAGCTTCTTTGGAGAAATGCTTACCACGGCCGAAACGGTTATACATATTTCCGTGAACGAAAAATTGAGTTCTGCCCATTCGACGGCATCTTTTGCAGCTGATAGTTTCGACAATGTATATGTCATTAATTCACGGCAATTTTCAAGTGGTCTTGGGCTCCTTGCCCTGCATGCCGTTGAGCTTGCCCATGAAGAAACCATGGTGGACGACTTACTAACAGAACTTGACGCATACTCAAATATTATCGTGACCTCTATGATTGTGCCCGACCTCGACGCACCTATCATAAGAAATCGTTTTTCGGCGCCTATACGCCTGCTCCTTAAGGCCTTAGCGCTTGAGCCAGTGGTGCGGCCCTACCATGGCGGCTTGCGTCTGGAAGGATTGCGCAGCGGCTATGTTTCATCTGCTGCTGAAAAGTTCGTTCATTCTGCCTTGCGTAAGGCTCAGCGCAATGCCAAGAAGGATGCTTTGTTCATCTTTACTTCTGGCTGTAGCCTTGAAGAAGAAGAGGAATTGCTTGAAAGGGCGCAATCGCTGGAATACTTTGACCAAGTAGTTCTGCAGAGGGCGTCAGCGACCGTGGCGGCGCGTACACGCATGCATTCCTTTGGCTTTGCTTACGTTAAGAAATAGCTAGGCACAGCTACTTTTACGATATAATGCGAACACTTAGCTAATGCAAGGGGGACCTATGGAGTTCGTTGGTACATTTTGGGCACTTGTTCCACCTATCGTGGCTATCGTTTTGGCCCTGGTTACGAAGGAAACTTATAGCAGTTTGTTCGTAGGCATTTTGGTGGGTGCTGTTTTGCTTGCCTTAAATGAAGGAGGCAACTTTATAACGAACGTGCTTGACTATCTGACGCTTGGAAGCGTTGGTGGCGCCGAAGATCCCAATGTTGGTTTCATCACGGCCATCAGTGACCCTTGGAATGCGGGCATTTTTGTCTTCTTGGTTATGCTGGGTATTATGGTTGCCCTCGTGAATGCAAGCGGAAGTTCGGCTGCCTTTGGCAAGTGGGCGGCAACTCATGTGAAGACACGTGTTGGAGCCCTGCTGGCAACCTTTTTCTTAGGTGTTTTACTTTTCATCGACGACTACTTTAATTGCTTGACCGTGGGTGCAGTTATGCGTCCGGTAACTGATGCGCAAAAGATTAGCCGCGCCAAGCTTTCCTATATGATTGACGCCACGGCAGCACCCATTTGCATGATTGCTCCCATTTCGTCGTGGGCCGCAGCTGTTTCGGCGACGGCGTCCGACCTCAACACGGGTGTTACGGGCATCCAGCTGTTCATTCAGGCAATCCCTTATAACTTCTATTCGCTTTTGACCATTGTGTTTGTGGTTGTGATTAGCATCATGGGCTTCGACTACGGCCCCATGGCTAAGGCCGAACTCGCTGCCTACAAAGACGGCGAGCTTGGTGCTTTAGGTAACGAAGAAACCGTAATCAAGAGTAACGCCAGTCTGATTGACATGATTTTGCCGGTTCTCGTGCTTATCGTAAGCTGCATTATCGGTATGATGTATGTAGGCGGTTTTTGGGATGCAGAAGCAGATGGCTTTATGAACCTTCCCATTGCCTTTGGCGACACCGACGCGTCCGTTGGTTTGCCCTGGGGCTCAGTCATTGCGGTTATCTTTACCTTTGTATATTTCCTCATTCGTCGGGTCATGTCCTTTGAGGAAGCCACTGCTTGTTTTGTCGAAGGTTTCAAGGCCATGGTGCCTGCACTGCTCATTCTTACCTTTGCGCTCACGCTGAAACTGGCGACCAGTGCTTTGGGTGCCGACACCTTTGTGGCTGGCCTGCTTGACGGAGCGGGTGCGCTCTACAACTTCTTGCCGGCCATTATCTTTGCCGTTGCTTTGTTCCTGGCCTTTAGCACGGGTACGAGCTGGGGCACCTTCGGCATTCTTATTCCGATTGTTGTGGCGGTCTTCCCCGCGGATTCAACCCTGCTCATTATTGGTATTTCAGCTTGCTTGGCTGGCGCGGTTTGCGGCGACCATATTTCGCCTATTTCCGACACGACCATTATGGCAAGCGCTGGGGCAAGCACGAACCATATCGAGCATGTGTCAACGCAGATGCCCTATGCACTGACGGTTGCTGCGGTAAGCTTTGTGTGCTTCCTTGTGGCAGGCTTTGTGCAAAACTGGATTATCTGCTTGGGTCTGGGTCTTGTTCTGACCATTGCCGTAGCCGCTGTGCTCAGCCGCACCGTTGGCCAAAAAGTTGCTGCATAAGGCCAGTCAAAAAGGCGCTGTGTGCCTAACCAAGGCCTAAGGCCTGCATGACAAGAAGGGCAACAGTAAGGATGGCGACAATGGCGACGGTTGCCCACAGAAGAATGCGTGTCACGCGCCCTGCTACATAGCTTTTCATGATGTGCTTGTCAGATACGATGAGCGCCATAAACACCAAAAGCACGGGCAGGATAATACCGTTCAAGAACTGCGCGAATAACATGACGCCCATAAGATTGATGTTTGGTATAAGCACGATAAGCGCACTAAACACAATGATGAAGGTATAGATACTGCGGAACTGCGGCGCGTCCTTAAAGCTAAACTCAACGCCCGCTTCCCAGCCAAAGGCTTCGCATATTACGTAGGCGCTCGTGAGGGGGAGTACGCAGGCGGCCAAGAAACTTGCCGAAACGAGGCCTACCGCAAAGAGCACCTTGGCGTAGTCGCCAGCGAAGGGTGCCAGTGCCATGGCAGCATCGGAGGCGTCGTTAACATGGATACCCGCGGGGAAGAGTACCGCACCTGTGGTCACGATAATAAACCAAGCAACCACGCAGGCAGCAATGGTGCCGCTGACGGCGTCCACGCGAACGCTCAGCATTTCGTCCGTTGTCGTGCCCTTTTCAACCACGTTGCTTTGATAGTAGAACATCATCCAGGGGGCAATGGTGGTGCCGATAATGGAAATGGTGAGGCTAATGAAAGCTTGTGACTGAACTACGTGCGGCACAACCGTGTTATAAAGCGCATCGCCCCAGTTAGGGGAGGCCATGAAGGCCGCTATGATGTAGGTGACAAAGACAAAGGAAAGAATCAAAAATACGCGTTCAACACGGGCGTAGTTGCCATTTGAAATAAGCAGCCAGACTGCAATGGCGGCGACTACAACGCTTACCCAGGTTGGTACGCCAAACATATTAAGGCCACTGGCAATACCGGCAAATTGGGCAAAGGTGGTTGCTACATTACCAATGAGCAAGGCAAGCATGGCCAAGGCGGTTGGGCGGATGCCGAACTTTTCGCGGATATTGGCAGCGAAGCCCTTGCCCGTGACAGCACCCATCTTACCCGCAGTGAGCTGCACCACAGCAAGCAGTACGCACATGATGGGCAAGATCCACAGCCCTTTAAACCCAAATTCGGCACCGAGGGTTGAATAGGCGGCGATACCACCAGCGTCATTGCCCGCCATGGCAGTAACAATGCCTGGGCCCATGGCAGCTAAAATAAGCATGAGCTTACTCTTGGGCTTAGGGGCTGGCGTCGTACTAGCCGCTTCAGTAGGCTCGGTGGTAGCAGCCAACTCCAGGCCTTCGGCTGCGGCGGCGCTGCCTTCCTCTTCGGCCCTTGCCAGTACTTCTTCTGTCGTCATCTGCGGTGTCACAAGCTTTGTCCTCTTAAGCTATATGTCCAGCCAGTTGCAAAATCAAGAAGGTATAGAGCGCGAGACCTACCAGTCCAGCAACGACGCCTATAGTCAGGCGCGTAGTAAAGTTATCCTTGCTTTCTTCGGCGTCTTCTTCAATAACTTCTAAGGCGTCGTCGAAGGTTACAATGCCCAGCATCTTGCCGTGTTCGTCTACCACTGGCATGGCCAGCAAGTTGTATTTTGCGATGTTGTCCGCAACGTCTTCTTCGCTTTCGTCAGGCAGGGCAGTGATGATGTCAACAAACATAATGTCGGAAAGGGGTGTTTCCGGAGCCGCCAGCACGAGGGTGCGCAAAGAAAGAACGCCCGTAAGTTTGCCGTAGTCATCGAGCACATACAGATAGTGCACGGTGGGGTGGTCTTCGGGTAAATCGCGCAGGGCACGGACGGCGTCTTCAACCGTGTCATCTTCCTTCATGGCCACGTATTGAAGGGTCATCATGCCGCCAGCGGTTTCATCACGATAGCCCAAAAGGTGACGAATGTCTTCAGCGTCTTCTACGCCCATCAATTGCAGGAGGCGCTCGGCCTTTTCATAAGGGAGGTCACGCACGATGTCGGCCGCGTCGTCTGGGTCCATGCCAGAAAGCAGCTTGGCACCACGGGCTTCGTCCATGTCTTCAATGACATCCGCCTGGAATTCATCTTCCAATTCCGAAATAACGTCATCGGCGCGTTCGTCGTCGAGATGGGCAAAGACGGCGGCGCGCTGTGCGGGGTCAAGCTGTTCAAGAATGTCTGCAACGTCGGCAGGATGTAGTTCGCTCAGGCGCGTATGGGAAACGCTTAATTGCACCTTTGAAAGGTCGCGGTCAAGCAGGTCCATGTAATTCCAGGCAATAATGTCTTCGTCGATTTTGCGCCCAAAGGCCTTAGCGATGGCCACGCCAGCATTTTCAATCCAGGGGGCAAGCCCGCGCAAAATACCGCGGATGCCCACTTCAGCACCAAGAAGGCGCAGCTGCGACCCCGACTCGGAAAGCTTGAGGTCGTTTACGCGCACTACCTTCATGCCTTGCGTGTCGACAATTTGGCGGTTGAGCAGGTCGCGTGCCAGCAACACTTCTTCAGGCTGCAAATAGGAAAAACGGATACCGGTCGATTCAACGGAAAGATGTACCGCATCGCCATCGAAGGCGTCCACGTACTTGCGCCAGCTCACCATGAAAGGCACATTGCCAGGGCCCTTAAAAGCGAGGCTGGTAATGCGAGGGAAGACTTCGCCCGTTTGGATGGCGAGGTCAGAAATAGAACCGATCTTTTCGCCGTCGGCGTCAATAACCGGCTTTCCCAGCATTTGTGAAAGATAGAGCATCGTTCCCCATCTCCGACACGTTTTTGGCTGTGAACAGGCCATTTACATGCTTGCCCACAACATGAGCCGAGCCATGCGGCGCGTTTTAATACGTGTCTTAAATCTTGGTTGCCACGTGGTGTTAGCCCTTCCGGCTACCCACGTGATGGGGAACCGGAAGGCTAGCTACTGTGAGGTTTCGGTTTTCGAACCTTCACTGTATTCCTTCCTTTTCGACTAATAAGCTGGTACATAATACCAAAAAGCCAGGTTAATGCCAACAAAAAGGCGTCTACGAATTAAAAATTGCCATCCAGGGCAGGGCATTGCCTTCGGCTTGACCCAGCCAGCGCATACCGCGCTCCGTGTTGACGAGCCGGTTATAAAGCATCTTAACGGTAGGCGCCACAATAAAGAGGTTCACGAAGAAGGAAACCAGCATAGAAATGGGCAGGTTGTCCCAGACGTTGAACCAATAGTGGTCGGTGCCATAGAGCAAAAGCGTGGTTACGCAGGTCATGATGGGCGCCATGACAACAATATTGAGGCATGTCATGGCAACCGTGCGTGCCACACCTTTAAAGTGCGGGAAGATGATTTTTGGGGCAAGGTAGTCGACAAACCTGCCAACGAGCTCAAGGCGCAGCAGAAGTGCTACGCATGCAATTAAGGGGTAAATCCAGTGATGCGTTATAAAAAAGTCAAGGCCAGAATGGCGCATACCGTTAAAGGTCCCCATGAATGTAACCATGCCGCAAACCATTAAAAACTGAAAAAAGAGTTTTCCAGCTGGGTCTTGGGGGAGAGCAAAGCGCCCCGCAAGGCAATCCAGGTAGCTTACGTAATTATGGAGCGGCTTTGCAGCTGCGTGTGCTGTAGGTGCCTTGTGTGCTTTGCGCATAAAACGCTTCGTTAGTTTTTTGTCCTGTCCTTTAAGCATGTTTTGCGTAGATGCCTTTCTTAACTTATGTGTGTGAATCTGCCTTCCACAGATTCGCCTGTCTGCTCTTTCGCTTCCAAACATTGTTTTAGCCCGCCTCTTTTCTTCTTTGTTTCTGGCTAAAATTATGAAGTGTCGAGTCTATACCCAAAATACGCCCCTTCAATTTTTCTGCACACGGACGTCACGGGGCATTCAAATTGCGTTCAGCTTTTCACCTTATTTGTAGCTAACTGGGGGAATCGTGAATGTCATTGACACTTTCGTCATGGTCTGCCAAACTATCCCCTGCTGTTTTAAGCGCCCTTACCTCAGCTGGATAGAGGGACTGACTACGAATCAGTACGCCGGGGGTTCGAATCCCTCAGGGCGCGCCAACTTTTTTGCGGCGTTC
>JAFUCE010000003.1 GCA_017459805.1 Eggerthellaceae bacterium
ACAGAAAGGCGTCATGCGGCGCGCAGAGAAGCGAAGGACCACAAATCTGGGGCGATGGTCTGGCGTGGAACGAGCTTCACCACTCAAGCCCATGGAGGACGGACTGGGACTGAGCCATCAACACGTTTTGTCCTATAACCCAAAATTGTTTCATGCTTATACGTTTCCTTACCTTGTGCCCGCAAGGCTGAAAGCTTGCTGGTGCGATACTAGCTGCTACGAGTTGCCCAAGCGCTGCGATTCTTCGAAGGTAAAGCGGCCCATCTTGGTGCCACCAAGAATGTGGACATGCAAATGGCCGACGGTTGCCGCAGAGTCGGGACCAGTATTAATAATGGTGCGATAACCCGACTCCCCCACACCTTTCAGTGCTGCCACCTTGGGGACAACGGCGAGCAGTTTGCCGAGCAGGTCTTCGGGCACACCGTCCTGCAGGTTGTCGAAGTGCTGCTTGGGTACGATGAGCGTGTGGACGGGCGCTTCAGGCTCGATGTCGTCGAAGGCATAGAAAAGCTCGTCTTCGTAAACCTTGTTTGAGGGGATTTCGCCCGATATTAATTTGCAAAACAAGCAGTCGTCCATAACAGTTCCTTTCTAAATGTGTTAGCTAGTTTAACGCAAAAGACCCACCGAAGTGAGTCTTTTGGATATTTGGCAGCATGGAGTATTCCGCTGTTCGGCAGAACGGCTCATACAAATGTTCCGCCAGATGTGAGATATAGGTGGTCGACAATTCCGCCGGCTGTTAAGCCGGCGGAATCCATTAATCTTCCAAGATTTCGGTGATGGCGCCCATGGGGCATTCTTCGAGGCAGTCGCTGCAAGCAATGCAGTTGTCTTCGTTGGTGACTTCTGCCACGCCGCCGGCTACTTCGAGCACTTCCTGCGGGCAAGCGTCAACGCAAATACCGCAACCTACACATTCGTCAGCATCGATTACTGGATGGGCCATACTAATCTCCTTCTTTTATGGCGCGCTGCGGCCACGCCAGGCTTTACTTCTCCAAAGAGGTTTCCCTCCTTGCTGCAAGATACCAAAAGTAAGCAATAACGCAATACCTATTTTGAAGTTTTTTCTAAGCGTTTAATAAAGCTTGAGTAAAGCTTGAATAAAGGAGTCACGAACAGGGTGCTATGCCCCTCTTTTCGTACCTAACAAATGCGGGGAAGCTGTTCTCCTACCAGCATGTCGAGGATGCGTGTCGACCCAAAGGCCGTCCGCAGGCTCACGCGCGGCTTGCGGTCGGGCGCGGCTTC
This sequence comes from Eggerthellaceae bacterium, assembly GCA_017459805.1. Classification (GTDB taxonomy): domain Bacteria; phylum Actinomycetota; class Coriobacteriia; order Coriobacteriales; family Eggerthellaceae; genus CACXMZ01. The sequence continues at coordinate 1,258 of JAFUCE010000003.1, forward strand.
GAGCACTTCGCCAATAAGAGCAGCATCTGCCCCATATTTGTTTGCCTTCATGGCAGCAAGGGCAGCTTGCGCTTCTTCCTGCGGCACCACGACCACCATCTTGCCTTCGTTAGCCACTTGGAGCACGTCGTAGCCCAGCATTTCACAGGCGCCACGTACCGCGCTTTTGACCGGCACGGCTTCTTCGTCCACCATAAAGTCCACGCCCGACTGCTCGGCCAGTTCGTTGAGCGTAGACGCGAGGCCACCGCGGGTGGGGTCGCGGAAACAACGCGTGTGGGGTGCGGCTTCCAGCACGGCTGCAACTAAGTGGTTGAGGGGTGCTGCGTCGGATTGCAGATCCGCCGTGAAACCGAGTTGTTCGCGACAGCTCATGATAGTTATGCCATGGTCGCCTAAGGTGCCTGACACGAGTACCGCGTCGCCTGGCTGGCAGTACTGTCCGCCAAGCATGCGGCTGGCAGGAGCGAAGCCGATGCCCGTTGTATTAATGTAGACGCCGTCGCCCGCGCCGCGATTTACCACCTTGGTGTCACCCGTCACCAGCGCCACGCCAGCTTCTTGCGCCGTCGCTGCCATTGAGGCGCAAATGCGCTGCAAGTCATCCATGGCAAAGCCTTCTTCAAGGATAAAAGCGCAGGTCAAATACTTAGGTATAGCGCCAGCGGTTGCTACGTCGTTAACGGTGCCACACACCGCCAAGTGCCCAATGTCGCCCCCAGGGAAGAAGTGTGGCGTCACAACAAAGCTGTCGGTCGAAACCACGACGCGCTCGTCTGGCGCCGGCACAGGAAGGCTTGCGGCATCGTTTCCTTCGCGCAGAAAGTCGCTGCCATAGCTTTGCAGAAACACTTCATCGATGATGCGCTTCATCATCAAGCCGCCACTCCCGTGGCCCATAAGTACTTGAGTATCTTGCATGTCTTCCTCTCAAAAATGCCAAAACGACTCATTACCTTTAAGTGTTGAGTTCACGGCCCACATGCGCTTGAGTCATTTTATAAAAAGGCCTCGAAGCGCACGTGCGCGAGTCGCTTAATGGATGTCTTCAGTCGTAGTAAGAACCAGCTTGCCATGCTTGACGCCTTTTGTGCCCAAAATGCGGTCGGCAATGGCTTTGACGTCTTCAACGAAGCCCTTCAGCACAATAACTTCCAGGCAATTATGCTCGTCAACATGCACGTGCATCGTGGCAACGACCATCCCGAAATGATTGTGTTGGATGCTGTCGAGCTTTTCCTGCAAATCCGATGCGTGATGATTAAACACGATGGTCAGGGTGCCCATCACATGTGCCGCTGGTGTTTCGCAACGCGCCTCGATGAGCGCCTCGCGTACGAGGTCGCGCACCACTTCCGAACGGTTTTTCGCAATGCCGCGGCGCGCCACCATTTCGTCGAATTCCATGAGAAGGTTTTCGGGCATAGCAACCGAAAAACGCATCAGGTCATTAGACATAGGTGCTCCTTGTGTTTGAGGCTAGCGAGGCTGACGAGGCTGCAGCAGCTAGACAGCGGTTACCGTCACGCCCGAAGCGGCTTCGGCATCTGCTTCGAGGGCGTCCTTGGCGTCCGTCAAAATAGCGCGAGCTTCATCGAGCAATTCCTGCACCTTATGCAGGGCGTCGTCAGTCTGTGTGTAGCCAGCGTCGCCTGCGGTGTGTGCAAGCTTATGAACCCAGCGGCGGTTGACTGCAAACTGGTCGTCAATCTGTTCAATCATCATGGCGAACTGGCCTGTATTAACTCCATTTGTGCACATAGTTTTACGTCCTTTCACTATTGCTTGCTTTAATACTAGCAATAAAACAGTGAAAAAGGGCGCGAGATTGTTACAAAACTACGTGAGCGTAACAATTGCCTTATGTGGGGTTGGGGTCGTGCTGAAGTAGCAGATTGGGCTGACTTGGTATGTTAGGTCAGGCTGGGCTGGCTCGGTTTGCCTGGTCTTGGCTTAGTTGGGCTAAGCAGAAGCGCCCCGAACTGCACTTCCCCGCTTTAGTCCTTCTTATGAAAGGCCCACCAGTAAAGGGCCCCCACGAAAATGGCACCACCCACAATGTTGCCCAGCGTGGCAAAGGCGATGTTGTAGGCTGCGCCAACCCAGCTTACGTTAGCAAGCAGGGCAGCATCGACCGTGCCAAAACCCGCGCCCTTCGCAATAACGCCGACGGGTAGAAAGAACATGTTGGCAACGCAGTGTTCAAAGCCCATAGCCACAAAGGCCATGACGGGGAAAATGCAGGTGAAGATCTTGTCGATGACGGTTCGCCCCGCAAAACCCATGTATACCGCCATGCACACCAGCAGGTTGCACATGAGCCCGCGGAAGAAAATCTGCGCGGGGTTGAGGTTTATCTTGCCGCTGGCAATAGCCACCATTTGGTTACCGATGGTGTTGTCGCCTGCCTTGGTGGCCATAAGGCCGCAGCCAACAATAACGGCAACAAGGATAAGCGAACCAATAAGGTTAAACACCCAGACGATGGCCCAGTTTTTCGCCAGGTCGGCCCAGGTAATTTTTTTGGAAAGAGCCGCCATGGTCATGAGCATATTGCCCGTGAAGAGTTCAGCACCCGCAATAACAACGCAAATAAGACCGAGGCTAAACACCAGGCCGCCCAACACCGAAGACGCCGCGAAACTTAAGGACTGATCCGCCTTCACGTAGGTCATAAAGAGCGCGCCCATGCCAATAAAAATGCCAGCAAGAATTCCCAAGGGTGCAATAGCGGCAACGCTCATGCCCGCCTTGCCTACACCCACCGTTTCGCCTTTTGCTTCAATCGCGGCGCCAGCAAGGCAGTCGGGTTTGGTTGCGGCAATGTCTTCTGCTGTTATATTCATGTGGTCCCCCTTTGACCTGTACTATCTTACTTGCTTGCAGAGGTAAAGCTGTTATCAAACAGGGGGACGGTCGTTGTTTCACGAAAAGAGCAAGACGACTTGTGTGATACCATAGCGCTGGAAGCATGAAGGGAAGCAAGGTGAAGCAAGACTACGTACATCCCGACGCCCACGTCGCAGCCGTAAGTGAAAAATGGAAGACGCGTGCCTATATTGGCGTTGCGCTGTTAGCGGGCTGTGCCCTCCTTTGGTTGCTTGTACAGATATTTGGCGTGCTTTGGCAGGCGGTTGCCACCATTATCGTGACGGCTGTTATAGCTTTTATGCTTCATGGCTTCGTCAACTTCCTGGAAGAAAAAGGCCTTTCGCGCCACCTGGCCGCCGCACTTGCCGTTGGGGCTTTGTTTGCTGTAATTGCTGGATTTTTCGCCGCCTTTGTTCCTGTCCTGGTAGAACAGATTGCGGCATTTTCTGCCGCAGCGCCGGATTATGCGAATGGTGCGCGCGAGTGGATTGAAGAAACACTGGCTGTCCTGCCTTCCGAAGGCGCCCTTGCGTCTGAGCTTGTTGTCCAGGGTACCCAATGGGTGCAGGAACAGTCGATGATTGTTATTCAGTCGGCTGCAGATGGGCTTTTTTCAGGCGCTATGAGCGTTGGCAATGCCCTGCTTATTTTCTTTATTGCCCTGGTGTGCGCGTTCTGGACTCTGGCTGACCTGCCAACGATTTCGCGTGAGTTTATGTCGCTGTTCGATGAAGAGCAACAGGGCAATCTGCGCATCGTTGCTAACGCTTTCAGCACTGCCGTGTATGGCTGGGCAAAGGCCACGACCATCTGCGCCATCATTGTGGGTGTGCTCAATGGCGTGGCGCTGTGGCTTTTGGGCGTTCCCTACTGCACTCTGCTGGGCTTGCTCAGCGGTGTGTTGTATTTCATTCCTTATATCGGCTCGCTCATCTGCGCCATCATTGTGGTGGCGGCTGCGCTTTTGGTTTCGCCGATTGTTGCGGCTGTCGCGCTGGTTGTTAATCTTGCGGTCAATACCGTGGTGGCAAATATCGTGTCGCCGAAGCTGATGGAGTCTTCCGTAAACGTACACCCCGCGATTATTTTGATTGCCATCCTGATTGGTGGTGCGCTGGGCGGCATGGTAGGCATGCTGTTTTCAATTCCCGTGGCCGCGGCGGCTCAGGGCGTGTTTATCACCTTCTACGAAAAGCGCACGGGTAAAGAACTTGCCACCGAAAATGGTGCTCTGTTCCAGAAACCGAAGACAAAGTATTCGCCCACTATGCGCAAGAAACAGAAGGCGCCAAAGGACGACAACGCCGGGTGACAGAGGTGACAGAGGGTCAGGTCTTGTGTCACCTTCGCCCACTATGCGGGTGACAGAGGGTCTGACCTTGTGCCACCTTTTGGGTCACCTTGGAGCGCCAGGGCATCAAGCTTGACCATATAAATATCTTCTACTTCCATACTCGTAAAAGGCGTAGGAGTTTCGCCCTCAAAAACGGTGCGCATGTATCCGTCGCATTCGCTGCAGGTGTGAAGGCGATGCGCTTCGTCACCTTCAATATGGAGCCAATGAAGCGAGCCTTGATTTTGAGTGCCACAGCGCGCGCAACGAATACGCTCGAAAGGCCACACGCTTCCGCAGGTGCTGCAATACAAGCTGCGCTCCCCACCCTTCGTGGCTGAACTTTCGCTTATACAAGAAGCACTTGCGGGGGTGCCGCACGCTGGACACAGAATTGGATGACCATGGGGGTGTTCACCTTCAACGCGGTAGTCCATCTGAGCCATAACCGCAGTTGCTGGTGCTTTAAGAAACGCACGCAGGGCCCAGGACAACACCATGGCGAAAACGCTTTCTGGCAGCGACGCAGGAAGGCTAAAGGTATCACGCGTTTGCATGCACTGCCCAATGAATTCAGGTGGATTGGTGCCCGCCAGTTTTAGGTCAGCCACATGCGCGACACTTTCCCAGTCCACCTGCGCAAGGGCATCCACCGTGCCCCCTTCAAGTCCTGCGTTTTCGCGAAGATGAGCCGCAACAGCTTCGCAGACGCGCGCAAAGTCATCTGCCGCAACTGGCACAGGATGGTCAACAAAAATAGGCTCGCCTGCCCAATAGCGTTTGACAACTTCGCCTTGCTGGGGCGGTGTGTAGGGCGCCTCGTCAGCAATGCGCTGCCCTTCCTCTTCCTGGATGTTCCACAGTTGCTTGAAAAAATTCAGGCGCGCCGCACTTTGTTCGTCGGCGTCCTGCAGATATACCGCAAGCGATCTTTCTCTTGCTTCTTTATTCATGTGGATTGAGTCCTCGGCCGCTTTACTGTGCTTCGTGCAAATGGGGCAGCGCCAAACGACGTTGCCCCATGTTGCGTCTACCTCAGGCCTGTTTTGCGCAAGGCTTACCGTTATGCCTTGTTGCGATTCAGGTCGTAGTCGATGTAGTTAATGTGCGTCTCGAGGTATTCTTCCAAACCGCGCTCGCCGTCTTCGCCGCCGATGCCCGAACCGCGCACGCCCTGGTGGAAGCCCTGGAATGCTTCGAAGTGTTCACGGTTGATATAGGTTTCGCCGAACTTGATTTCGTTCAAGGCACGCATGATGGTGTCGTAGTCGGTGCTAAACAGCGAACTGGTCAGGCCAAATTCGCAGTCGTTGGCCATGGCGATGGCTTCGTCAAGCGTTTCGAAGGTGGTAATGGGCAGCACGGGTCCGAAGATTTCTTCGCGCATGATGCGGCTGTCGTGCGTAACGCCGGTAACAACCGTGGGCTCGAAGAAGTAACCCTTGCCGTCGACCGTTGCCACGTTGCCGCCGCATTCAATGGTGGCGCCTTCGTCGATGGCACTTTGCACCATTTCGACTACGTGGTCTTGCTGAGCCTTGTTAACCATGGGGCCCATGTCGAATTCCCCACCCAGGCCAGGGCCGAAGGTGACTTTCTTCATCCGCTCGATTACCTTGGCGATAAATTCGTCGGCGATACCCTTCTGCACATAAATGCGCTCAGCCGCATTGCAAACCTGGCCGGAATTGTAAACGCGGCTGTTGACGACATGCTCAACCGTTTCGTCAAGCTTGCAGTCGTTCATAACGATAACAGGAGCCTTACCGCCCAATTCCAGCGACACCTTGGTAACGTTGTCCGCAGCGGCCTTCATGATCTTCTTGCCTACCGCCGTAGAGCCCGTAATAGTGACGATGCCCAGCTTCGGGTTAGCCGCAAGCGAAGCGCCCGCCACGGATCCAGAGCCGGTAATGATGTTGATAACACCCTTGGGCAGGCTGGACTTTTCGACAAGCTTGGCAAATTCGTAGGCACCATTCGGGCAGTCCGAAGAAGCCTTCAGCACGACGGTGCAACCTGCGATAAGCGCCGGAGCCACTTTGCGGCCAATGAGGAACAGAGGGAAGTTCCACGGCATAATCTGACCCGCTACACCGATGGGCATCTTGTAGAGCAGAATGTTTTCGTTGGGACGGTCGGATTCGATGATTTCGCCTTTAATGTGGCGTGCCATGGCGGCAAAGTACTGGATGTAGGCAGCAAGCCAGCCGGCTTCGTCGGTCGCCTGAGCAAGAGGCTTGCCCATTTCTTCAGACGTCGCACGCGCAAGCACGTCCTGGTTTTCCTTCACCAGTTCTACCAGTTCCATAAGGTAACCAGCGCGCTCGATTGCAGGAACCTTTTCCCAGGATTTCTGGGCTTCGTAAGCAGCATCAACTGCAGCAGCAACATCTTCCTCTGTTGCCATGGGGAACAGGGAAATAACCTCTTCCGTTGCAGGATTGATGTTTTCCTTCATTTCCCGACTGCCGTTGTCAAGAAATTCTCCATTGATGAAAAGTTGCGTTTCTTTCATACGAAACCTCCTGAACAGAATAGTGGGCATGAACACCCAAACCGAATACTCAAGGAAGCGCTTCAAGGCGCCCTTCCTTATTACAAGTTATATTCTAATGCTTATTCTGAAAAGAAACTTAAGAAACACGCAAGGAGCGTCCGCGATTGCCTGAACCTGCCAGCCACGACAGGCGCCTTGTCCTGTGATCTCCTGCTATAATCGTTTTTGGAAGTGCACGAACGCGCTGCACAACCCCTAAGTTGAGTAGAAAGGGTTTTGCTATGAAAAGTTTTGTTGCTACATCTACTGCGGCTTCAGCAAGCGAAGCGGGTAAAGAAGTTGCCGCCAAGATTGCTGCGGGCATCGACGGTGCCAAAATTGCCATGACCTATGGCAGCTGCGACTACGATTCTGCCGCACTGCTTGCTGCCATCGCCGAAGAACTTCCTGGTGTTCCCGTGCTGGGTAATACGTCCTTTACGGGCATCATAACTCCTGAAGGTTTCGTGGGTGGCGACACCCCCTTTGTGGGCATTCTTGCCCTCGGCGGCGACGACGTTGAAATAGGTTGCGCAGGTGCCGCACGCACAAGTGGTGCAAGCGCTCGCGAAATTGGCGCCAAGCTGGCACGCGAAGCAATGGCGGCAGCTGGCAAGGATTGCGCACCCGATTACTGGTATATGGCTGCTTCGCCGGCTGAAGAAGAGTACTACATCAAAGGCGTGACCGAAGTTATTGGCCGCGTTCCCTTCTTTGGCGGCAGTGCTGCAGACAACACCATCGAAGGCAACTGGATGCTTTATTCTGGTACAGACGCCTTTGCCGATGGCTGCATAATCGCTTTCTTCTACACCGCAACGCCCTTTGTTAACAAGTTTACGGGCGCTTATGCTGAAACCGACAAGTTTGGTCTCGTGACCAAGATGAACGGTGACCGCGGCATTGCCGAAATTGACGGCAAGCCCGCACTCGATGTGTACGCCGAATGGCGCGGCATGGATGCCGAAGGCCTGCTGGGTGCCACCCTGCTGTCCGAGTCGATTGTTGCGCCCCTGGGTGTGAAGGACCGCATGGGCGACCTTATTGCGATCCGTCACCCCATGAACGGCAACGACGACCACTCCATTGCCGTGGGCGCTAAGGTCGCCGAAAAGACCTGCGTTATCTGCATGGATGGCAGCGTTGATGGCCTTGTTGGATCAGTTGCCAAAACAGCGGGCGAACTGAAGGAAAAGGCTGGCGCGAAACCTGCGGCTTATTTCTTTGTCCACTGTGGCGGGCGCCGTGCCGCTATCGCAGACCGTATTGACGAAGTAGCCGATGCCTTTGTGGCGCAGGCCGACGGTGTACCCTTCCTGGCTGAATTCACCTTCGGGGAATATGGCTTCGAAGATGACGGCTGCAATTCTATTGGTGGCCTCATGCTTTCCTTTAGTGCACTAGGCTAAGCGCCTATCTTCAATACCCGTTGAGGGAGATACAAAAAGAGCGTCTTGCAAGAGGCGCTCTTTTTTTTGCTGGAAGCCTTCTGTTGTTCGGGAATGCAAAAGCGAACTAGCGCTCGACGATGTTGTCGCCCTCTTCTAGTTCTTCGCGTGCCCAAAAGCCCCAGTGATACAGAGCGTCAGATTCGCGCACGAGACCGTCGCCAAACATGAGCTTGCGCATGCCGTGGTAAGGCTGGAAAATACCCGCGCCCAAATAGGCATGCGCGACCACAAACACCACGAGCACGAGGAAGAACAGGTCGTGAACAAAACGCATGACCACAAGAACTTCTGCCGAAGCATGAAAGACGCTTCCGCCCAACCAAAGGGCAAGACCTGATACGGCCATCATTATCCCGCCGACAATAATCGCCCCGTCCGCTACGCGCTGCCCGGACTTAACTTCGTCCTGGTCGGGCATGTGAACCTTCTTGGGCGACAGCATATAGGGAATAAACTTCTTCATGAACTCCTTGTCTTCGGGCGTCCACTTCACAAAGTACTTCTTTAAAAAGGCCTTGAAGCCACCTGGTGCCAACAGGGCGCTGACGATGGGGACAAGAATAAAAATGACGCCCACTACGCGGTGGCTGACGCGCATGAAGCGCACGAATTCGCCGCTGCCGATTTGGGTGAAGTAAGGCACGAACACAAACAGGCCTGAAATGGCAAGCCAGATAACCGAAAACACCACGATGCCGTGCGTGAGGCGCGTTTGCAGAGAGTGGCGTTTAATATAGCGACCAGGCATTAGCGCTCACCTGCCTCTTTGTCGATGTGGCGAATCACTTCGCCGGTATCGAGGTCGACAATGTCGTGCTTTAGTTCGTCGTAGTGCATTTCGTCGCGCTTGTAACCCACGCCCCTCAGGAAAGAAATACCCAGCCCACCAAGCAGGGCAACAGAACCAACACCCAGGATGGGCTTGAACCAATTCATGGCGCCAATCAGCGGGCTGACCTGCGGATTTTCTGGCAGCTTGTATTGTTCGAGAGGGTACTTCAACACATATATTACATGCGTGCCGCCCATTTGTTCTTCGCCATATACCTGCGCCGCATCAAAGCCCTTAGCCTTCAAAACTTCAGCGCGCTCCTTCGCCTTAGCGAGCATGTCGCTCCATTCGCCAAACTGCAGCGCGTTGGACTGACAGGTGCTCACGCAAGCGGGCGAGCGGCCATTTTTGATGCGGTCAATACAGCCTGTGCACTTGTTGATGATTGCTTCCGTACCCATGAAGGAAACGCCCTGATGGCGCGGAACGTCGAAGGGGCAGGCACTGTGGCAGTACTGGCAGCCAATACATTTTTCGTTGTCGATGGAAACCATGCCCGTTTCTTCGTCGTGGAACAAGCAGCCCGACGGACACACCATAACGCAGGCGGCGTTCGTACAATGCATGCAAGAACGGCGGCCGAAAGCCCAGTCCACGCCATATTTTTCGCGCGGCTTTTCGTCAAAGGTAATAACGAGGCGCGTGTGCGTGTCGAGGTCGGGCGGGCATTGATAGCTGCCCGTCCACGGCTGGGCATTCTTTTCTATGGGCGAAGCCAGGTTGTTCCAGGTTTTACATGCCACCTGGCACCCTTTGCACGAAGAACACTTGGACGAGTCATATAGAATTGCTTTTCCTTGAGCCATGGCGGTCCCCCTTTTTTAAGCCTTTTCGATATCTACCAAGAAGGCTTTATATTCGGGGATGAAACTGTTCGGGTCACCCACGTTGGGGGTAAGGTCGTTTACGATGTCGCCCGTTGAATACGAACTTGTCCAGTCCCAACTATGCAGCATACCCACGTGATGAACCGTGCGGCCGCCCACCTGCAAGGGCGCAAGGCGGCGCGTGACAAGCGCCTTAAGCACAATGGAGCCGCGATTGTTGAAGACGCGTACGTTGTCATTGTTTGAAACGCCCTTTTCCGCGGCAAGCTCTTCGCTTATTTCGATAAACTGCTTCGGTGCAGCTTCATCGAGCGCGGGACAAATGCGCGTTTGGGCACCCGTCTGCCAATGTTCGGTGATGGAATAAGTCGTTGCCACAATGGGGAAGTCCTGCGCATCGCTCTTTTTAACGCTTGCGTGGTCAGTAAAGCAAATCATGGGCGAGTGCTGCGACCCGTTCATGGCATTCGTCACGGGTGATTCAAAAGGCTCGTAGTGTTCTGGCAGGGGCGCATCCTTAAGGCCCGTGGACAAGAAATTCGCATGCTGTTCAGCCTTCATGAAGAAGGCGGGGCATGCATCGGGCGGGTTCGGTGCGTCAACACTGCCCCAGGCAAAGTCGGGCACGTCGTTGCGTAACCAGGTTTTGCCATCCCATTCAACCAAAACGCGGTCGGGGTTCCAGGGCTTACCGTGCGCGTCGCAGGAAGCACGATTGTACAGAACGCGACGGTTTGCTGGCCAGCTGAACGCCCAACCGAAAAAACAGACCCAAGCCCGTGGGGTCGTCCTGGCTGCGCCGCCCCAAGGGTTGTTGCGCAGGATCGAGTGGAGCGTCATTGTTGTTGTAGAAGCCGCCATAGATCCAAATGGCGCAGGACGTAGAGCCGTCCGCTTTTAGCTGCGCAAATCCAGGAAGCAGGTCAACTTTTCCTGCGGAAATATCAGTTCCTGCCACCGCGTAACCGTTCAGCGCCCAGGCGACCGCCCGAGGGTCTATGGCGCCGTCGATGTAGTAGTCCCACTTCACGTTCTTGATGATGTCGGCGCCCGGCCCGCCTTCTTTGGCGTAAAGCTCTTTAATCTTTGTCATCAGGCGGTCGCAAATTTCGTAGTCAGGCAGCGCTTCGCCTGCAGGTTCAACCGCCTTGCTGCGCCACTGCATCCAACGCCCAGAATTAAGGATGGTGCCCGACTTTTCAAACGGCAACGCTGCCGGCAAGAAGAAAACTTCGGTCTGAATGTCTTCGGGATTCATGTCGGGGGCGCGCCAGAAGCTAGCCGTAGCGGTTTCGACCAGGTCTGCCACAACAAGCCAGTCGAGCTTGGCCATGGCACGACGGTTGAAGCCCGAGTTTGGGTCTGACACAACGGGGTTTTGTCCCCAGGCGAAATAGCCCTTGAGCGTGCCGTCGTCCATCTTATGGAAGGTGCCCATGGTGGTGTAGCTGTCGCCGTCGGCGGGAACCTTGGGCAGCCAGTCGTAGCCGTAGTCATTTTCGAAAGTAGCCGCTTTGCCAAACCATTCCTTGAGGCCCGACACGAAAAACTTCGCCTTATTTGTGTAATAGCCACCGTAATAGGTGTTGCTTTCGAGCCACTCTTGTAGGGTCTTAGATTCTTTGACGTTGGGCCAGCGCAAATAGCCGGGGAAGTCGTAGACAAGCATAGCCATGTCGGTGGCGCCCTGCACGTTTGGTTCGCCACGCAAGGCGTTCACGCCGCCGCCCGCAACGCCCACGTTGCCCAGAAGAATCTGGACCAGGGTCATAATGCGCGTGTTGTTGGTGCCATAGTGATGCTGGGTTTGCCCCAAGGCGTAAAGGATGGTGCCCGCCTTTTCGGGTGCGCCCGTGGCAGCATAGGTTTTATAAACCAGCTCGAGCGTTTCTGCATCCATGCCACAGATATCAGTGACCGCTTCTATGGTGTAGCGGCTATAGTGCTTCTTAAACAGTTGCCAGACGCACTGCGGGTCTTGCATGGTGTCATCTTTTTTTGGCGTCTTTACCGTAGGCGGCTTAAACTTCGGAACGCCCTCTTCATTAAGCCATGCAAAGGGAGCGCCCTCTGATGTGTCCCATTCGCTTTCTTCTTCAATCTGATAAGCCCATGTGCTGCGATCGTAGGTCTTGCTTGCTTCGTCCCAGCCGCTAAACAGCCCTGTTTCAGGGTCGAAGTCGTAGTCTTCGTTAATAAGGTAGGTGGCGTTGGTGAAGGTTTTTACATACTCTTTCTGCCAGAGGTCGTGTTCGATGATGTAGTTAATCATGCCGCCATAAAAAGCGATGTCGGTGCCGGGGCGGATGGGGCAAAAGATATCCCCCAGGGCGGCAGTGCGGTTGAACCTCGGGTCGACCACAATCCAGGTTGCACCGCGGTCGAGGGCACGAGTGGTCCACTTGGACGTAATGGGGTGCGCTTCAACGCTGTTACCCCCGCAGGAAAGAATGACGTCCGAGTTTGCGATGTCGTTAAAATGGCTGGTCATTGAACCGCGCCCGAAGGTAGGGGCAAGGCCGGCAACCGTCGAACTATGACAAACCCGCGCCTGGTTGTCGATTGCCACAATACCTAGGGAGCGCATGAGCTTAAGAATCAGGTATTCTTCTTCGCTGTTTTGCTGGGACCCTCCGATGCTTGCCACGGACGGCAGATAATTCACCGTAATACCGTTTTCTTTTTCAATGAAGGTAGCGTCGCGCGTGTCTTTCACCTTACGCGCAATTGACTCGATAGCTTCGTCCCACGATATTTCTTCCCATTCGCTTGAACCAGGCCTGCGCACCAGAGGCTTTGTTATGCGGTCTGGATTGCTGATGACTTCATCCGTTGCAGGGTCAACGATATTGCGCAGCTGAGAAATGGTTGCACCCTTGGGGCACAAGCCGCCTTCGCTCACGGGATGGTCGGGGTCGCCTTCTATATTTACGACTTCCCCGTCGCGGACCGAAACAATAAGCCCACAACCCCCTGCGCAGTAGCAGCAGATATTGGTGTACTCTTCGGTATTGACGAGTTTCCATTGCGCGTCAACGGGGGCGGCAAAAGCACTTGATTGGCTTGATAGCTCGAAAGCAAGGGAGCCCGCCAAGACTGCCGCGCCTGCCTTGAAGAAGCCTCTGCGCGTCAAGTCCATAAAGCGCCCACCCCCTTTATTCACACTAGGTAAAAGCCTTCTCGCCTCATTTATTATCGCCCACATACGCCCCTGCGTTGAGGGTATTTTTGTATTTGGTAAAAGCCCGATGGGCAGCGCGCCTTATTTCTTTTCGGCTTTTTTGCGCTCCGTTGTTGAAAGAATGCGTTTGCGCAGGCGAATGGACTGGGGGGTCACTTCCACTAATTCGTCGTCTTCAATGTATTCAAGCGCTTCTTCGAGCGTGAAGGTCACCGGCGGTGTGAGCATGATGGCCTTGTCCGACCCACTTGCACGTTGGTTGCCCAAGGCTTTTGTCTTGGCGATGTTGACCACCATGTCGCCTTCCTTGGCGGACTCGCCCACTATCATGCCTTCGTAACAGTCTTCGCCAGGGCCAATGAAGAGACGGCCGCGCTCCTGCAGGCTGTCGAGCGCGTAGGCCACACTCTTTTCGGTGGACATAGAAATCATGGACCCGCGGGGGCGCCCCGCAAAGTCGCCACGGTAGGGCCCATATTCGAGGAAGCGGTGGAACATGGTGGCTTCGCCGTGCGTGGCGTTAAGCAAGCGCGTGTTGAGGCCCATGGTGCCACGCGTGGGAATCTTGAAGACCAAATGCGTTTGGTCGTGCTTCTGATGCATGTCAAGCATTTCGCCACCCGCGCTACCAAAGACTTCGATAGCCTTGCCGGCGTATTCGTCGGTTACGTCCACGGTGGCTTCTTCGATGGGTTCGGTTTTGTTGCCCGCTTCGTCGGTGCGCACGATAACCTGGGGGCGGCCGACCTGGAACTCGAAACCTTCGCGGCGCATGGTTTCCATAAGCACGGACAGGTGCAGCACGCCACGCCCAGCCACTTCAATACCGCCGTCTTCGCGTTCGGTAATGCGCATGCTTATGTTGCTTTCCTTTTCCTTCATGAGGCGTTCGTGCAACTGGCGGCTACCCACGATGTCGCCTTCGCGGCCCACAAGCGGGCTGTTCGACGCTTCGAACACCACGGCCATCGTAGGCTCTTCCACCTTAATGGGCGGCATTTCTACGGGATGTTCACGATCGGTAACCATGTCGCCGATGTCGGCATCGTCCACGCCCACGACGGCAACGATGTCGCCCGCTGTAGCTTCTTTGACTTCCTGTTTGCCCAGCTCTTCAAAGGTGAAAACTTGCTTGATGGGGCAGGTGTAACGGTTGCCGTCGTTTTTAATGACAAGGACCGAGTCGCCCTTATGAATGCTTCCAGCACTCAGGCGCCCCACACCAATGCGACCCACGTAGCTGGAGTGGTCCACCGTGCAAATTTGCAGAGCCAGGGGGCCTTGCTCGTCTACGTCGGGGGCGGGCACTTCCTTAATGATAGTGTCGAGCAGCGGAATCATGTTCTGGTTGCCATCGTCTGGTTCGAAGCGCGCATAACCGCCAATGGCGCTGGCATAAACCACGGGGAAGTCCAGCTGTTCGTCGGTGGCGTCCAATTCCACCATAAGGTCGAACACTTCATCAACCACTTCTTCGGGGCGCGCACCCGGGCGGTCAATCTTGTTCACAACCACCACAATGCGCAGGCCCTGTTCGAGCGCATGGCGCAGCACAAATCGGGTCTGGGGCATAGGTCCTTCGAAGGCATCCACGATAAGCAGGGCACCGTCAGCCATGTTCAGGACGCGCTCCACTTCCCCGCCAAAGTCGGAATGCCCCGGCGTGTCGATGACGTTAATCTTCACGCCCTGGTAGGTAATGGAAATGTTCTTGGACAAGATGGTGATACCGCGCTCGCGCTCCTGGTCGTTGGAGTCAAGCACGCGCTCATCCACCTGCTGGTTTTCACGAAACACGCCCGCCGTATAAAGCAAGCGGTCCACAAGCGTCGTCTTGCCATGGTCGACGTGGGCAATAATTGCCACATTACGTAAGTTTTCCTGCTTCATCGTTTCCCTTCCGCTGTTCGCGATTTTGACCGCGGGCTATGGTAGCACACTGCCCGCTAAACCCTTTTGGAGTACTTCGTCTCTAAACATGAAAGCTATAATAGTGAAGGTATGAAAGAACACTTGTTGCGACATCCTATTACCTGCCTCATTGCCACGGCCTGCGTCGTGGTCTTTGTCGTGCTGGAACTTTTGGGCATGACCAAAGGCTATGGCGCTTACAACGCGGGCATCCTGACGCCGCAGGCCATTGCGGATGGGCGCTACTACACGCTCTTGTCTTCGATGTTTATGCACGGCGACCTTATGCACCTAGGCTGCAACATGGTGACGCTGTGCTACGTGGGCTTTGTCCTTGAAGACATCTTAGGGCATGCGCGATTTGCCATTGTGTACTTCTTCGCGGGAATTGTTGGCGGCCTGATATGGTATGGCATCGTGACAGCTACAGGCCAGGTGAACACTGGTGTCGTGGGTGCATCGGGTGCCCTGTTCGGCCTGTTTGGCACCTACTTCTATCTGCTGGTGCGCGAGCGCCAATCCCCCGTGGTGCTTATGAGTGCTCCGCGCCTGGAAGACGTGCGCGGCGTGGCGAGCCTGCTGGCGGTAAACATTGTCATCGGCTTTGCGCCTGGCATTTCGATGGAAGGCCACCTGGGCGGATTGCTTGCTGGCCTTGTGGTGGGCATTCCCGTTTACGAGCTGTTGCGGCGGACCGTGCAAGGCGAAATAGACGCGGGGCTGCAGCCGCCTTCGATTCCAGCGCCGGCGAGCGAAAGCGAATTCGACTTTGATGATTTACAAGCTTCGCAGGACGCTGCTATGGCCGCGCAGGAGGAATTCGCGCGCCGCTGGGAAGAGGCAACGCCAGCCGAACGTGCCGCTTGGCATGAACAGCGCTAGCTATGCGAAGTGTTTAACGGATTCTTGTTTCGCCCTCTGCTTCTGACTGCAGCGCAAGAAGCTGGGCTTGAAGGTTTTCATAGTGGGTGCGTTCTTCTTCGGTCCAGGGGCCGAAAAGCGCGTCTTGGAGAACCTGGCTTGCGGGAGCGTCTTGTACCGCTGTTTCGTCTGAATAATTCAACGCAAAAAGACAGACGCCAGCGCGGTTGTAAAGCGACACGCTACTAAATACTCCTGAACGCTCAAGCGTTGCCAGGTTTTCGACAATGTCTTCAACAATCTTGGCGTGATGCGCGGGGTCAACCGCGCGCGGCGTGGTGCCTGCTATGCGCATTTGTTCGTAGCGAATTTGGCAGCTGACCAGCGAAATTTCGGGCTTAACGGCCATAAGCGCAAGCGAGACGTCATAGCCGCGACTACGCAGTAGATCAGCCGTTTTTAGCGGTGCACTGCTCGTGCGAAGGGTACCTTCCACGATAAGGTTGTAGCCTTCGGCAGAAAAAGCATCAATGAGCGCTTCAACCATGGCACCTGCCCATTTCGCCGTATGCGCGGGAGCGTCAAGGCCGTAGCGCTTCTGAATTTCTGCAAAGTGGGGATGTAGTTTCCTGTATTCGTCCCCGTTGATGACAATAATATTTCCTTGGAGTTTCTTCTTATAAACTAAATGTAGTGTTGTCTTCCCGGCGCCGCTTTGACCACCTAAAAGAATTGCGCGAGGATCATCGACACAACTAAGTTGAGTATTAACCAGAATAGAAGAAATGATTTCTTGCAGTGCACCCTCGAAAGCGGCTTGAGCATATTCGTCTATATGGCTCATGACGCCGCCCTTTCTATTTGTTCAAAGATAAGCCCCTGTGCAAGCTGTAGAAAACCCCTTATCTCGGAAAGCTTTTCGTTGTTCAATGACTCTTCGCTAATGATTGTGGGTTTCAGGAGAGTAAGACGATTCAGCAAAGCTTCGTTTGTGGTGCTTAAAACACCCAACGACAGCTTCATAGTAATAAGCTCAGATATGAGATTGGCGGCCTGTTCGTTAAGGATTTCTTGTTGGAGCGTGAAGCTATACATTTCGTCCATGCTCATGGTTTGCGGCAGACCAGAAACGTCTACCCCTTCATGCAGGTATTCGTTTTCTTCTTCATCGAGCGAAATATAGTCGTAGATAACCGACTGCGCGCGAACGAATTGCGTTTGCGGGATGCTTTTGCCGTCCGCCTCTAGACATTCCGCCATGAATTGCGGGTTCTTTGCTGCGCGAATGAGGTTTGCGTTGGCCTTGGTGGGGGTTGCCCCCTGTTCATAGCGCACCATGCTTGCAGGGCCTATACCAAGCAGCTGGGCAAAGGAGCGCTGGGAAAGCCCGTAGCGGCCGCGGATTTCTTTGATTTCTTCGGCAGTAATGGTTGCAGGCATGATTATTCCTCTCATTTGAGTGCATTGATGCCTTATAGTATAGTACTGCTTTTATTTGATTGCAATATAGTCCCACGCCCATTTCGCAGCAGGGACCAAGATGGCACAGCCAACAAGGAGCACAGCAATGTCGGCAGGCGAGCCCGTGATGTAGCTAAATTTCTGTACCCCCGTGGCAAGGTAGATGGGGCCTTCGCTTAACAGATTAAAGGCAAAGTGCACGAGCACAGCAGGCCACACGCTTTTGGTTTTCGCGTAGATTGCACACATGGCAAGACCAAAGAGCGTCCCTTCGAGCACCTTAGCTGCTGCCTGAATATAGGCGGTCATGCGAAACAGAGAGCCCAGGTCGCTTGTAATGTGGAGCACGCCAAAAAGCAGCGAAGATGCAAGGGCTGCGTAAAGCAGAGCTTTCTTGCTCCCCCGGGCTTTCAACACCTGAGCGAAACCTTCAAAAAAGAACGCGCGAAACAGGATTTCTTCGAAGACAGCCGTGCCCAACATGAGGACCACAAACATTAGGATGGCGGTCCGCGGTGGGGTGATGACGGTGCCCTGAACGTACACGGCCGCCACTCCAACAACAAGGGCTGCAACGCAAACAAGGGCTACAACGCGGCTAAGAGAAAATGGCTTTGTCGGTTGTATGCCCAACAGCGTGTCGAGCAAGCATTCCCCTGAAAACAGATAAAGCGCCGCCAAAAGGACGGCGGAAAAAAGCGTTTGTCTGAAGCTGCCGTAGTCAACAAAACCCAGCTTTGCCCCACTGGGCACCAAGGTGAAACACAGCATTACCACGATGCTGGCTACGAGCGCAAAGCTCAGAGGGTATTTCTGGCGCAGGTTTTTCATGTAAACCATTATAAAAGCTGGAAAGGAATCTTTGTGCCCATGCCGCTTGTGGTATGAACCTCGCCACCAGTGCTTACCAAAACTGCTTCGCAGGCCGGGAACTGTTCGGCGAACGCACGGGCGCGGTCCATGCCCATAACAACGAGTGCCGTGGCATAGGCGTCGGCTTCAAGGGCGGACTCGCAAATGAGGGACGCAGATACGACGTCGGTTTCTGCGGGCATGCCGGTGCGTGGATCCAGGATGTGGTGGAAGATACTGCCATCATGTGACACGAGCCCGCGCTCGTATATTCCACTGGTGACAACTGCGCCATTTTCAATTTGTACGGCAGCAAACGCGGCTTCTTCACCAGCAGAACTCGGCTGTGGCTTGCGCAAGCCAACCGTGAATGGACTTGTAGACCCTTCGTCTGCCGGCTTGCCACCAAAGACGGCCACGTTGCCGCCTAAGTTCACAAAGCCATGCTGGACACCACGCTTGACCATGAATTCGCAAAGTTTATCAGCGATATAGCCCTTTGCAATCCCCCCAAGCACAATTGAACTTTCTGGGTCATCAAGACTTACTGTCGTTCCTTCAACATGCACACGGCGCCAGTCAACATGTTCGCACGCTTCGGCGATGCCTTCTGGGTGGGCCGCCTGCCCCGCACGCAAGACTTGCTTGATCGCAGGGGCATTCCAAAGGGCAACAAGCGGGCCTACTGTAATGTCGAAGGCGCCGTCGGTTTCTTCGCAATAAGCAAGAGCGGCCTGGATGAGTTCGGCAAGCTCAGGCTCAACTTCCACTGCCTTGCCCGCCGCATTATTGAGCCGCACTAAACTGCTTTTGTTGAGCGTATGGCTAAACAGATACTCGTATCGCTGGCATTCTTTTGCGATTTCCTTGAAAAGGGCAGGCGCTTCGTCAAACCCGTAAACCGTAAAGGTGCAAACGGTATGGAACGCCTGCATGTTATGGGTCTTTATATTTGCACGAAGGTCACTGGGCATTGTTTAGCACGGTGGGAAAGAAACTTCTTTCGGGCGCTTTAGTTCGAAACCCCGTGCTGCACAACTATCGAGGCGCGACTGATGGGCTCAAACGAATAGCCCTGTTCCTGGTAGTATTCGATTATGCGCGGCAGGGCTTCAAGAGTTGTCTGCTTAGTTGCAGAGTCGTGGCAAAGCAGCATGACGTTATCGTAAAGAGGCGACTCTTTGGTGAAATCAACCAGTTCGTCGGCGGTGTGTACACTGCCATCACCCGTTGAAACATTCCAGTCGTAATATTGATAACCGCGCTCTTGTACGCTTCCCACCAGAGCCGACATAATGCCTGGGCACGACTTTGCTGAAATCATATTTGACGACCCTCCGGGGAAGCGAATGAAGCAGGGAATATAACCAATCTGTTCCTTGACCACCTGGCCAATACGGTCAAGGTCGGCATAGTAGGCATCGACCGAGGCGTAAACTACCGGGTAATCGTGCGAAAAGGTGTGTAGCCCAATGGTATGGCCGCGCTCATAAGCTTCCTTTATATAGTGATAGTGTTCTGGGCTTGCTCCCACAACGAAAAAGGTTGCTTTTACGCCATACCTATCCAGAATGTCGAGCACTTGTGGAGTGAGATTTGAAGGCCCGTCGTCAATAGTAAGGTAAACCACCTTGCGCCCATTGCTTTCATAGTTCCAATCCTGCTTGGCAGGATCAAGGGCGAATTCTGCCGCACGCACATCATTGGCAGGCAAGACGTTTTGCTTCTGCTCGCTTGCGGCGGGTTCCGATTCAGGTGCGGATTCGGATTCGGGTGCGGGCTTGGTCTCAGGATTGGGCGTGGGTTCGGGCGTGCTCTCGGACGAGGGTTTAGATGCAGATTCGGGCGTAGATTCAACTGAAGATTCAGCCGCGCGCTTCGATGAATCCGCTTCCTCATCCGCTTCATTCATGGACTGGGAGGATGCTTCGCCTTCCGCCAAGGAACTTGAGTTTTCTTCTTGGGCAGTCGCGCGGGTGCTTTCTTGTGCTTCACTTGTAGCACTTGTGCTTTCGGTTGAGCTTTGTGCCGCATGACCTGACATACCCGGAAGTAAGCCCTGCGCGCCCGCGTACCCAATACCACCAGAAAGCAGCATAACGCACAAGATGAGAGGAACGATTCCTATTGCGCTTCTTTGACTTTCCCTTGTTTTGCGCCGCTGCACTGAACTGCGTTTACGTGAGCTTGCCATTCTATTTCGTCGCTTTCTGCTGCATTTAAGAGTGCGTCTGCCACACTCACTTGTTCGATTGTGGAAAAGTTTATATCAATATAAACGAATTGTATACACGAATTAACGGGTGATTATGTCAATGTCGGCAGCGGTGCTTGACCCCACCAGCTCTTCGCCCGTATACACCGAAGGCGTGTTGATGCCACCGTCTGAAGGTACGATTTCCACGATGAGTTTATGCGGCAGACACACCAGCAAACGCCCCTGCGAGTCGATGGTTCCTTGCTTCATGCAGTCGTGTCCTTTGCAATCCGCATCTTCTATGTGCACCCCGCCGTCTTTCACGACCACCGTGTTCACGCCCTCTTCGCATTCCACCACGTATTGCGCGTCCTGCGAAAGCGGCATGACGGCCACCACTTCATCGTGCGATGTCACGCGCGCCACCAGTTCACCACTACCGCCTGCTTGCATAAGCTGGGTGAGCGCGAAGCCAAGCAAAGCAAGAAGCAGCAAGCCCACGATTACGAGCGCGCTCCCTTTGCGTGTTGAGTGTTTCGTTTCGCTTTCCATGGTTTATCATCTTAGCATGCTTTCAGAGCCCAACATAAACCCCGCACCAAGCGAAACGGGTCTTGCGCCAAAAACGAAAGGTCTTAATTCGTTCACGCTGAAAATCATGGCGATTATTGCCATGACCTGCAACCATGCGGCATATATCTTCTACTCGCACTTGCCTTACGCGCCCCGCTGTGTGCTGCTTGCTGTAGGCGGACTTACCTTCCCCATAATGGCATTTTTGCTGGTGGAAGGTTACGTACACACATCGAACCTGAAAAACTACGCCCTGCGCTTGCTGGCGTTTGCGCTTGTGGCCGAAGTGCCCTTCTGGCTTTTTCTGGGCCACGAAGGCAACGTGCTTTTCACGCTGTTGGGTGGGCTTGTGATACTTTGGATTGCCGACCATGTTGAAGAGCCCTGGCTGCGCGCCATTCTGATTCTTACCATAACGCTTATCACCTGGGTGTGCGACTGGGGCTCGGTGGGGCCCGTACTCGTGCTACTGTTTTACATGCTGCGTGAACGCCCGTGGGGCATTGCGCTTGCCATGCTGCTGCCTATTGGCATTGGGCTCTACAGCACGCTTGGGTATTTTGTTGAAGCCTTGAACCAGGGAAGTTGGCGCAACCTGCCCTTCGTGCTGTATTACGCCCTGGGAAACACGGCCGCCATCCCCCTGCTTATGGCCTACAACGGCGCGCGGGGTCCTTCGCTTAAGTGGTTCTTCTATGTTTACTACCCCGCCCACATTGCTGTGCTGGGCATTATTCACCTGCTCGTGTTTGGGGACATGCCACGCCTCATGGTTGGGTAAGGTTGGGGTATCCCAACCCCTTTGCGCTGTAATGCTTTGGCACCATGGTCACCCAGGAGAGTACCCAAACCCCTTTGCGCTGCAATGCTTTGGCACCATGGTCACCCAGGAGAGTATCCCAACTCCTGCATTACAAGGACTTGCTGGCAAAGAATGACGGAGTTGTACGGATTTTTCCTGTTCAAGCCGTACAATTCCGTCATTTCTTGCCACTTTTGGTCCCTTACGCGTACAAGTCCGTCATTTCTTGCCAGTAAGTG
>JAFUCE010000078.1 GCA_017459805.1 Eggerthellaceae bacterium
ATCGATAGCATGGCTAATAAAATCGCCCGAAACTCGAAAAAATTGTCACAAACATATTTCTTGCGCCTTTAAACGCCATGATTTCAGAAAACACCACCCCTGTGAAGTAACACTTTTTACCGACCTCCCACACGTGGTGTAAGCGCCAGGTTTTTGGACATGGTTGAACTCAACAGCCACTGCAGGCTGGGCGTGCGTAACAACTTTTAGTGCGCTTTTATTCGTTGATGTATTTGTAGGCTTGGGTTGCAGCAATGGCACCGTCGGCCGCTGCCGTTACCACCTGACGTAGACTCTTCTTGCGCACGTCGCCCGCGGCAAACACGCCAGGTGTGCTGGTACGCATATCTTCGTCGGTAACAATGTAGCCGCCTTCCAGTTCAAGCTTGCCTTCGAACAGCTCCGTTGTTGGCAGAAAGCCCACAAAACCGAACAGCCCAAACATACCATCTTCAGGCGCGGCCTCGATGGTAGTCAGTTCATCTGTCTTGACGTTGCGCACCTTCATCCACTGGAGCTTGCCGTCGCCGCCTACTTCGTCCACGACGCTGTCCCACATGAATTCCATCTTGGGGTTAGCAAAAGCCTTTTCTTGAATGGACTTGGCAGCGCGCAATTCGTCGCGGCGGTGAATAACCGTTACCTTGCGTGCAAAGTTGGTGAGGAACATGGCCTCTTCCACGGCAGCGTCGCCGCCGCCCACAACATAGACTTCCTTGTCGCGATAGAAGAAGCCGTCGCAGGTAGCACAGAAGGAAATGCCCTTGCCGCGGAATTCGTCTTCGTTCTTGCAACCGATGGGGCGTGCATGGGCACCCGTAGCAATAATGACCGCCTTGGCGAAGTAGTCGCCGCCCATGCAGCTTACGCGCTTCATTTCGCCTTCGAGGTCAACTTCGGTCACGCTGTCGATAAGACGCGTGCAACCAAATTCCTGCGCTTGTTCGGTCATGCGAGCGACCAAGGAAGGACCCGTCTCGCCTGCGTTAACCAACTGACCAGGGTAGTTTTCAATTTCGTTTGTGGTTGCAATCTGCCCGCCGTCCTGGCTGTGCTCAATAATGAGCGTGTTGAGGCGCGCGCGACCAGCATACAGCCCCGCCGAAAGCCCCGCAGGCCCAGCACCAATAATAATGACGTCGTAAATCGTTTCCATAAAATACAGCTCCTTGTTCGTATGCGTTCATTAGTACGGAAACATTGTAACAAAGCCCCTTTGGGGCGTATGTGCTGCCGTTACATTGTTGGTAAATGGTTTGAATTACGTGGCGTGGGCGGTCCACGCGGCCGCGGATACAAGCGTTTTGTTTTGCGTGTTTGAAGTTCCTGATGAGCGTTGGACTTACGTGCCGGGCTTACGTGCTGGACTTACGTACTGGGTTTACGTGCTGGACTTACGTACTGGGTTTACGTGCTGGACTTACGTGCTGGACTTACGTGCCGGGCTTACGTGCTGGGCTTACGTACTGGGCTATTTTGCTGCGCCCAATTCAGAAGATCGCTGTGCCGCAGCAGCAACACCCGCCTTAACCGCTGCAGAAAAGCCAGCAGCCTCCATGGCGTTTAAGCCCGCTTCGGTGGTGCCACCTGGCGTTGCAACTTCCTTGCACAGTACGCCTGCTTCCTTGGCTGTTTCGCGCAAGTAGGCCGCAGTGCTTTCCATGGTGTCACGCGCAAGTGCTTCGGCCACCTGGGCATCAAGACCAGCTTCGGCCCCTGCTTCGGCCATCGCGGCAACAAAGGCCGCCATGTAGCCAGGACCACTTCCAGAAACAGCCGTAATGGCATGCATTTGAGCTTCGTCAACCCAATAGCTAGCACCCAAGGCGCCGAACAAACTATTTGCCAGAGCCACGTCCGCTTCAGTTGCGTGCGACCCCGCGCAAACCCCTTGCACACCACGCGCAATAGCAAGCGGCAGGTTGGGCATAAAGCGGATAACATGCGCATTTCCGCCCAGGGCTTCTTCAATGGCAGCACAAGCCATGCCCGCAACGGGACTGAGCACGAGGGTGTTACCCATGAAGTCAAGCTGCGCCAGGTCGGCCAGAACGAGGGGGGCAATCTGCGGCTTGACACACAGAAGAAGCGCGTCGCATGCACCCAGGTCTGCCACCTGTTCAAGGCATTCCACGCCATAACGCGTCCGAAGCATTTCACGCTTTTCCGCGCCAGGCTCAACGACCACAAAGTTTTTCGCCGTAAGGTCTTTTGCGGCACCCTGCGAACCGTCAATCCATGCCGTAAGCAAGGCTTGGCCAATATGGCCCGCGCCCACGATGGCTATCCGTGTGTTCTGTATATCCTTTTCCATGCGACAACCTTTCCTGGTACGGCTTGCGCCCTTGCGGTTTGCCCTAGCGCCCAAACAAATGGGCCGTGCTCCCCCGAGGAACGCCCTTGCGTCACCTTTGCATCATACTATGGAACAAGCGGCAGGAAAACTACGCGGGGCGAACTGCTTGGTCGATGCCGTATTTCACCTTTATTCGGTCGAACATGGCCGGCCACGACCCCGCCACCGGCAGCAAAAACACCACGGTCGCTACCGCCTGCGTAAGGTTGTAGGCAAAGCCAATGCTATAGGTTGCAAGCACGCCTTCGAAACTGATGGGATTAAGGAAACCCACCACCGTCCAGGTGTCAAGAATCACGCCATATAAGAAGGTAAGCGCAAAGCCCAGGACAACCACGGGGATGCGGCGCGTGAACAGCGTCAGATGCCGCACACTGCCCGCAATGTAGCCCGCCATGCCAAAGCCATACATCTGCCAGGGCGTCCAAGGGCCGTGCCCGAAAAAGATATTGGACACGAGCATGATAAGCGAGCCCGTAATAAAGCCCGTCTGCCTACCGAAAGAAAGCCCCGTAAGCACGACGATAGCCATGACAGGTTTGAAGCTAGGAAGGGGCGCAAAAATAACGCGACCTGCCACCCCCAAAGCCGACATGACTACAATGGGCATGAGGTCGCGGGCGCGCAAGTGCGACAGTTCAAAGTGCGCGAAGAAGGGCACGAGAGAAAGCCCCGCCGCCACTGAAGTTAGCAGGGCGGTATTGGGAACCTTGAACAGGGCGCATGCAATCATGAAAAGCGGCAGGGCAATAAGCGTCACCGGTTCAAGTACATTCAGAACACGGATGCTAGCTGGGCTTTTGCGGCTTTGCGCTTGCAGGCTAGTCATGCGCGCCCTCCTGCGTGCTCGCGTTCGGGGCAGCGTAGTCTTGCCAGCACTGAACAACATCGTCCGTTGTTATGCAGCCATCGAGTATACCCTGCGTTATGCGTGCCGTTGCCGTTGAATAGAACAGGTTGTCCTGGAAAAAGCGGCGCGTTTCTTGAACGCAGGTCGCCTGCCCCGCAAAGAGCATGGCGCAGCTGTCGGCAAAGTCTGCCACAAATTCCAGGTCGTGCGTGCTCAGGACAATAGTCTTGCCCTGTTCGTGAGCAAGCTGGACCAGCATCCTGCCAATTTCTGTCTTGGTTGCCGCATCGATACTCTTGACCGGTTCGTCCAGCAAGAGCACGTCGGGGTCGAGGAGTAAAATCTTGGCGAGCGCTGCTTTTTGCATTTCGCCACCTGACAGGTCGAAGGGATGGCGCTGCGCAAGCTCACTAAGCCCAAACCGTTCAAGCATGTCACGCACTTCCGCTTCGCCATAATGCGCAAAGTCCGCCCATTCCAGCATGCTGGCCCAGAGGCTATCGTGAACAAAAAGGAGCTTTGGGTCCTGGGCAAGCAGAGCCACATGGGTCTTGGGCGCAACATCGATACTACCTCGGTATGGTTTACGAATACCCGCCAAGCTGCCAAGCAAGGTTGATTTGCCTGCACCGTTGCCGCCTACCACCGCAACTATTTCTTGAGGCGCAAGAGCGAGGTCAATCCCCCGCAAAACGAAGGGGTCGTCCGCACCGTAGCGGAACCACACGTCGCGCATGTAGATGATGGGTGCGGTTTGGCTTGCGCCCTTAGCGGCAGACGATGGTGTAGCTTGAGACGGCGTAGCTGGGGGTGCCTGAGTGGTTCGGGATGCCTGGGAGGCCGCGGTCCCCTGGGTAGCCAGCGACGGCGTGGCTGAAGGCTGCGCTTCGTCGCGCCGACTCCACGCGCTTTCTCCTGCAAACTGCTGAAGAAATACCCTGCCATCGCGCACCGTCATGGGAAGTGCTTCACCCGCCGTATGCGCATGCGGTGCAGCAATTGCCATGCGTGTTGCCGCGGGAAGCGCCGCTCGGTATTCGGGCGACTCGTCCTGAACGAAATGCATAAAGTCCTGCGGGCTCCCGTTAAAGGCAAGCCTGCCACCAGTTTCTAAATACACCACAACATCGGCCATAGGCAGCACGTCTTCCAGGCGATGTTCGACCATCAAAACCGTAATGCCCAACTCTTTGTTCACGCGCCCCAGCACATCCAGGAAGTCCTTGGCGGCAATGGGGTCAAGCTGGGACGTCGGTTCGTCCAAAAGCAAAATGCTTGGCTGCATAACCACAATCGATGCGAGATTGAGCAGCTGCTTTTGCCCACCAGACAAATCGGCCACTTTGCGTTCGAACCACGCGCCAATGCCGAAGAAGTGAGCGGTTTCAGCAACACGGCGGCGCATGGCTTCGGGTTCTGTCCCAATGTTTTCAAGGCCGAAGGCAAGTTCGTGCCACACCGTGTCGGTGACCAGCTGGTTTTCTACGTCCTGCATCACAAAACCGATACGCCGGGCCGAATCCGCGGGCTTGAGACTGCGCGGGTCTTCACCCATAAGCAAGATGCTGCCCGTCTGTTCGCCTGCGACTTCAAGTTCGGGCTTGAACGCGCGCAAAAGGGTCGACTTCCCCGATCCCGTTTCGCCGCACAACAGCGCGAAGGACGCCTGAGGAAGCGAAAAACTCAAGTGTTGAAGTGCTGGCTGCGTACTGCCCGCATAGCTAAAGCTTAGGTCGCGCAACTCGAGCGCAGGTATGCTGGCGCTGCGTGCCTCTGCGCTCGTCAAAGCGGCTGCGTCACCCATTAAACGTACCTTGCCCGCCCGTGTAGCCATCATTGCTGCACACCCCTTTCGGCAAGGGGTGCTTCTATCCTCTTAAAGGTCTGCACCGTGTGTGCGGCTCGAGCCAGCCCCGCACCTTCGGCCTCAATCACGCGCGTCACGCTGGGCGACAAGGCCGCAGCTGCTTCCCGTGCACCGCCTAGGTGGAAAAGCGCCTCAAATTCAAGCAGGAACGGCACCAGCAGCAAAAGCGCATAGGTCACGTAGCCCCACCAAAACTCAATCGGGCTTACGCGCGGGTAGTAGGAAAAAGCGGCGTTTTGCAAAGCCATGCCAACCGCATTAACAAGCACCAGCACCACCAACACGCACAGGACCACCGTTTCGCGCGTGTGCCAGGAATAGCTGGCATAGGACGTGCGACCGCGACTACCGTAGCCACGTGCGCGCATGGAATCGGAAATGCAAATGGAGTCTTCCATACCAAGGCCGGCAAGCACCGTTGCCAGGCGCGAGCCCCGCTTAACAGCCCCCGCCCGCGTTGTATCGTAGGCACCAACAAGCGATTCCTGGGCGTCGAAGAAGTTACGACCGCGGCTTGCCATGCGTGGCACCCAGCGCGAAATCATAGAAATGACCAGGGAAATCGTGGGCGCCACCTTTCCAAAAAGATAGGTGAACTTGTCTTCAGTCATGACTTCGGTGTAGCTGGCAAACCAAGTGACCACGGCCATGAACATGCCGCCCATGGCCAGACCAAACAAACAGCCCTCAAGGTTAAAGAACAGCGGGCCAAGGCGCCACAGACGCGTGGCTCCCGCATAATTAAAGGCCGAATTGATAAACACGATTAGCAGCGAAAAGGGAATAAAGAACAGCAGTAGTTTTCCGAACTGCTTGAAGCCCTTGAGGAATATATAGTAGGCCGCAGCACCCGCAAGAGCCAGGCACACATACACGGGCTGGGTACTACAAAATGCAAAGCAAATGACCGCTGCAAAAAAGAGCATGCTTACCGCGGGATGATATGTTGTCAGAATTCCTTTTGTCACGCGTTTTCAAACTAAGACATGGTGTTAACTCGTAATCAAGAACGGCGGCGCGGGTGCCCTTTGCGTGCGCGGATGCGTTCTGCTTCAGCCGTCTTTAATTGCTGGTCGGCGTTTTCCTTTTGAAGGCGCAGGTACGATTCCAAGCGCGCCGGGTGAAGGCTGCCAGCTTCAACAGCTGCCCGCACGGCACAGCCCGGTTCGTCAAGGTGCTTACAGTCGCGGAACTTGCATTCCTGGGCCAGGTCGGTAATGTCGGAAAAGGCGGTTGCCAGGCCTTCTTCGGCTTCCCAAAGGCCCATGCCGCGCACGCCGGGCATATCCACCACAAATCCCCCGCCCTTGATGGGCACGATGGCACGATTAACTGTCGTATGGCGGCCTTTGCCATCCGTTTCGCGCACGGGGGTTGTGGCTTGAACCTCTGCCCCAGCAAGCATATTCACGAGCGACGACTTCCCTACACCCGAACGGCCAATCAACACGGCAATGCTTCCTGCCGGCACGTGAGCACGCAAGGCTTCGATGCTGGCTGCATCAGTTTCGGAAAGCACCTCAACCGAAGCGGTGTTTCCGGCAATGTTGCGTACCGTTTCCATCGCTTTACGCACCTCGTCTTCGCTTGCGAGGTCTGCTTTGGTCAGCGCCACCACTACCGCCGCACCCGTTTCGCAGGCAAGTACCAGCTCGCGTTCGAGGCGGTTAAGGTTAAGCTCGGCCAGTGGGTGCGCCACAATGATGGTATCGAAGTTGGCAGCCAGGGTTTGTGCCTGGGACCGCTCGGCCGGGTCGCGCCGTACGAGGGAGCGTTGCCGCGGAAGAATTTCAGCAATCTGGGCCATGTCGGCATCGGGGGCCTGGTCAATGCGCACGTGGTCGCCAATAACAGCGCGCAGCTTTTCACCTTTTACGAGCGCGGTAGCATGCTTGCAGCGAACCTCTTCGCCGTTTTCCAGACGCACCAGCGGGAACCCACGATCAAGCTGCACCACCATACCGTCTTGGAGCGTCGCGGACGATGTAGACGCCGCGGACGAATGGGACGAAACAGCCTGCTTGGGACTCGTCATTAACGCTCCCGTTCGCGCAGGAACAGATAGATCATGGCTAAGCCGCTGCCAATAAGAACCAAAACGAGGCCCGGGATAAAGTCGTTAATGCGGAATTCGTCCTTGCTCACGCTGCCACGCGCCACCAGCGTGACGCTGTCGGCGTGGATGTCAAAAATGCCTTCATGGCTCGGGCATGCCAGATAGAAGGTCCCGCGAACCTGCAGGGTGGTGCCCGTCTTGTTGTAACCGCCATAGGTGTCGATAAGCGCCAAGTTGTCTTTGCCGATAAGGACCGAAATGCTGCTTTCGTGGCTGCTTTCGATTTCTTCAAGCGTAATCCAGACCTTGCTGTTGTCTTCTTGGCTGCGAATACTTTCGCCTACAACTTCGCCCACGACTTGGACGGTCTTACCCTGATAAGTGGTGTCGGCCTGGGTTAATTCGTAGATGCTTGTGTCGTACAAGAAAGAATTGTCGGCCACCTGGCGCTGGTTGACCACGTTGTCCGCCGCCGTTTCATTTTGGACAGCTGCTTCACTTTGCGAGCTTACTTCACCCGTCGCGGTTGGTTCAGACGCCCAGGCAGGACAGGCAAAGGCGCAAGCAAACGCCAACATGGCAAGCCCAAGCAAAAAGAGCATGGACGACGTAGCAGAATCCATCACGCGCATGCCGCCCGCGGTGGGGCGCGGAAGGTGCGCTGCCAGATAGCGCCACATGATACGGGCGTGCTTTTTGGCTCTGTCAGTTCTGCTGCCCACGTTTACTTCCTTGCATTATGCGTGCTCACGCGCGGGAGAACCGACGCGCCAATTTTCAGGGCCAAAGCCACCAGCGTCACGATTTCCAAACGGCCTGCCCACATTTCAAGCATATAGATGACCTTGAGCGCCAGCGGCATAGTGACCGTTGTAATAGTTGTCATGCCAGAGTTTGACGCCATCGCGATGCTTTCCGACATGGACGAAATCGCGTCGTAACCCATGGCAATGCCAGCCAGCGCGCCCAGCATATACACCAAAATGTAAAACATGGTTACCGTCATAACGTCTTTGATTTCGCCTTCGTCAAGCATAACCTTTCCTAGGTGCTGATAGCTTGACACATTTCGCACTGAATCGTGGCTCATGGATTTCTTCATGGTTTCATAGGCCGACTTCACCACAATGGCCACGCGCTTGAGCTTGATACCACCAGCCGTCGACCCGCTGGATGCACCCACGCCCATGAGCAGGGCAAGCACCAAAACCGCGCCCGACGGCAGCAAGGCCGAAAGCTGACTGCTGGTCATAGTAGTGAAACCGGTCGTCGTGGCCGCGCCCACAAAGGTGAAAAGCCCAGTTCGCATAAGCGCGGGCAGCCCGCCGCCAAGTGTGGACGCGCTGGCTGCAATAACGAAAACCACGAGCATGCCCAGCCACCAAACCACGGCCGTACGCACTTCTATGTCGCGCGGGAAAAGGTGGAATTTGCCGTTCCACACTTCGTTTTGGAGCGCGAAGTTCAAGCCGCCAAAAATCATGAGCACCATGACAACGAATTCAACACCCACGCTGTGGTAATAGGTGATGCTGGTGCTCATGGGCGCCAAACCGGCCGTCATAAAGCCCGACATGGCAAGCCACACGCCGTGCAACATGGCGCGCGTGCCCGACATTCCTGTAAACAAGAGCACGACGGTCAGAATGATGCCAGCTGCCAAAATGATGGCTGCGGAAAACTTAAAGATGAAGCGTGCGGTTTCGACCACATTGGGAACCACGTGTTCGCTGCGACCCTCAGACGAATACAGGCTGGAGCTGCCGCCGCGCGAAAGCAGGCCGACGCTCATGGCCACAACAACAAGACCCATACCACCGGTATAGTTCATGATGAAGCGCCACATATTGTCGGCGTGAGACACGTGGTTGGTAAAAGCAATAATGGTCGCATTCGTAGTTGTGAAGTGCGAAACCGAATCAAACAGGGCGTCGAAGAAGCTGCTGTAATGGACCGACATGTACAGGGGCACGGCGCCCACCAAAGCCACGGCAATCCAAGCAAAACCGGTTACCGCCACCGCTTGAATACGGTTCAAATGGCCCGGGCTTATGCGCATCATACGCAAGAGGGTACCCACGATAAGCGCGATACCGACTGCAATCAGGTAGCGCGAAGCAGGTTCCCATTCCTGGGCAATAATGGCCGTAAGCAGCGGAAGGGAAAGTGCTGCAGCCTCCAATACAAGCAGAACGCCCAGATAGTGGGCGATTACGCGAAAGTCATAGAGTGTAAAACGCTGCCACATGGCTTACCCAACTATGAATCTAACGACAACAATAATGGCCCCCATCACGAAGAGGAAGGCCGCAATACAAATAATGACGGATGCAAGGCCCTGGAGAGAACCGTACAGGTCGTATTTCTTTTCGCGCTGCATTTTGAGCATAACAGGCATATTTTACTACTTTAGGCATCAAAACGGGCAACTACCAGGCATTTGCACAGGTGCGCACACAAACGGAGGGGCGAAAGGAACGCGGGGAAACGCGATGGAATGCAGTGGCGGGAAAGCGAGAGAGACAGAAAGCGGCACAGAAGGAAACCGGCCCGCATAAGCGGACCGGTTCGCGCAGAGGTATAAATCTCTTATGCTTTAGTCAAGCTGCACCTTTCGTGCCTTAGAAGCGCCTTGAATGCGCACCCTGGCTCGTGCGGCGGCGGCTTGCTGCAAACAGAGTCACAACCAGTGCCAACAGTGCCAGCACGGCGAGTCCTGCAACCACGGGGCCGAATTCGTCCGCGGTCTTGACTTCGCCTGCTCTTGCGAGCGACGGAGTTGCAGGCGTCGGGTTATCCGTTACGGTCGGCGGATTAGTCGGCGTTGGCGGCTCTTCCGTAGGAGGCTCTTCAGGCGTCGGCGGGTTGTCCGCAGGCGGCTCTTCAGGCGTTGGCGGGTTGTCTACCGTTGGCGGCGGATCGTCCACTACCGGCGGCTCTTCGGGCGTCGGAGGCGTGACCTGAACTTCGTTGGTCGCCTTCGGGTTGCCGTTAATAGCCACGGTAGCCTTGTTCGGAACAGAGGTGGTGCCATAGGCGGCAATCAGCTGTTCGTCCGTTACACCTTCTTTGATCTTAGCCACGATGGTCAGCGTAACCGTTGCGCCACGGTCGGCAGCCGCGTCGCTTGTGGTGAAACGCACCAGGTTGCCCTGAGTTTCGTCGGTGTAAACCGCGGCGCCATCGATGCTCGCACTTACCACTTCAAGCACGTCTTCGAGCTTGTCTTCAAACACAGCGCTTACCGCGTTGACTGGCATGGCCTGCGTAACCGTGTAGGTGAAGGTTTCGGCACGGTCAGCCAGGTCGACCTTACCCTTAACGCCGTTGACAAACTTTTCGGGTTCGTCGGTTGGAGGCGTCGGCGGGGTTACGGTAACCGTGTTGGACTCGTACAGACGGCTTGGGTCGTCGTTGATCATGTAGCTTGCCGTGTTCGGAACATTGGCGTTGCCGTTAGCATCCAGGTACTTGGACAGGTCGGCGCCAGCCTTAATAACGGCGGTGAAGCTTACCCTGATGGTCTTGCCACGCAGGTCAACGATTTCGTCTTCTTCGGTAGCTTCATCGGTAGCTTCATCGGTAGCTTCATCGGTAGCAGTTTCGTTAGCTTCTTCGGTAGCAGTTTCGTTAGCAGCGGCAGCTTCAGCTGCGGCAGCTTCGGCGGCAGCACGAGCAGCGTCGGCAGCAGCGCGGGCTTCAGCGGCCTTTGCGGCAGCTTCAGCTGCGGCAGTTTCGGCGGCAGCGGCTTCTTCTTCAAGAGCGGCTGTGTCGTCGCTATCGGCGTCAGCGTCCGCGTCAGCATCTGCGTCTGCATCGGAGTCTGCATCAGTGGTGTCTGCAGCGGCGGCGGCTTCGTTAGCAGCAGCGCGAGCAGTTTCAGCAGCGGCAGCGGCTTCAGTGGCAGCCTCTTCAGCGGCAACAGCGGCTGCTTCGAGTTCGTCGGCGAGTGCCTGTGCTTCGGCGGCAGCGGCAGCAGCCTCGTCTGCCGCAGCAGTATCTTTAGCGGCAGCATCGTCGGCTTCGTTGGCAGCTGCAGCATCGTCAGCTTCGTCAGTCTCTTCTGCTTCTTCAGCAGCCTTGCTTGTTACCACGTCGACCGTCAGCTTCTGGCCATCGATAGTCTTGGTAACCTGGTTGGCTTCGACTTCTTCGCCGTCAACCGTTACCAGAACATCGGAAGCAAATTCAAGTTCGTCAACCAGGGTGTCGAAGATGCTCATCTTTTCAGCGTCGGCAGGCACATACACTTCGATGTCGTAGGTAAATACCTCGTCAGCTGCAGCCAGATCTTCGTGTTGCTTGCCGTTAACAGTTTTGACGATTTCCTTGTCCTCTACCGGCGGGACAACCTTCACTTCATTGGTTGTACGCGGAATGTCGTTGATGGTAACAACGGCCTTGTTCGGGATGGTCGTTGAACCGTACTTAGCGATAAGCGTTGCATCGTCCACATCGTCACGAATCTTAGCCTTGATGGTCAAAACCAGCGTCTGGTCTTCGTAACCACGAGCATCTTCGATGGCGGCAACAACCTTGTTGCCTTCCACGGTAACTTCTGCGTCGTCGCAGTTCACGGAAGGCGTGCCCACGATTTCAAGGACGTCTTCCAGCTGGTCTTCAAACACCACGTTCTTGGCACCAGCAGGAATCTTCTGGCTTACGGTGTAGGTGAATTCTTCAGGACGCGTTTCGAGTTCAACGATTTCCTTCTGGCCGTTGATTTCCTTTTCAGGATCTTCGCGCGGACTATCCGGCGGGGTGACAAATACTTCCAGGGTAGAAACTGGGTTGTTGTTGATACGTACCTCAGCCACGTTCGGAACGGTAGTAGTTCCATACTTGGCAATCAGCTGCTCATCGGTGATATCGGAACGCAGCTTAGCTTCAATAGACAGCACTACGGTCTTCGAACGGTCAGCAGTCACATCTGCGGTAGAAGCAGTCACAATGTTGCCGTCAATCTTGACGACATATTCGGCATCGCCCGTAGTAATTTCAGCATTTAGCACTTCAAGGACGTCTTCGAGGGTATCCAGGAAGGAAAGTGTAGAAGCGTTTGCAGGCACCTTCTGCGAAATGGTGTAAGTAAACACCTCGGGGCGTTCAGCCAGCGTTATGGCATCTTCACCATTGACCTTCTTAACGGGCTCATCGGGAGGCGTTACGGTAACGGTGTTGGTGGTCTGCGGGTGGCCATCGATACTAACCGTAGCTTTGTTAGGAACGGTGTTATCGGTATAGGCAGACAGATCAGCACCCTCAACGATTCTTGCCTTGATGATAAGC
>JAFUCE010000079.1 GCA_017459805.1 Eggerthellaceae bacterium
AACCCGAGCCTTTTGTCTGGGACATCGTAAGGGCGAGCAGCTAGGCTTAAAAGCGATGTCGTGAGTTCATACTTCGCAATTTTTGCTGTTGCCAAAAATTGCACTTTACAAGTTGACGAGCGTCAAGCGAGAGCGCATGAGGCAAAACAATCCAGTGAATTGTTTTGCCGAACAGCGGAAGCGGTCGCGAGTTAAGCCTAGCTGTCGCCCTTTATGGTGCCTTTTGTAACAGTTAGATGCGGCCGCGTTCGAAGGTGCGGCGCTTGCGTACTTTTTTGGGTTCGCGAAAGTCGAGCTGGGGCTGGAAGTATTCAGAGGCGTCGTCTGCCCCACTTACTAACTCGATGGAATCTATTTGCCAAGAAAGGGCGTCGTTGCCGAATTCTTCAAGCATACGAATGCGGGCATCAGTGGCGTTTTTCTTGCTGCCCGCGTTGTATTCACTTTCGAACTCAAAAGTACCGTTAACGGGGTTGGCCCCCGCTGGTGAAACATAGTGTGCCTTGTAGGTTTTCATATAAAGAACCTTCTAGCATGCTGAAAATTTTGCCCCAATTACTTGGGGCAAAACTTTAGTCTTCAAGGTAGTCCTTCAGCTTGGAAGAACGGGACGGGTGGCGCAACTTCGCTAAGGTCTTCGATTCAATTTGGCGAATGCGTTCACGCGTCACGCCAAATTCGCGACCCACTTCTTCGAGTGTGCGCGGATGGCCATCCTCGAGACCAAAACGCAGGCTGATAACCTTACGCTCGCGTTCAGCAAGACCTTCGAGCACCTTAGTCAACTGCTCCTGGAGCATGCTAAAGCTGGCTGCATCGGGCGGCACCACAGCGGCATCGTCTTCAATAAAGTCGCCAAGCTGGCTATCTTCTTCTTCACCGATAGGTGTTTCCAGTGACACGGGCTCCTGGCTAATCTTTTGGATTTCGCGCACGCGTTCAGGCGTTAAATCCATTTCCTTCGCAATTTCTTCAGGAGTAGGTTCGCGCCCGAGTTCCTGAAGCAACTGGCGCTGAATACGCACCAGCTTATTGATAGTTTCAACCATATGCACGGGAATACGAATGGTGCGGGCCTGGTCGGCAATGGCGCGCGTAATAGCCTGGCGAATCCACCAGGTAGCATAGGTAGAAAACTTAAAGCCCTTGGTGTAGTCAAACTTTTCAACCGCGCGGATAAGACCAAGATTGCCTTCCTGGATAAGGTCGAGGAACAGCATGCCACGGCCCACGTAGCGCTTTGCAATAGAAACTACCAAGCGCAAGTTCGCTTCGATAAGCTGCTGTTTGGCGTCAAGACCAACCTGTTCAATACGCGACAGGCGGCGACGCTCACGACGTTCGAGTTCAACGCCAGCATCGTAGGCTTCCTCGAGCGTATTGCCCGCTTCAACACCGGCTTCGATCTTCATGGCTAGGTCAATTTCTTCCGCGGCAGTTAACAGCGGCACCTTGCCAATTTCTTTTAGGTACATGCGCACGGGATCGCCCGTAAGCATGACAACACTTGAATCAACATTGCGGCGGCGCGAATTAATACGACCCTTGGATGCGGTTACCCGCGGTAGATTTGCTGCTGCAGAAACAGAAGCCTTGAGCTCTTCTTCTGGGATACCTTCAAGCAGGTCTTCTTCATCGCCTTCGATTTCGTCCTTACCTTCAGCATCTTCGTCCGTTAAACCCTCTGGAGCGTCAACGTCATCGAGGCTGATGGCTTCTTCCGAGTCATCTGCTTCTTCAAGGTTTTCGCTTGCCGCAAGGGCCGCATTTTCTTCTTCGATAGGGTCAACGTAATCAGCTTCAACGGTTTCTACTTCAAGCTGTTCGACAACTTCAGGGGCAAGTTCTTGAGCCTTCGCTTTGGCACGCGGCTTCTTTTCGGCCTTCGGTGCTGCCTTGGTTGCAGATTTAGCAGCAGGCTTTGCTGTACGAGAAGCTGTTTTTGTGGCAGCCTTTGCAGGAGCCTTCTTACTAGCTTTGGATTCAGCTTTGGCCGGTGCTTTTGTTGCAGCTTTGGAAGCTGTTTTTGCGGGTTTCTTTGCACTTGCCTTCTTGGCTGGCATCGCTTTAGTAGAAGCCGCTTTTTTAGTGGTAGCGGTCTTTGATGCAGCCGCCGCTTTCTTTACAGGCTTTGCTGCCCCTTTGGCGGAAGCCGCCTTGGTAGCAGCAGGAGCTTTCTTAGCCCTTGCCGCTTTAGTTGTTTTTGGGGAAGCCTTGGAAGCTGCGGGCTTTGCAGCCGCCTTTTTAGCAGCAGTTTTCACCCCTGCTTTGGCGGCAGACTTCGCTGGTGTCTTAACTGCCTTTTTAGCAGTAGAAGCTGCGGTTCTTGTTGTTTTATTCGAAGTTTGCTTGGTAGTTTTTTGAGCCTTTGAATTTGTTTTTGTTTGAGTTGTTTTTTTTGCTTTAGATGTTTTGCTAGAAGCAACTGCCACAAGAACTCCTTGCGTTCGCTTTTCCTACATACGCCTGATTTTTGGCGCTAAAAATACAGCTTAATAATATATCACATTTTTATCTGTTTCATCCAGGGTAAAATGCATTTTTCTTAAAAAAGCGTCCATGGACAGGCCTAATTGAGGCCGAACATATCCTCTTCGCCAAAATGGCGATGTTCATGGTCTTGTTTGTGGTGGTGTCCATGGTCGTGGTCATGGTCGTGGTCATGGTCGCATTCGTCTTCGTCAAAACTGTCAAATGCCGTTTCAGCACGTGTCCAGTCAAGCCCATAGCGCGCACATTCAGCCTCATCGGCATACATAAGGGCAAGGGCGGCGGTTGACTTTTCCACTCCCCCAATGGTGCACAGTAGTTGCAGCAAATACTCCGCAGATTCTGCCTGAGGCAAAATAAGCTGCATGTCGTCAGCAGCACTTAATGCAGCAACTATTTCGCCCAACATAATATCTGCCGAATAAGAACTTTCCATGCTGCGCCCCACAACGGCAGCGTAGTAGTTTGCGAGTTCGGCTGAATTTACGCCCGCTGCAAGGCTGCGCGCCACTAGCGTTGCGGCTACTTCGTCGCTTTCAGCCACACGGAGAAGCGAATCAGCTTCAATAAGCCCAACAACAGATGCACAACGCTGCAAACTAGCTGCCGCTTTTGCCAACTGGCCTCTGCCCGCATCGCCACATGCCACCACATCCTCAGCAAGGGCATCAAGCATGGGCTTCACTTGAGCAAGATTACCTTCAGTACCGCCTACAAATATGCTCAAGTTGGCCTTGTCGGCAAAGGCATGTTCGCGACCTGCATCATGAACAAAGAGGGGCGCATCTACGGCATACATATTGCTGACCTGGGCAAGCGCGTAAATCTCATGCGTTAGCGATGGCGTAGCAGGCGAAAGATTGACCAGATACGCACCCGCTTTAGCGCTTGCAATCATGCCTTCGCTTCCGAAATAAACCTCTTCGGTATCATCCAGAAAAGACGTAAAGGTAAAAATAACATCGGCACTCTCGAGACCTTCGGCTGCCTTAAAACCAGCTTCAAGCAAATTGGGCACCAATTCATTACCTATCTTTGTATTACCCACAAAGACAAATGTTTTAAGCATTCAGTTAGCCTTTCTCGAATAAGAGCTTGAGCGCAAAAACTATTCGGATTTGATACGTCGTGCAATTCGTTCAGCGACGCCAATTTCTTCGCGGCGGTCAGGACCCCAAAACGCCACCGCCACCATACCCGGCCCCACATGGCTACCAATCACGGGCCCGACAAAGGTGTCGGTAAACACAAGGCCATGTTCGGTCTTGAGGAGTTCTTCGCGCAGGCGCTTTGCGTCGGATGCGGCGTCTGCATGGCCCACGATGACACGCCGTGCGACCGCTTCGGAGTCGCTGCGACGATGGAAATAGTCAACCATGGCGCGCACGCCCTTCTTGCGGCCACGCGACATACCCACCATGGAAAGCCCCCCTTGAAGGCTAAAGCCAAGCATGGGTTTAACGTCGAGTTTGGCACCTGCTGTTGCAATACCTGCAGGAATGCGGCCACCACGACGAAGGGATTCAAGATCATCAAGCATGAATTGCGCATTTACAAACCAGCGTGCTTCTTCAGCCCACGCAGCAAGTTCGGCGCCCGTGAGCCCCGCATTGCGCTGGTCAATGGCAGCCAGCACGAGCAGCCCTTCTGCGATAGACGCAAGCATGGTATCGACTATGTACAGTTCGCCTTCAGGGTATTCCTGGGCAAGTTGGTCGCGCACTAAAACGGCCGTGTCGAAACTGCCCGAAAGCCCGCTAGAAAAACAGAGATACACCGTTGGAACACCAGACTCATAAGCAGCCCGGAATGCATCGATAAGTGCTGTCGCTGGGACTTGCGCGGTAGTAGGTGCAAGTTTGCGCTTATCGCGCATGGCGTCATAGAAGTCCTTGGGAGTTGTCGTACGGTACAAGTCGTCCGTCTTTTCTTCCCCGTCAAGGACATAGGGGAAGCGAATAAGCTGAACGCCTGCTTTATCAATCGTGTCAAAGGGCAGATCGCAGCATGAATCGACAATTAAATTGCAACGTGCTTCCATGCGTCCCCCCCTTACATGTCTATGCCACGCAGCTTCGCAACCAGGCCACGGCGGCGGTCACTTAAGCCCTCTTCCAAGCCAACAGGATAGGAATGCGGATTAAGAATACGCTTCTGTGTTTCATCGAGGGTTTCGAGTGCAGCGCGCGCACGTTCACGCGCAGCCATCGCATCGCGGTATTCATCGTCTAAGACCAGCTTACCTGCGCGCGCAAGTGGTTGCAGGATTTCGACGTGTTTCTTACCGGCAAGCACCTTTTGACGCAGGCTGTCTGCAGGGTCGACAATGCGTTCATCAGCATTGATGTCGCTATTAATGTCATAGACCATGTCGCCAGCAATCTTGCCATTGTCATGATAATAACGACGCACCCCAAGCACGCCAGGGAAGGTAAGTTTTGCCAGCTGTTCACTGATCTTGATGCGGTCGACCCACGCGCCCGATTCAGTGCGCGTTGCCGAAAGCTTGTACACGCCACCAAGCGAAGGCTGGTCATAGGCTGTTGCGAGCTTGGTACCCACGCCCCAGCTTGCAATTTGAGCACCCTCACCCTTGATGGAGCGAATGGTGTGTTCATCAAGATCGTTCGAAAGCACAATCCCGCAGTCGGTCAGGCCCACTTCATCCAAACGAGCACGCGCGCGTTTGGAAAGCCAGGCAAGGTCGCCTGAATCGATGCGAACACCCAGCAGCTTTTCGCCACGTTCCTTCATTTCCAGGCCAACGGTAATTGCGTTTTCAAGCCCTTGTTCAATGTCGTAGGTATCGATAAGCAAGACGCAATTGTGCGGGAAGATGCGGGCGTATTCGCGGAAGGCGTCGAGCTCATTTTCGAAGGCCATCACCCAGGAGTGGGCATGCGTACCCGAAACGGGAATGCTAAACATTTGCCCCGCCAACACATTGGACGTTGATGTGCAGCCGCCCACCACCGCTGCGCGGCTGGCCCACACGCCACCCGCAATGCCCTGGGCGCGACGCAGGCCAAACTCGGCCACGGGCGCGTCAGCCGCAAGGCATACGCGTGCTGCCTTGGTGGCAACTAGGGTCTGGAAGTTGATGCAATTAAGCAGCGCGGTTTCCAAAAGCTGGCATTGCATGATGGGGCCACTTACCCGCACGAGCGGTTCGTTTGGGAAAACGGGCGTGCCTTCAACCACCGCGTCAATGTCGATGCTCAATTCAAGCTGCGCCAACCAGTCAAGGAATTCGGTATCAAAGAGCGCATCCCCATTGGGCGCTAAGAGGCTTTTAAGATAGGCATGGTCTTCTTCGGTAAAGTGAAAGTTTTCGACCATTTCAGCAAGCTGCGCCATACCACACGCAATGGAAAAACCCCCGTCGAAGGGGTTATTACGGAAATACATATGGAAACAGGCTTCTTCGTTCGTCTTGCCAGCTGCCCAATAACCTTGAGCCATCGTAAGCTGGTAGAGGTCGGTTAGCAATTCATAGTCAAGTTTCATTATTCACTACTTCCTGATTTATGGCTGCGCCTCCGCGACTTCCTGTGCGTGGATGCTTTTTGTTCAGGCGCGTGCTCATTGCTTGAACGGGCAGAAAGAGAGCTCGATTTTTGCCCTGGTCGCACACCCGTTTTGCGCTCTTGCGCCTGCCCCGACTTGCGGTCTGCACGCTGACTGGATTTTCTTTCAGACTTGCGTCTGTCTTTTTGCACGGAAGCTTGCTCGCTCGTTTGTTCGCCCGATTGCTTCTTGCTTGAGCCACGGCGGCGGCGCCTGCGTTTGCGACCGTCTTCTTTGGGAGTTTCATCGCTTGTTTGATCAGGCACACTGTGGCGCGCTTCGGGGCTACCCAGCTTATCTTCGCGGGTAAACCCAGCGGTGTCGAACAGACCCAGCGTTAAGCTCGATGCAAAGGGGTCGGGATTGGCGTAGGCGTCGAATACCTCCCCTATGCTTTTCGGGCGCTTCTCCCCTTCTTCGGGTTCATCCATGGCAGACAGCGGGAAGGTCACGCGCTTCGACGTTTCGTTTTCGTCTTCTAACTGCACCGTTATCAATTCACGCGGAACGTTGAGGTCAACTACCTTTGCGACTCCTTCGGGCGTTTCAATCTTTGCGCCCTGTTTGGGTGCACGACTCTTGAAGTCCTTGTACGCTTCGAATTCATAGCGCAGGCAACACATCAAGCGCCCACAGACACCAGAAATCTTTTGTGGGTTGAGCGAAAGGTCCTGTTCCTTGGCCATGCGAATTGATACCGGATTAAATTCGCCGCCCATGCGTTTACAGCACAGTTCCTGGCCGCAATGCCCCAAGCCACCAACCATGCGGGCTTCGTCGCGTACACCAATCTGGCGCATGTCCACGCGCACCTTCAGTTCTGCGGCAAGCTTACGCACGAGCTCACGAAAGTCTACGCGGTCGTCAGCCTCAAAGAAAAAGACTGCTTTTTCGCCGTCAAAAAGATACTCCACCATGACAGGATTCATGTCGGGGCATTCTTGTTCAGCAAGGCGCTTAAACACCGGCATAGCTTCTTCGCTTTTTTCGCGCATGGCTTCAACCTGTTCAAGGTCTTCTTCACTTGCAATGCGCAACACGGGCTTCAGCGGCGACTTGAGCGCGCTGATTGCTTCTTCTTCAACTTCAATAATGCCACCGTTGCAAATACCATATTCAGTACCACGCTCCGTGGTCACGATAACCTTGTCGCCATCTTCCACGGCAACTTCAGCTGGGTCGAACCAAAACGAACGTGGGTTATATTGCATCTGTACTGGCGCTACGCGGACCATACAGTTCCTTCCTTACTTGATACAGGAGCACATCCATTCCTGTTTCTGGGGAAACATTATATCGAAAGGCTTCGCAGGTTTTGTCAATATAGGACAAGGCACGCACAAGTTGTGGCGGCGTTGTTCGCGCAGCCGTGTGCACAATTCCTTCCTGCGCGTCTTCATTGATAACAAGTTCAGGGCGGCCGCTGGCAACCATGAGTACATCGCGCAGCCACGAACGCATGATAGCCATGGTCTGCAGCAGGTATTCCATGCTTTTCGCTGAAAGGGCACGCTTGTTTCGCGCCTCTACCTGACGAATAGCGGCCTGCGCCATGAATTCAGCGCTGGCGGCCAATTCTTCTTCCTGGCTTTTGCGCACGAGGTCAAGGGGCGCCTGCGCGCGATTAAGCAATTCGGCTGCATATTCAAGGATGTCGAGGTCGTCGGCTAGTTCAAGCGACTCAAGGATTTGCAACACACGCTGTCTGAAAGCAAAACGCTCACTCGAACGCACAAATTCAATACCCTTGCTGATGGAGCCGTTTGAAGCCTGAATAGCAACCGCAGCCTGCAGTGGTGACGCACCCGTGTTTTGGCACACGATACCCACTGCTTCGGTATGGGGAATATGACGGAAGGGCACCACCTGGCAGCGCGACACAATGGTGGGAAGCACACTTGCCTGCGTGCGCCCCAGTAATATGAGCACCACGTGCTCGGGGGGTTCTTCGAGGGTTTTCAAAAAGGCATTTGCCGCCTGCACGCCCAGCAAGTCAACACGGTCGATTATATAAACCTTGCGCTGAGCTTGAATGGGAGCCATACTCACGTCGCTAATGAGGTCGCGAATTTGTTCGATGAGGTAACCCCCCGCCCCTTCTGGTTCAAGGTAGCGCACGTCGGGGTGGGTGCGTTTGGCAATGCGCTTGCACGCATCACAGCTACCGCAGCCTTTGTTTTCACAGATAACAGCCTGGGCCAAGGCGTAGGCTGCCA
Organism: Eggerthellaceae bacterium; assembly: GCA_017459805.1. GTDB lineage: Bacteria > Actinomycetota > Coriobacteriia > Coriobacteriales > Eggerthellaceae > CACXMZ01. The sequence goes on from JAFUCE010000079.1 coordinate 8,274, forward strand.
GCGTTTTATTAGAGCCGGCTGGTCCTGCAAACAAATAGGACTGCCCTATCGCATCGCGCTCGACCACCGAACGCAAGAAATCGCGTACCTTCGGCTGGCCAAGAATGCCTGAAAACACATCAGCCATAGCTTAGTGCTCCCGTACATATCTCTTTTGCTGGATAAGATTTGCGCGCTCGAAATAGTCGTCTGTAAACGGAAGACTGTTCGCATCCCAAGCAAAGAGGTCAGCCACCGCAGCAAACACCAGTTTTGCCGTTTCTGCTTTGGTTGGCTGCGACACAACACTCCGCACGCGGTCAGGCGATGCCGCAGCAATGTCGCGAAATGCCTGATTAACCGCTTCGTGGAATGCGACACCAGCGCGTTCAATGCGGTCGCCGTCGCGCCCATGGGTAGCACGCTTCAAACCTTCAGCCGCAGAAGCATTCGTCTCAATTAGGACGGTACGCTGCGGACGCAAACCCTGGCAAGCAAACTGATTTGCCTGGCGCACGAATTCGCGGTCAAGCCCACGCCCGTAGGCCTGATACGCAACGGTTGAATCGTAGAAACGGTCGCAGAGTACCACGTATCCTCGGTCGAGGGCAGGCTTGATAACTTCATAGACAATCTGAGCGCGCGCAGCTTCGTAAATGAGCAGTTCGGTTTCAGGCGCCATATTTTCATAGTCGGGATTAAGCACAAGGTCGCGCAGCACTTCGCCTATTTCGGTACCACCTGGTTCGCGCACGCACAGCACCTCGTAACCCGCATCGCGCAAGGCTTCAGCCAAAAAATTAATATGCGTCGACTTACCGGCGCCATCGCCACCTTCGAAGGTAATGAAAATACCCTGATTGGTATGTTCCTGGATGCTTTGAACCATATTCCGCTTAGCTCTTCTTCCTGCCCTTTGATTTGGCCGCCTTCTTTTCTTTGGCTTCAGCTTTGCCAGGGCAGTCGTAATTCGGGCAGAGCTTCCAAGGTCCACGATTAGTGGTCACGATTACCATGGGAGCGCCGCAGTGTTCACAGGCTTCTTCGGTGGGCGTCAGTTCGCCACGCGCAGGAAGCGGATAACGCGTGCCACACTCTTCAAAATTAGAGCAGGTAATGGATCGCTTTAGAGTACGCGGGTTTTTCTTTGCCACCATCATGGCGTCTATGCCGCGTTCGCCGCACACGGGGCAGGTGCCCACCACGACGTCTTCTTCTTTGTTGGATTCGCAAGCTGGGTCAACGCAGTGCAGATAGGGCTTTTGCCTGAAAGGGCTCACCTTTACCTGGGGCATGCCACAAACGGGACACGGCGTGTCCGTTGACTCAATCTTGCCTTGCGGCAGCGGGTACGTCACGTCGCATTCGGGCCAACCAGCGCAGCCAATAAACTGTCCTCGCGTTTTTTGCGACACACGAATCTGCAGGTCCTTGCCACACTTGGGGCATTTCCCCACATAAGCGTCAAGCGCTACAGCGTCAGCCAAGGCTTCCTTCACTTCTTCGGAATGAGGCATAAGCTCGGCCAGCTGTTCGGCTAAGAGCGCACGTGAATGCCCCACCACGGTATCTTTAGTCGTTGCCCCAGCTGCAATATTGAGCATTTCTTCTTCGAGCTTAGCCGTCATTTCAGGCGTGGTTACGTGGGGCGCAAATTGACCCAAGGCATCGCAGACCGCCATGCCGAGTGCCGTTGGTTCGATAGGATCGTTGACGATGTACTTCACCGCATACAGACGATCGATAGTGGCGTGGCGCGTTGACTTAGTACCGAGCCCGCGCTTTTCCATTTCCTGAATCAGGCGACCCTGGCTATAGCGCGGTGGCGGTTCAGTCTGCTTGGCGGTACAGGTGGCCCCGTTGAAGGCGAGGCTCTGCCCTTCGCTAAGAGCAGGCAGCTGTTCGTCCTTCTTAAGGCCGTATGGATAGATTTCCCTAAAGCCCGCATCGACCAACACGTCGCCCTTGGCTACAAATGTTTCGCCCGCAACGTCAAGGTTCACCTTCGTGCCCTCGACCGTAGCAGGACCCGAAAGCGTTGCCAAGAACCGGCGAGCAATCAGGTTGTAGAGCTTATATTCGGCTGCGGGTAGGTCGTCAGGCGTAGCGGCAGCCGTAGGATAAATGGGCGGATGGTCGGTTTCTTCCTTCTTACCGCGCGTTGCATGCAAAGGTCCGCCCGAAAGGAGCCTGTTGCAGTATGGCGCATAAGCGGGGTTGCCCTTGAGACGTGCCACCGTTTCTGCCAGATTCAGTGAAGCAGGATAGACCGTATTATCCACGCGCGGGTACGAAATGTAACCATCCATATAGAGGCTTTCGGCTATGCGCATGGTTCGCCCCGGGGAAAGACCTTCGCTTGATGCAGCTGCCATAAGCGATGTCGTGTTAAAAGGTGCTGGAGCGGGTACCTTACGCTGCTTCTTTTCGATGGAAGAAACCGTCGCCGTAGTTGCTGGCTTGACCGTTTCCATGACCTTCTGCGCTTCTTCGGCTGTTTTGAAACGCGCGGTAGCATGGGGTGCTTCAAAGGCGTCTTCCCCTTCGCCGAAGCTGCCCGTAATAACCCAGTAATCTTCGGGAATAAAGGCCAGGCGTTCGCGCTCTTTTTCAACCACGAGGGCCAACGTAGGCGTCTGCACTCGCCCGGCTGAACGAGTATTGCCGTAGCCTGCAAACTTCACGAGGGTGAGATAGCGGGTAAGCGCGGCACCCCAAATAAGATCGATGTCCTGACGCGATTCGCCACTGGACGCCAGGTTAAAGTCCATGTCAACCAAGTTGTCGAAGGCATCCTGTATTTCTTCTTTCGTAAAAGCAGAATAGCGGGCACGAGACACGGGAATAGTTGGGTTTACTTCCTGAACCAAGGAAAGCGCGTCGGCGCCAATAAGTTCGCCCTCGCGGTCGAAGTCGGTGGCAATGACCACACTGTCGGCCTTGCCCGCAAGGTTTTTCAGGGAGCGAATGATGTCTTTTTCCTTGGGAAGCTTTTCCACGGGCGCGTAGACAAGATAAGGCAGCGCGTCCATCTTCCAACCCGAAAGGTCAACCCCATCTTCCAAGAAGGGCTTCTTCTTTTTGAAGGGTGGTTTGGGTAGGTCGTCGGGAATAGCTGCATCGAGGGCAACGCCGTCAGCTCCAATGCCTTGCCAACCCTTAGTCTTTTTATAGGTCAATGTGGGAGTGAAATCGGGCTCAAGAATATGCCCGCGCAGACCAATGGTTACCCACTCTTCGCCGTCCTTTTCGAAACGATAGACGGGAGTGTTATATACCTTATCCTTTTTTGGTTTCCCTGCCCCTAAAAGCTGCGATATTTTTTCTGCAGCGTCGTTTTTTTCCGTTACGACTAACTTCACACGATGCCCCTTCCTTTGATTTAACGTGCGTGGGGATATGCCCTGTTTCCAGGACGCTAGCTAGGATACACGAAAAGTTGCCGCTGCATAATAAATGCACGAGTTTGCTTGTCTCAGTTGCTACCTCATTGAGTGACAGAGTAAAACTGAGACAAGACGTGTTTGGTCATATGCACTTACTGTTACCTTGTCTCAGTTTTACTCTGTCACTCAATGAGACACGTCGCCTCCCCATAAGACAAGACCGCCCGGGGTGGAAGGGCGGTCTTGGACGCGGTGTGAACTCTTTCACACAAATGCTTTATGCTGCCTGAGCAGACCCTTCTTGCCCAAGGGCAGCCATGCCTTCAGTAATGGCAGCTTCGGCCTTTTCAATATTTGCATAGGTTTCTGTGGGGTTATGCGCAGCGGTTGCACCCTGGTTTTTCTTGTCACTTGTAAGCTGAGCCTGGAACTGCGTATAGAACACAGCCTTGGTGTAAGCTTCCTGAGCAGTCTTTAGAGCATCGGCATCGAAAGCACTATTGACATTTGCCTGAGCCAGTTCGTCCTTAAATGTAGCCAGGTTTGCTTCGAGTGCCTGCTGAGCCTTAGCTAACTCTTCCTGCTTGCCAAGAACAAACTCACGCATAGCTTCGGTGCTATCTTGACCTTGTGCTTTATGACAGGTCAAGCAATTTTCGAGCGCTGTTTCATTGTTCAGCGGATCGCAGGCAAAATGGTCGGTATATGTGGTTCCGTCTTCTGCTGTTGCTTCTACCATATGACAGTCGATGCAGGTAAGACCCATATTCTGGTGATTGCTGCCCTGGTAGGTTTCCAAAATAGGTTTATTATTGTCACCAATAATAAGGGCGCCTGTTTCTTCGTCGATGCGAGTTGCCCCAACATGGAAGCCGTTGTCTACCATAACCTGGGTAATTTCAATGGGGTTTTCTTCCCATGCTTCCATCATGGCTTTGTACACGCTGTCGGCATCGATACCATACTTATAAATGTCAACCGTGCCACGGAACTCGGGCAACATATAAGCGCTGCTCGGCTCAAGCATATGGCACTGACCGCATACCGCATCGTCCTGGTTGATGTACTTATTCCAGCTTTCTTCAGAAATAAACGTCGGCCAGAAGCTGGTATTGTCGTCAACACCTGCTTCAAGGTCGGCACTGTGGCACACGCCGCAACCCATGTATTCGATAATACCGTCATAGTGAGCGTCGGTAACCAGCATGTTTTCGTCGCCCACTTCTGCAAGCAGCTGCTTATAGTTGGCATTGTGACACGAACCGCAATACAGAGGAATTCCATCCATGCCAAATGCAGCACCAAGGGTTGCTCTAAAGTTTTCTTCCATGGTTGCCATGCATTTTCCGCCGTCTTCGCGTTTCTGCAACCAGCTACTCGTTTGTAGCGGATATTTTTCCGCATATTCGGCCAGGCTTAGCATTTCACCTGTAGCAGGTGCTGCAGCCTGGCTTGCCGCAGCAGAGCTTGCGACCGCTTCAGCCGAAGTAGCTGCTTCATCCGAGGCGACAGCACTGGTTTCTGCACTTGCAGCCGCGTCGGCGCTCGCACTAGCTGAAGACGCCTGATTCTGCGCGGGAGCACAGCCAAAAGCGACTCCCAAACAAAGTGCACAAGCCATGACAACAAAACCAACAATGAGTTTTTTCTTCATAGCCCCTCCTTCTCTCTTTTTCCCTTTTAATCCCGAAAATCTTTGTGTCTATCACACCGCTTTTTCGCACCTTAAAACTGGTGCTGTATACACCAATTAGTGTAGATACTTATCTATGACCTGCGTATATCCAAGTTTTGCTAGTTGGGGCATAAACCCCAGTTTCTTAAAAGTGGCCATTTTCTTACCAATGCCTAGCACGATATTCTTTTATGGGGAAAGTTACGCAGCATACTGTGCGACAATAAGGGCTGGAGGAAGCATGGATCAGTCCGAAAAACAAGACTTACGTATTGCTCGTACGCGCAGCGCTATCAAGGCTGCATTTAAGGAGCTTGCGACAAAAACACCTATCGACAAGATAAGTGTCACTTCCATTACGCAGGCCGCAGGCATTAACCGTAAAACCTTCTACCTTCATTACGAAACTATCGCAACACTTCTTGACGATATCGTTTCCGACATCATGGACGACTTCTTCAACAACTATGAGCAAACACCTGAGGAAGCCAAGGATATCGAAGGTCATGCTTTGCGTTTCTTCCTCTTCTTAAGCAAGCAAGATGCACTGACCGAGCACCTTATTTGCACACCTAGTTACTACGACTTTGGTAAACGTATGTATCGCGAGCAGATGGCACGTTACCGAGTCTTTGACGATCCCTTTGAATGGATGGGTACCGACAAAGAAGAACTGCTCTTGAGCTTTATCCGCAATACCGCCTTCGACATGTATCGCAATTGGGTGCAACGTGGCAAAAAGATTCCCGCAGAAGAAGTGGCCGAACTTGTTGCCAGGCTATCCCATAATGCGGTAGCCGAATTCATGCGTTAATAATTCAAAAGGCGATTGTTGCGCCAAGCTTCTTCCAGTTGAGCTATTATTGCTTGCATGTCGAAAGAGCAACAACAAAGTGATTTAAAACGTGCCTTTGCTGAAGATGGGGCGCTCAAGACCCACGTGGGTGGGCAGGCGCTTATCGAAGGCATCATGATGCGCGGCAAATACAATTGGTCGGTGGCTGTGCGCGAACCCGACCAAAATATCTATATTGAGGAACACGACCTCGCCAGCGGTTTACCCAAGAACGGCTGGTTGCGTTGGCCCATCATACGCGGGGTTACCGCTTTTGTTGAGTCGCTCATGCTGGGGTATAAGGCTCTCGAGATAGCGGCCCTCCATGCCTTTGCTGAAGAACCAGAAGAAGGCGCAGAGGACGAAGACGAATCTGTCGAGTTCGGGCATAAGGAAATGGTCGTCTCTATGGTGCTTGGGCTCGTGCTCGGTGTGGTGCTCTTCATCGTGGCGCCGGCATTTATCACCAACCTTATTGTGGGTGAATACGACGACCATACCCTTGCGTGGAATATTGTGGACGGCATATTACGCGTGGCCGTGTTTGTCTTCTATATTTGGCTCATTGGGCGCATGAAGGACATCCAGCGCATGTTTGGCTACCACGGCGCCGAGCACAAGACCATTCATTGCTTTGAACATGGTTTGGAGCTCACGCCTGAAAATGCGCGCAGTTTTCCGCGTTTGCATGTGCGCTGCGGCACCGCCTTCCTCATTATGGTTATGGTGCTCGCGATTCTTATTTACACCATCACTCCGCTTAATGCGCTTATCGCCGCCTGGGGCGTGCCCGACGGAGCTCTTAAACTGACGCTTGTCATTATCGTGCGCATTTTGCTCATGCCGCTTATTGCGGGTGTGGCCTACGAAATTACGGTGAAGTGGGCGGGCAGCCACCCAGACAATCCGCTGGTGAAGGTCATCCTGTGGCCAGGCATGCAGATGCAATACCTTACCACGCGCGAACCCGACGACGGCCAAATCGAATGTGCTATTGCGGCCATGCAGCGTGTGCTCG